>DATKIA010000013.1:0-55974 GCA_035509895.1 Solirubrobacterales bacterium
CGAGCCGATGACCCCGCCCTGGCTCCACTTCCAGGTAACGACGCCCGGCGAGATCACGATGGCGCCCGGCGCCCTCCTCGACTACAGGCTGCGCCTGCATGGCTTCCCGATCGAGTGGACGACCCGGATCGAGAGCTGGGAGCCGCCGCACGGCTTCGTCGACACCCAGCTGAAGGGGCCTTACGCCCTCTGGCACCACACGCACGAGTTCGAGCCCGACGGTGAGAGCGCGACCGTCATTCGCGACCGTGTCCGCTACGCGATTCCATTCGGCCCGATCGGCGAGCTGGCCAACCTGCTGTTCGTCCGCCGCGACCTGCGGCGGATCTTCGACTATCGGGCCGAAGCGGTCGAGCGCCTGGTCGGCTGAGACGACGGAGCGCCGCCGAGAGCCGCTCCCAGGCCGGCGGCGGAGTGGCCCTCGAGCCCGCTCAGGATCGAGAGCAGCTCCTCCGCTTCCACCCTCGGCAGCGCCAACGAGGCGTTGGCGATGAACTTGCGGCGCACATCCTCCTCGGCGAGCGGGTTCGACGGGGTCCCGCGCGGAGTCAAGACCCGGGCCGTGAACTCCTCGCCGCCGGCTCGGGCTCGGACGCCGCCAGAGAGGTCTCCCCCGCCCGGGCCGAAATCGACCACCTCGTAGCGGACCCTGGCGGCGAGGTCGAGGACGCGCTGGTCGGCGATCGCCTCATCGGTGAAGGAGTCGAGGCCGAGCTCGCCGCGGACGAGGAGGGCAGCGATCGAGTACGGAAGGCTGAACTTCGCCTCGTACGGAGTCGCCGGCCGCAGCTTGCGCGCGGCCGGCTCGAGCACGAGGCCGATGGCGACGTCGCCGGCGACCTCGGCGACGATCTCCTCGACCCCGTCGGGGCCGAGCCCGCTCTCGCGAACCGCGTCGAGAGTGGAGTGGCTGAGGTGGCAGACCGGGTAGGCCTTGAAAGCGATCAGCGTCGTCTCCCAGCGCGAGCCGAGCTCCGCCGTCAGCGCCGCCGCGTCGAACTCACCGAGGTGGGATGCGAGGAGGCCGAAGCGGCCCTCGAGCACGCTCGCCGGGCCGGTCGCGCCATGCGCCGCCAGCGCCGCCGCGGTGATCCCAGCGTGGGCGGCCCAGCCCGCGTGCAGGGGCTTCGTCTGCGAGCCGTCGGCCAGGTACTCCATCAACCCGGAAGCCTGGCTGCCAGCGATCCCGAGGGCGTTGGCGGTCTGCTCGGCGGAGAGGCCGCGCAGGTGCGCCGCGGCCGCGGCGGCGGCAAAGACGCCACAGACAGAGGTCGGGTGGAACCCCCTCAGGTGTAGCGCCCCCGGCGCGGCGAGGCCGACCCGCGAGGAGATCTCATAGCCGGCGATGGCGGCGGCCAGCACCTCCGCCCCACTCGCCCCGACCGCCTCGCCGACCGCGAGCACGGTGGCGCCCACGACGACGCTGGAGTGGATCAGCGTCAGCTCGTGGGTGTCGTCGAAGTCGAGCGCGTGCATCGTCGCCCCGTTGGCCAGCGCCGCGGCGCCGGCCCCGACCTTCCGCGGCAGGCCGATGCCCGTCGCCTCCGGCTCGCCGCCCATCTCCAGCGCAACCGCCCGCGCCGCCTCCACCTGGCCAAAGGCCAGCCCGGCAAGCCCGGTGCCGACCGCGTCGAGCAGGTGCAGCTTCGCCGCGTCGGCGACCTCGGCCGGGACATCGGTCAGCTCCAGCCCGGAAGACCACTCGGCGAGTTGCTCGGCCGCCTGCATGGCCGCAGCCTACGACGCCGGTTCAGCCCGCGGGGAGGCGCAGCGTTGCTGCTTTGTTCGTGACCCTCACCTGGCCGTTGCCGTCATGCACCGTGGCAGTGATCACGACCTTGAGGCTCTTGCCCGCCTTCAGTGCCTGCTTGGCCGAGCTCACCAATGGCACTTTCAGGGTCTTCGACTTGCCCGGCTTCAAGCCGGAGAAGCTGAGCGACCCGATCACCGGCGCTTTCTTCGCTGCGATTCGCGCTTTGCCGCCGCCGTTCACCTTGGTGATCACGGTTTTGCCGCCGCAGGCGTTGACCGTCAGCGGCGAGCAGGTGATCTGAAAGCTGACCTTGCTGCCGTTCGGGTCGACCTCGGGCTTGGCGACCGTCGCCAGGCTGGAGGGAACCGGCGGGGGCGTCTGGGTCACCGTCGGACCCGTCGGCGCCGGGCCTCCCCCACCGCCGCCACCGCCAGGGGCCGTGGGTTCTTCGGGCTGCGGACCGGCGCCGCAGACGCTGGGCGCGGTGTCGAAGGTCGAGGTGAAGATCTGGTTCGAGCTACGCGACCAGGCCATCACCGGCAGCCCTTTGCAGTCGAGAGCCAACGACGGCGTGCGATTGGCGCCGGGACCGTCGACCACCTGCGCCGTCGCGAAGCTTCCCGCCGCCGGCGCGTCGAACATGTGGAGACCGAAGCTGGTGGTGTTGTTCGGGACCAGTGCGACATGGGCGGCGCCGGCGTCGTTCAGGGCAAGGCCGGCGGAAATCAGCTGGACATCTTCGGGCAGCGCCGTCAGGGTCGGAAAGCCGGTCCCGACCCCAGCGCGGAGGACAGACGTGCTGGAGTCGGCGACGACCAGGGTGCGTTCGTTGCGGAGGGCAATGGCGACGTTCTCGTTCGTCCCGACCGGGCTGCTACCGGCCAGCGCAAGCGCGGCGCCGGTCCCGAGCGCCACCCTCGTTTCCCGCTGGTTCTTTGCGCAGGCGTCGACTTCGAGGCAGCCGCCGATCTGGAGCGAGTCTTCGAGCCCGCGAAGGACGACGGCGCTGGCGCTGTCGGTGGCCGAAGTGGAGAGCGAGACCTGGGTCCAGCTTTTCATCCCCGCGGTTGGCGAGACGTAGAAGCCAACCGCGGGACGAGGGGTAACGTCGATTGGCGCGCCGCCGGTCGAGGCGCGGACACTGCAGAGCGCGGCCTCGAAGCCGTCGTTCGGGCCGCCGGTCTGTTTCCAGGAGGCGTAGTCGTCGTCCCAGACGACCAGCGGCGTTCCGCCGGGCAAGATCGCGGCGCGTAAGTGCACCCCGCAGCCGTTGTACGAGAAGCCCCCTTCAGGGTCTTCGTCGTGGGGCGCCGGCGTCGATACGTCGGCGATTTTCGTCGGCGAGGCCGGCCAGCCGCCGGCGGTGGGAGCCGCAAAGACCACCTCGTTGGGCCGGTTCAGCAGGTAGGTGGAGCCGGCCGATTTGCGGGCCCAGACCACCGCGGCGTGGCCGGCCTCGTCGATCAACGGGATCGGCGGTTCGAAGGAGCGGGCGGTGTCGAGCTGGGTCCCCGGTCCCCACGGTTTGCCGGCCGGCTTGTAGGCGGCCCAGGGCTGCAGGTTGAGTGACGATCCCGTCGCCCAGACCGCGACCGCGGCGCCGGAGGGGCTGAGTGCGAAGGCGGTGCTCGGCAGGGAGCCGGTCAGTTCCGTGATTTTCACCCCGGCGCTGTTCCAGGCGGCGAGGCCGGGGGGCCGTTCGATGTAGCGAGCGCCCGCGGTGGGCGTCACCGCCGACACACCCACCGCGATCGTGCCGCTTTCGTCGACGCCGATCGTCGGCGACCGTTCGCTGAGAAAGCCGATCACCTGCTGCTGCGTCGACCAGGCGGCCGCGGCGGTGGCGGGCAGGGCGAGCGACAGCATGGCAAAGGCCCCGATCAGGGCCGCGCGGAGACGAGTCACCGCTTGATCCTCCCATTCCACCTCAGCCCGGTCCATACGGCAAATTGCGTAAATCCGCCGTTACAGCCGGGTTTGTTGCCCGCCGGCGCAGCTGCCGTTAGGGTGGCGCGATGGCGGTCAAGCTACATCGCTGCGGGGTGGGCTGGTTGAAGCTCGGCATCCACCCCTGCTGGGTCGTGCAGAAGGCGCTCGACGAGGAGGGGATCGAGTACGAGGTGGTCAACGAACCGCTGCGCGACCGCTCGGCGATCAAGCAGCTCTCCGGGCAGACCAAATACCCGGCGATCGAGTTCGAGGACGGCCGCGTTTACCGCGAGGAGTCGAAGGAGATGGCGGCGCGGATCCGGACCGGCAAGCTGTTCGACGACCCCGTCGCGCCGGCCGCCGGCTGAGCGCCTCAGGCCGTGCCGAGGGCGCGGTCGATGAAGGGGCCGAGCAGGTCGGCCATCGCCGCCGCAGTCGTCTCCGGCGCCTGCTTCGGCGTCGTGATGTAGCTGATCGCCAGCCGCACCAGCGCTTCGGCGAGCAGTTCGACGTCGGCCTTCGGCGCCTGCGGCCAGCCTTGCTCGATGACGCCGGCGAGGCGGGCCGTGGCCCAGCTGACGACCGGCAGTCCCTGGGTGGTGACGAACGGGAGCATGCCACCGGTGCCGTCGTCGGAGAGCAGAATCCGGATCAGCGGGTCCTCGCCGGCGGTGCGGAGGAACAGCTCCAGCGCGGCGCCGATCGCCGCCCGCGGGTCCTCGGTGTGGGCCAGCACCGCCCCCTCGACTTCGTCGAGGAAGCTCTCGCCGACGTTGATCACGAAGGCGAATCCAAACTCGTTGCGGTTGCCGAACTCCTTGTAGAGGGTCTGACGGCTGACCCCGGCAGCGGCGGCGATGTCCCCCATCGTCACCTCCGACCAGGGCCGCACCTCGAGCTGTTCGCGGGCGGCCCCAAACAGGGTCTGTCGCAGCAGCTCTCGGGCCGCCTCCTGATAGGGGGTGCGCGCGCTCGCCATCGCTCCCATCGTCGCAGCGGGCCCGGTCAAGCGTCCTCGGCAGGCTCGAAGTCGACCTTGTCGCGGACGCCGCAGTCGGGACAGGCCCAGTCGTCGGGGACCTCGCTCCAGGGCGTGCCGGCCGGGAACCCCTCGCGCGGGTGCCCCTCGTCCTCGTCGAAGACGTAGCCGCAGCTGGGACAGACGAAGCGGCTCATGACGCCCCCTCGACCGCTGCCGCGCCACCCCCATAGCGAGCGAGGATCCGCCGCCGCTTGCTCGGCTGGATGTTGGCGCGGGTGACGTCGCCCTCGAAGTGATCGAGCAGGCGCGGGTCCATCACCCGCCGCCAGAGCGGCGGGAACCAGGCGAGGACGATCATCCCGGCATAGCCAGTGGGCAGTTGCGGCGCCTCCTCGACGTGGCGCAGCGCCTGGTAGCGGCGGGTCGGGTTGGCGTGATGGTCGGAGTGGCGCTGCAGGTGGTAGAGCAGCACGTTGGAGGCGACGTTGTTGCTGTTCCAGCTGTGCTCGGGCAGGCAGCGCTCGTAGCGGCCGTCATCGCGCTTGCCGCGCAGGAGGCCGTAGTGCTCGAGGTAGTTGACGACCTCCAGCAGCGAGAACCCCAGGACCGCCTGGACCACCAGGTAGGGCAATACCACCGTGCCGAAGGCGATCGTTAGCCCGGTGAAGAGGGCCACCGTCATGGCCCAGGCGGTTAGCACGTCGTTATGAGGTCCCCAATGGGGCTTTTCGAGCCGGTCGAGCCGCGCGGCCTCGATCTCCCAGGCCGAGCGCAGGCTGCCGGCAACGGTGCGGGGCAAGAAGGCCCAGAAGCTCTCCCCCAGCCGCGAGCTGGCCGGGTCCTCGGGGGTGGCGACGCGGACGTGGTGGCCGCGGTTGTGCTCGATGAAGAAGTGGCCGTAGCCGGTCTGGGCGAGGGCGATGCGGGAGAGCCACTTCTCCGAGCTCGCCCGCTTGTGGCCGAGCTCGTGGGCGGTGTTGATCGCAATCCCACCGACGACGCCGACGGTCAGCGCCAGGCCGATGCTTTCCAGTACCGAGAGGTCGCCGCTGCCCCACAGCCAGCAGGCGAAGATCAGGCCGGCGAACTGGATCGGGATGAAGAGGTAGGTGCACCAGCGGTAGTAGCGGTCCTGCTCGAGCCACTTGAGGACGCTGTCGGGCGGGTTGCTGGGGTCGACGCCGACGGCGATGTCGAGCAGCGGGAAGCCGATGAAGACGAGCACCGGACCGAGCAGCCAGAAGCCGCCGAAGCCGGTCAGCTCGACGAAACCCCAAGCCATGAAGGGCGCCAGGGGGATCAGGATCCCGAGCAGCCACGCGTAGCGCTTGCCGTCCTTCCAGGTCGCCGGGTTGAGATCGACCTCGTCGTGATGATGGTGATGGTGCCCGTGCTCCTCCTCGAACACGTTCCCATCGGCGTGCGCCTCCATTGCATGCCTCCCTTGTCAAATCGAAGACCGGAGTACGCAGTATTGACAAGAATTGAAGATTTGTCAACCACGCAGACAAACCTCACAAAGTTGTCGAAGATCTAGAACGGATCTGGCGCGAGTCCGGGAGGGTCCGTGACGAGCGATGCGGTCACGACGCGGTGCCCGCGTAGCGGCTCTACGTGGGCACCGAGGACGCCGCACCGCGCCGTGTCCGCCGCCGCCGGGCGCGGGCGGGGGTTTCGCCAATCCCTCTTAACCGGGCCGCGGAAGATCCGTTCTAGATCTTCAAGAGGACGAAGGTGTTCAGCACCCAGATGACGGCGAAGAAGACCGTGGCGCGGTCGAGATTGCGCTCTACCATCGAGCCGCCGCCGATCGAGCTGCCGCCACCGCCGATGCCGAAGGCACCGGAGAGGCCCGCGTCTTTGCCCGAGTGCAGGAGCACGAGGAAAATCAAGACGACGGAAAGAATCACCTGGATGACGCTCAAGAACGTGAACATCGTTCGCGAAGTCTAGGCGATCTAGCTGCGCTCGACGCTCTCGGGCTTCTCGTCCGGGGTGTGGCCGTGGGCGGAACCGTTCGCCCCGCTGCCGTTGGCACGGCCGTTGCCGCTTCCGTTCGCCCCCACCTTGTCGAGGATCTCGACCGCTTCGCGGCGCAGCTCGGCGTCGATCGCGGCGAAGTCCTCGTCGGAGAGCTTGCCGGCGGCGTGGTCGAGCTCGGCGTCGCGGATCTCGCGGTACTTGGCTTCCTTGAGCGCGTCGGCCTCGGTGCGGACGAGGGCGCCGCGGCGGCGGCCGCGGCTCGGCCAGAGCGCGATCAGGGCGCCGGCCAGGGCGATCAGGCCGCCGATCCACATCCAGGTGACCAGCGGGTTGACGATCACCTTGAAGGTCACCGGCAGCCGTTCGCTGGCGTAGGCACGAGCGATGTTTTCGGCCGACTGAGCCTGCAGCGCACCGATCGTTTCCAGCGCCGCCGGCTGCAGGCGCGGGTTGTCGCGTGCCGCCAGCATCAGCCCGGCGAGCTGTTCGCACTGCGGCGGCGTCCCCGGCGCACCACGGACGCAATCGGCGAACGCGGCGTCGGCCCGCCGCACCCGGCCCATCACCCCGCTGATGTCGGGGTTGGGCGCGATCCAGAAGTCCCGGGCCACCCCGGCGTCGAGGCCGACCTCGCTGGTCGCCTCACCGTCGAAGTAGCTGGCGAGCGTGCCGAGGCTGACTTCGCCCCCGGTCGGGCGGAAGAAGCGCCGGCTCGGCCGCAGGCTGGCGACCAGCTTGCCGTCCTTTTCGACCCGGATCCGGTCGGCGAAGGTGAACTTCTCGCTGTCGACTTCGACTTCCGGCTTCACGTAGGTCACGGTGTAGCCGTCGACGACGGTGCTTTCGCCCGGCTTCAGCACCACGTCGCGGTTGGTCTGGAAGCTCGAGGAGGCGGCGATCCCGATCAGGATCACGGCGATCCCGAGGTGGAC
Organism: Solirubrobacterales bacterium; assembly: GCA_035509895.1. GTDB lineage: Bacteria > Actinomycetota > Thermoleophilia > Solirubrobacterales > 70-9 > VAYN01. The sequence continues at coordinate 7,580 of DATKIA010000013.1, forward strand.
GATGTAGCCGCCGTAGCGGCGGCGGTTGCGGGCGACGACCGCGACCGTCGCACCCGCCATCGAGCCGCCGGACGTCTTGCGCCGCGCCGCCGCGCCGATCCAGAACTCCTGAACGAGCCCGGAGATCGCGAAGGCGGCGAAGACGAAGAGGAACAGGGCCCACGGCTTGTGGCCGGCGTCGCTGAGGATCAGCAGCCCGGCCAAGGTGACGGCGGCGACCGCCAGCGGCAGCCGGAAGACGCGCTTGGCCGAGGCCCAGGTGACCCGGCGCCAGGCGAGCAGCGGCCCGATCCCGGTGAAGAGGACGAGCAGGATCGCCAGCGGCGTCGTGTAGCGATCGAACCAGGGCGCCGCCAGCGAGGCCTTGCTGCCGGTGAAGAGTTCGGAGATCAGCGGGAAGAAGGTGCCCCAGGCGATCACCAGGGTGAGCCCGACCAGAAGCAGGTTGTTGATCAGGAAGACCGACTCGCGCGAAATTAGTGAGTCGATCCGCTTCTCCGATTTGAGGTCGTCGAGGCGGGAGACGATCAGCAGGGTCGAGCCGATCACGACGACCCCGATCAGAGCGAGGATGTAGGGGCCGACGGTGTTGTCGCCGAAGGCGTGGATCGACTGCAGGACGCCGGAGCGGACGAGGAAGGTGCCTAGCAGCGCCATCGAGAAGGTGGCGACGACGAGGCAGGCGTTCCAGACTTTCAGCATCCCCCGCTTCTCCTGGACCATGATCGAGTGCAGGAAGGCGGTGCCGAGCAGCCACGGCATCAGCGCCGCGTTCTCGACCGGGTCCCAGGCCCAGTAGCCGCCCCAGCCGAGCTCGGTGTAGGACCAGCGAGCGCCGAGCAGGAGACCGAAGCCGAGGAAGGTCCAGGCGACCAGGGCGAACTTGCGGGTCGAGCGGATCCACTCGGCGTCGACGTAGCGGGTGATGAGGGCGCCGATCGCGAAGGCGAAGGGGATCGTGAAGGCGACGTACCCCGAGTACAGCATCGGCGGGTGGATCATCATGCTCGGGTGCTGGAGCAGCGGGTTGAGGCCGATCCCGTCGGCCGGCGTCGGCCCCGGCGTCGTCGCGAAGGGGTCGACGTCGGGCGCGAACAGCATCAGGCCGGTGAAGAAGGCGGCGACGCCCATCATCACCGCGGTCGCCCAGGGGACGATCTCGCGCAGCTTGTTGCGGGTGACGTAGAGCGCGATGCTGGAGGCGATCGAGAGCACCCAGGCCCAGAGCAGCAGCGAGCCTTCCTGGCTCGACCACATCGCCGCCAGCTTGTAGAAGGGCGGCGTCTCGATCGAGGAGTGCTGCTGGACGATGTTGAACGAGAAGTCGTTGCCGGCGAAGGCGATCTCGATGATCACCACGCAGGCGGTGACGAGAGCGCAGAAGCCGTAGACGGCGCGCCGCGAGAGGTCGATCCAGCGGCGGGTTCCGTTGCGTCCGGCGAGGGCGACTACAGCGGCAAAGACGGCAGCGAGAAAGGCCAGCGCCAGCAGGACGCTGCCGAGGCTAGCCATCGCTCTTGGTAGTGAACTTCGACGGGCACTTGGTGATCAGGGTTTCGGGCTTGCCGACGAAGGTGCCGCTCTCCATCGCGCCCGTGAGGACGATCTCACGGCCACCGCGGAACGGGTCCGGAACGGTGCCGGTGTAGGTGACCGGCAGGCTCTGGCTGTCGCCTTCCCGGTCCTCGACCCGGAAGGCGATGCCGTTGCCCTGCTTTTCGATCGAGCCGGGGACGACGCGTCCGGTCATGTCATAGGTCGTGCCCGGGGCGGCGCTGAAAAGCTGCGAGGGCTCCTTCGCCTCGGTCGAGGCGGAGAAGGAGGTGTAGATCAGCGCCACCGCGAGCAACACGGCCACGCTGAGCGCTACCACCAATCGGATCGTGCGCTTGCGTGCAGGGTCCACGTTCGAGAACGGATTATCGCAATCCAGGCCCCTCGACCGAGTTCAGCCGTCTGCCAGAATCGCGGCGTGGCGAACGCGGACGACGATCGGCCGGTCCTCCTCATCACCGGAGCCAGCAGCGGGATCGGCGCTGCAACCGCCCGCGCCGCGGCTGACAAGTACCGGCTGGTCCTGGCAGCGCGGCGGATCAAAGACCTCGACGTGCTCTCGGGGGAACTGGGTGGAACCGAGCGCGCCCTGCCGGTGCGATGCGACATCACCGAGTGGGACCAGGTCGAGGCGCTGGCCGCGAAGGCGCTCGAGCGCTTCGGCCGGATCGACGCCGTCTTCGCCAACGCCGGCTTCGGCGCCAAGCGGGGCTTTCTCGAGGAGTCGCCCGAGTTCTGGAAGTCGATGGTCCTCACCAACGTCTACGGCGCGGCGCTGACGATCCGCGCCACCCTCCCCCACCTGCTCGAGCGCGGCGACGGCCACTTCCTGATCACCAGCTCGATCGCCGGCCGCCGGGCGCTGCCCGGCTCGCTCTACTCGGCGACCAAGTTCGCGGCGACGGCGATCGGCGAGAGCCTGCGCTCGGAGCTGCGCCAGATCCACCAGAACACGGCGATCAAGGTGACGCTGATCGAGCCGGGGATGACCGACACGCCTTTCTTCGACAACAGCCCCGGCGACGCCGCCCTGCGCGACGACGACATCGCCAAGGCCGTGATGTACGCGCTCGAACAGGGGCCGGGGGTCGACGTCAACGAGATCCTCATTCGGCCGACGAGCCAATCGCTCTAGTCGGCGCGCGCGATGCACGAGACCGAGACGGACCTGGAGGCGCTGCAGGACCTGCTCGACCGCAGCTACGCCGGCGCCGGCCCGCACCTGCTCCGCATCCACACCCCCGAGCGCCGCCTCGACGCTGCTGGCATCGCCGCGCGGCTGCAGGGGATGACGCTGCTGGCGCTGGCGACCGCCGGCCGCGACGGCCGCCCGGTGGTCGGCCCGGTCGACGGCATCTTCCTCCGCGGCAGCTTCCATTTCGGCTCGGCGCCGGACTCGGTCCGCGCCCGCCAGATCGCCGCCCGTCCCGAGGTCAGCGCCACCCACCTGCCGGGCGAGGAGCTGGCGGTGACGGTCCACGGCACGGCCGCGCCGGTCGACGTCGCGGCACCCGAGGGAGCGGAGCTGCGCCAAACCCTGCTCGACATCTACGTCCCGCGCTACGGCGCCGAGTGGGAGGAGTTCCTCGCCTCCGGCGTCGTCTACTGGCGCCTCGACGCCGCCCGCATCTACGCCTTCCATATGCCGCCCAGCTAGCGCAGCAGAGCGCGGACGGCGCCCAGGTAGGCGCGGAGCGCCAGCCGGGCAGGCAGGGAACGAGCGGCGGCGGGGATGAAGGGCGAGTCGAGGTCGGCGCTCAGCCAGGAGGCGAATTCGGCGCTGCTGACGGCGCGGGCCCGTTGGATCCGGCGCCGTTCGCGCAGGAGGCCGGGCAGCCAGCGCAGCACTTCGGCGTTCGCCGCCAGCTTCTGAGCGCCCCAGCCGCCGGCGGCGGAGGCGACAAGCAAGGCGAGCTCGGTCGCGAACAGCGCCGGCGCGAGCAGGACCAACAGCGTCGCCGGGTAGTCGCGGACGAGGAAGGCGAGCCGGTTGCGCTCGAGCCAGCGCCACTTGTGCTCGCTGGCGCCGAACTCGTAGTCGTGGAAGACGACGGCGGCGGGCTCGATCCCGACCGTGTCGCCGCGCAGCCGCAGTCGCAGCGAGATGTCGACGTCCTCGTGGTAGAGGAAGAACCGCTCAGGGAAGCCACCGAGCTCGCGCCACGTCCGCAGCGGGATTGCCAGGCAGGCACCGGAGAGGCAGACGACCTCGCCCGAGGGCGGCGCCTCGACCAGCGGGCGGCCGTGGCCACCGGCCCAGACGATGCCGGTGAAATGGAGGGGGTTGCCGGCGGAGTTGATCTCGGTCCCGTCGCCGCTTGCGACCAGCGCCTGCCAGGCCGCCCAGCCGCGGCCCTCGCGCCAGGGGCGGCGAATTGCCTCCCCCCAGCCCGGCTGCGGCACCGCGTCGGGGTTGAGGAGGACGAGGAGGTCGCCGCGCGCCTCCTCGGCGCCGCGGTTGCAGCCGGCGGCGAAGCCGACGTTGCGCCCCATCCGCACCAGGCGCGCCGCCGGTGCCAGCTCGGCGACGACCGCGGCCGAGTCGTCGCCGGAGTCGTTGTCGACGACGATCAGCTCGTCGTCAGGGCCAAGCTCGACCAGGAGCGGCGGCAGCCCCCGCCGCAGCTCGGAGCTGCTGTTCCAAACGACGATCAGGACTGAAAGCGACGGGCGCACCGGCGCGGAGGCTATTCGCCCGCCCGCGCCGGTGCCCCAGGATGCGTGTCGCCTGCCTTATTTCCCCTTGCCGCAGCCCTTGATGTTGAGCGGGTACTGGTTGTTGACCAGCTTCTTGCCGTTCTGGCCTTTGATGTTGAGGACGGCCCGCTGCTTTTCCTTGCAGGTGTTCGTCGAGTTGACGAGCAGGCTCTTGTCGCCGCCCTTCATGTTGAGGATGAACTTCGTCACCGGCACGTCGGGGGTGTTGTTGAACACCGTCTTCAGGCCACCGCGCTTGGAGCTGATCACCCCGTGCAGCTGGATCCTCACCTGGCCGCGCAGGTCGGCGACCAGGTCGGGCAGTTCGTGCCCACCCGGGACCAGGTACACGTTGCCCTTGAGCTTCTTGCTCAAGAGCGGCGTCTTCGCTTCCGCGTGCCCGTAGATCGAGCTCTTCGGGCAGCTGTTGGAGGCCAGCTGCGGCCGGGTGCAGACGGTGCCGATGTGGCTGTTGTCGAGGAACAGCGAGTGCGGCAGCGTCAGCGCCGTGCGGGCGATGTTGGCCTGGCCCTTGCCGGCTTCGAGGATCGCCCGGATCTGCGGGTTCTTCGCCCGCGTGGTCGGGCCGGTGAGCCGGACGTGGAACTTCGGCTTGAAGCCGAGCTTGCTGCAGTTACTCGCCTGGTAGGGGTAGCTGACCGCGTAGGAGCTCCACGCCGCCTGGCTGGCGGGGTTGGCGCCGCCGCCGTTGATCGTCCCGGCCGTCGCCTGCTTGGAGCAGTTGGTCGGGTTGATCATGAACTTTTCGCGGTTGATGTCGAACTGGATCGAGCGGATGTCGAGCTTGACGCCGCCGAACACGTTCGGGATCGGTTCCGAGACGGCGTTGATCTGGGCGGTGGTCGGATCGACGTTCACCGCTACTCGGACGACGACGTTGCCGAGGTCATACGGGCCGGCGATCGCCGGGGTGATGACCGCCAGCGAGAGCGTTGAGCCGTGCAGCGGCCCGGCGAGGTAGACCTTGCCCGGCAACGACAACGGCGCCCCGCCGCTGCCGGCCGCGGACGTGGTCGTCCCGATCTGACTTGCCGAGGGGCAGCTCGGTGCTGCCTGCTCGGCTTTGCCGCTGAGCAGGCGGGCGCCGTTGATCGCGTCCTCCGAGCAGTAGGGGATCCCGGCCAGTTTTCCGGTCAGGCCCTTCGGCAGGGTGACGTTGACCAGCTTCACCTCCTGCTGACCGTCGACTCGGGCGATGTTGACCCGGAACGGGCTGTAGGCGCCGGCCTTGGGGTTGTCGACCGTGGCCGAGTAGCCAGGCGTGAACGGCCGCGCGGCCAGCGACTGCGGACAGTTGCCGCCACCGGGGTACCCGGTCAGGGCAAACGTCTGGCTCGGGGTCGCATTGGCCTGTCCCGACCACGGCGTCAGCAAGGTTTTCGTCGTGTTCGGCCCGCAGGTCGGGGGCGAGGTCAGCGTCCCTTTGTTACCGCCGAAGAAATGCAGGCGAAAGTTGGTGAAGGTCGCCTGCGGATTTTCATCGACGATCGCGGTCAGTTGGCCGCTGGCCGAATCGGGGAACACTTTCCCGATCAACCGCACGTTGACGCCAAACCGAGTCGAGAACGCGTGGATGAAGATCCGGAACTGTTCACCCGTATCCGCAACCGCCGGTCCGTTTTTCAGCGGTTCGCCGACGTAGACGTCGCCGCCAATCGAGTTCGGCGGCAGGCCCGGCGCCTGCACCTCGACGGTGCCGATTTTCGACGCCGCGGGGCACCCGATCGGGTTGTTGGTGTGGTACCCGAACTGAGCGGCGGTGCAGGCCTGCAGGCCGTTGCCGGACGCGGGGTTGATCCCCATGCCTTCCGGCAGCAGCACCGTCGCGGTTTTCAGGTAGGAATTCGCGATTTCGTCTTCCGGGTCGAACGGGATGCCGACGTCAACCGTGGTCGGTTCCGGCGTGTCGACGTTTTTCGGCCCGGTCGGGTTGACCGCGATGTCCGGATTGAACGGGACCGCGTTGCAGCCGCTGGCACCGGTAGGGGTCGTGTATGACGCTTTCGTTTCGGTCTGGCTCGCTTCGAAGGGCGGGCCCTGCGACTGGAGGTGCAGCACCGAGACCTGGCCGCCGGCGCAGTTGCTCGGCATGGTCAGGTAGGTGCCGTCGGCGGTGGGGTTGAGGTTGGTCGCCCCTTTTGCCGAGAAGAAGACGAGCCGCGACTCGATGATCGGCGGGCTCGTGGGCGAGGGCGCGTGGATGTCGCTGATCGTGAAGGTGACGTGCTGGTCGACCGGGCTCAGCGAGCCGACGATGTAGGTCGGGCCGGCAGCGGTGTTGAAGCCGACCATCGAGGGGGTACCGTCGAACGGCACCACGTTGTAGACCGGCAGCGCCACTCGCGCTTGGATGCATTCGCCTTCCGGGAACGTGGGTGCCAGTTTTTTGCATTCTTTTTCGGCCGGTTCCGATTCTTTCGGTTCCGGCACCTGACCGGCGACGGTCAGGTAGTTGACCCCGACAAGGCTCTGCGGCGGACAGGCAACAGCTTCGATCTGTTGAACCGTGCATTGGTCCAGCGCTTCAGGGTTGACGCTGAGGCCTTCGGGCGTATCAACGACGATCTCTTTGATGAAGGCCGTCGGGAAGCCCGAGAAGGCTGCAAACGGTCCCGCGTGCGGGGTCGTGGTCAGCTTGAAGTCGGTGATGCCGAAGTTCGGGTGACCGGCCGCCTGCGTGAAGTGTTTTTCTCCGGTCGAGCCAAGGCATTGCGCCGAGGACGCCAGCGGCGCGGCGAATTCGAACCCGACTTCTTTCCCGGCTTCGCCGAATTTTTCGGGCAAAGGAGCCGGCAGGTCGGCATTTTCTTTACAGGTGAGCGATTCCCATTTCTGGGTCGAAATCGCCGCATCGGCGCTGGGGGCGAAGAACACGACCCCGAGCGCAACCACACCAAGCAATACCAACGAGCGCCTAACCATCAAGTCCCTCCTCATTACGCGTGAGCAAAACCGCCGCCCCTGCGTGGCGCCCTGGTACTAACCCAAACAACAACGGAGCCTTTCCCAAAGCCCCTCTCCCAGTTGCGACCTTAGCCGGTTACCCAACCGGGAAGCAAGTCGAGCAACCCTCAGTGCTTGTGCTTACCCGCCCCCTTTTTCTTCTTTTGGCCACACGGCGTACGCAATTTCTGCTTGCGATTCACCTTCTTGCCGTTCTGGGCCTTGAACCGGACGATCGCCCGCGGCGGGTTTTTGCAGAGATTGGTCGAGGCGACCAGGAGCCCGTGCTTGCCGCCCGGCAGGGTCAGCACGAACTTCTTCACCGGCACGTCGGGGACGGTATTGAAGCGAGTGCGGATGCCGCCCTTGTAGCTGTCGATGACGCCGACGAGGTCGATGTCGACCTGCCCCTCGAGGTGGGCGACCATGTCCGGCAGGGTGTGGGACGGGTTCGAACGGAGGACGACCGGGCCTTCCAGCGGCTGGCCGAGCAGCGGCGTGAAGGCCCGCGCCTTGCCGTAGATCGACCGTTTCGGGCACTGGTCAGCGGCGAACTGGGGCCGCGTGCAAACGGTGCCGAGGCTGGCCTGGTCGAGGAAGATCGCGTGCGGCAGAGCGACCGAGGCGCGGGCGATGTTGGCGTCGCCTTCGCGGGCGGTGAGCGCGGCGCGCAGGCGCGGGTGCTGGGCGCGGTGGGTGGCGCCGAACAAGCGCAGCTTCAGCTTCGGCCGGAATTTCAAGCCTTTGCAACCGTTCAGCTGATAGTGGGCCGAGACTTTGGCCGGCGCCCATGCCGCCGGGTTGGTCGGATCCGCCCCGCCCCCGAGCAGCACGCCAGCGGTCGCATGTTTGGCGCAGTTGGTCCCGTTGAGGGTGAATTCCTTGCGGTTGACGTTGACGAAGATCGAGCGAATGTCGAGCTTGGCGCCGCCGAAGACGTCGGGGATTTCGGTGTCGGGATTGATCTGGGCGGTTTCCGGATCGACCTTGACCGGGATCCGGACGACGACGGTGCCGAGGTCGAACGGCCCGGCCACCGCCGGGGTGACCACGGCCAGCGAAATCGGTGCGCCCTTGTAGGGGCCGGCGAGGTAGACGTTGCCGTCGATCTCGAGCGGAGAGGATCCGGTCCCGGCCTGGACCGTGGCGACGCCGACCTGGCTCTTGTCCGGGCAGCTCGGGTTTTTCTTCTCCGCCGCGCCGGCCCGGCTGGCGGCGTCGGCGATCTCCTGCGGCGAGCAGTACGGAACGCCGGCGAGCTTCGCCGTCGCTCCCGGCGGCAGATGGATGTCGACGCCTTTCAGCTCCTGCTGACCCTGGGGCCGGGTCAGGTGCGCGGTGAAGGGCGTGAAGGCGAGCGCCTGGTCGCTTTTCGGGTCAGCGTCGAAGCCGGGCGCGAACGGCCGCGATGCCATCGTTTTCGCGCAGGCGCCGCCCCCGGGCGCGTTGGTGAGGAGGAAGCCTTTGTCCACCGGGCCGCTGTCCGGCGTCCCCGACCAGGCGACCATCGAGTGCGAGCTCGGGTTGGGACCGCAGGTCGGCGGGCTGGTCAAGGTCGCTTTGTCGCCGCCGTTGAGGCTGACGCGGACCAAATCGAACGGGACCTGCGGAGCTTCGTGGACGACGGCGCTCAACTGCCCGGTCACCGGGTTGGCGCTGACGTTGGCGACGAGCCGGATCGAGAGCCCGCGGGCCGCCGACTCGGCGTCAAGGAAAATCCGGTACAGGTTGCCGGAGGCCGGGTCACGGCTCAGCTGCTGGGCAAGATAGACGGGGCCGGTCAGGGTTCCCGCCGGCAGCACCGGGGTGTCGATCGCGACCGTGCCGATCCTCGACGCTGCGGGGCAGGCGACAGGATTGCGGGTCCCCTTCCCAAGTTGGGCGTCCGTGCAGGCCTGCAGCGCGGGCGCCGCCGAGGGGTTGACGCCCATCCCGGCCGGCAGCGTCACCTGCGCCTCACGCACGTTCGAGTTGTAGACCGACGCGGTCGGTTCGAACGGGACTTTGACGTCGACGGTCGCGCCGGACGGCGAGTCGGTCAACGCCGTGTTCGGGTTGACCGCGGTCGAAGGTTTGAAGGGGACGTTGCCGCAGCCGTCCGGTTTGACGCCCGGGGGAAGCGGCGCCGCAACCGCCTCGGAGCCGTTGACGTAGGCGGCCGGCGGCGGTGCCGGGCCGGCAACGTCGTATTCGTCCTGCGGCGCCTGTTCCTGCTGGGAGTCGGCGTGCAGGTAGGTCGTGTAACCGGCTTTGAAGGGTTCGGCCGCCGGGTTGAAGCAGGTGCTGGGGTTGGTCAGGAACGTGCCGCCGCCGGGCGTCGATTCAGTGGTGCCGGTGAAGACCAGGCGGTTTTTGAGGATGCTGGCGGCACCACCCGGGACAGGCGGAACGTGGATCGTGAAGTACTCGTGGTAGTTGCCCTCCCAGTTGACGCCGGCGTTGAGAAAGACTTCGCCGAGATTCAGCAGGCCGATGCCGCCGAGGTCGAGCACGAAGCCAAACCGAGCAGGTTCCCCGGGACGCGGCGCGATGTTGTAGACGGGAAAGGGAGGCAGCGTCGAGGGTAGTAAGCCCAAGACCGAGGCCGTGACGATGCTGCTGCCCACCTGCGTGTTCGCCGGACAACCGCCCGCGGGGAATTTGCCCCCTTCGAGGACGCACTGTGGCGTCGCCTGTGGGTTGACGCTCAAGCCCGGCGGCAGATCCACCAAGACCGTCTTGAGATCGCCCGCCGGGGTTTCAAAGGCACCACTGTGTTTGACGATGATCTGGGTAAAGCCGACCGGCGGGTGACCGGCGGCCTGGGTGAAGAACTGGGCGCTGGTGGTGGGCGAGCAGGTGAGGTCGCTTCCCAGGTTGCAGGTTCCCGCCTGCCAACCGTCCGTCACGTTCCCCGACTGGGCTTCGATGATGTCGACGGCGCTAGCGCTGCTCGCGGCGCACGCGAAAGCGACCGCGACCAGTGCCAGCGCGCTCGCCATCCCTCCGGCTCTACGAAAACCCCTCCGCCTCATCGTGCGGCTCGCTTACCCGTCCCGGAGGCCATTCAATCCTGGCCCTGTTTCTTGCCCTGGGTCTTCTTCTTCTTGGGTCCGCAGGCCGACATCCGCAGCGGCAGCTTTTTCTTCTTCCACTGCTTGCCGTTCTGGGCTTTGAAGTTGACGAAGGAGAAGGCGGGGCCGGCGCAGAGGTTGCGCGAGTTTTCGAGCAGCCCCTTCTTGCCGCCTTTCATCGTCAGCACGAACTTGCTGACCGGGACGTCGGGGACGGCCTGGAAGACGGTCTTGATCCGCGCCTTGGCGGAGCTGATCACCCCGCGCAGGTGGATGTCGACCTGACCCTGCAGGTCGGCGAGCAGGTCCGGCAGGCCGTGGTCGGAGGGGACGAGGTAGACGGGGCCGGCCAGCGGCTGGTCGAGCAGCGGCGTCTCGGCGCTGGCGTAGCCGTAGATCGAGCGGGCCGGGCAGTCGTGGCTGGCGAGTTTCGCTTTCACGCAGACGGTGCCGATGTGGCCCTGGTCGAGGAACTCGGAGTGCGGCAGCGTCACCGCCGCGCGGCGGATGTTGGCGTCGCCTTCGCGGGCGGTGAGGACGGCGCGGAATTTCGGGTGACCGGAGCGGCGCGCCGCCTTGCGGCCACCGAACAGGCGGGTGCTGAGTTTCGGTTTGAACTCGAGCGCTTCGCAGGCGCTGGTCTGGAACGGAACGCTGGCGGCGAAGGCGCTGAATGCCGCGGGGTTGGCCGGGTCGGCGCCGCCACCGCGCAGCGTTGCTGCGGTCGCCAGCGGGTCGCAACTGGTTGGGTTGAGGGTGAACTGCTTGCGGTCGAGGGTGATGTCGATGGTGCGGACGCTGAGCTGGGTGCCGCCGAAGACATCGGGAATCGGGTCGGAGACGGCGCGGACCTGCGCCGTTTCGGGATCGAGGAACAGCGCCACCCTCACCACGACCGTGCCGAGATCAAACGGTCCGGCCGTGGCGGGGGTGACAACTGCCAGGGAGAGAGGAGCCCCGTGGTAGGGGCCTGAGAGGAAGACCTTGCCGCCGATCGTCAGCGGCGCCGGGCCGGTGCCGGCAGCAACCGTCGCCGAGCCGACCAGGCTTTTGTCCGGGCAGCTCGAGTCGGCGGCCTCGGCTTTGCCGGCGTTGGCGGCGGCCGCCGCCAACTGGGGGGCTTTGCAGTACTGGATCCCGGCCAGCTTGCCGGTCATCCCCGGCGGCAGCGTCACTTCCGCGCCTTTCAGCTCCTGCTGGCCGTCGGGACGGGCGAGGTGGATCGAGACCGGGCTGAAGGCGCCGGCCTTGTTCGATTTCGGGCCGGCGCCGAAGGCGGGCGCGAACGGCCGGGCCGCCATCGCTTTCGGACAGGCGCCGCCGCCCGGGTAGCCGCTGAGTGAGAACTGAGCGCCGATGCCGGCGGGTTTGGCGCCGGCCCAGGCGGCGATCGCTTCCGTCGACCAGGGGACCATCGAGCCCGCGGTCACGTTCGGGCCACAGGTCGGGGGGCTGCTGAGGACAGCGCGGGCGCCCGGGTCGAAGGCGAGCTTGAAAGAGGTGAAGGGGAGTTGGGGAGCGCCGGAAATCGTCGTCGAGAGCTGGCCCGTGACCGGGTTGGCGCTGACGCTGCCGACCAGCCGGAGGATGACCCCGTAGCGCGCCGAGCCGGCTTCGATGAAGATCCGGTACTCGCTGCCCGAGGTCGGGTCGCGGCTCAACTGCTGGCCGGCGTAGACGTTCCCGGTCAGGTTCCCTTCCGGCAGCGGCGGCGATTCGATCGTCGCGGTCCCGATCTTCGACTGCGCCGGGCAACCGCTGGTCGGCGCCCGGGACCCCTTGCCGAACTGGGCGTCGGTGCAGGTCTGCAAGCCGTTGGCGGCGCTCGGGTTGATCCCCATCCCCGCCGGCAGCGTCACCGTCGCCGCTTTCGTCACCGAGCTGTCCTGGGTGCCTCCGCCGGTGAAGTGGGGAACCGTGATCTCGACCCCGGCGCCCGCCGGTGAGTTGGTCGCCGTTGCTCCGGGCTCGACCTGAACTTTAGGTTGATAGGGGATCGAGTTGCATTTTTTCGGTTCCGTCTGCGGCGGGATCGGCGACTCGAACTGCGGGAAGGCGCTCTGCGGGAAGGCGTAGCCAGGCTGTTCCTCTTCTGAGTAGGAGGCGGCCACCAGCAGCGTCGAGTAGATGCTGCCCGAGCTGGTGAAGGCTTCGCCGAGGCAGGTGCTCGGGGTGGTGATGAAGGTGCCGTCACCGGCCCGGCCGTTGAAGACGAGGCGGTTCTGCAGGATCAGGCCTTCGATCCCGGGCAGCGGCAGAGCTTTCGGAACCGCGATCGAGAAGCCCTCGTGGAAGTCCCCCTCCCAGGCGAGGCTCGCTTCGAGGAAGACTTCGTTACCGGCGAGTTCGAGGCCGAACCGGGCCGGCTGCCCGGGTTCCGGCACGAGGTTGTAGACGTCGACTTTGGTTACCGGAGCGGCAGGCGGGACGGGCAGATACACCGGCGGCGGTGAGGCGGTGACTTCGCTGACGCCGACTTTGGAGCCGCTCGGGCAACCGCCGGCCCCGGCTTCGAAGGTCGCGATCGGACAGCGAACGGTCGCCCCCGGGTTGACGCTGAGACCAATCGGGAGGTCGACGTGGACGTCCTTCAGTTCCCCGACCGGTTTCTGGGTCCCCGGCACGCCCAGGAACTCTTCGTTCTTGACGATGAACTGGGTGAAGCCGACCTGGGGATGGGCGGCCGCGTCTTCGAAGAACTGGGTTTCGGTGGCGACGCTACAGGTCGGCGTGTCGGTCGTGCAGGTGCCCGCCTGCCAGCCCGATTTGACTTCCGGGTTGTGCGGATCACTGGGGGCGATGATCCCGGCGGTGTCAGCTAGAGCCGGGCCGGGTACCAGAAAGGAAATCGTGACCGCCAATACCGAGATTGCGGTGGTACCCAGGCCTGATGGGCCAGTCGGATTTCCCCTCCAAGGAAACATCCCATCAACGACTCTACCCGATTTTAATGACTTGAGTCAATAATTTTTGGTAATGTCGTGCCTATGACCCCCACGAACGGAAGCTCAGCCATGAATGGACACGACGGACACTCGACCAACGGCAACGGTGCCCACCGCGGCGTCGCGAACGGCAACGGCAGCTCCTCGCTGCCCGTCAACTGGGAGCGCCTGGCGCGAGCCACCGCCCACCCCCTGCGGGTCTCGATCCTCGAAATCCTCGGCATCGACGGCGGTCGCACGATGTCCCCCAGCGACCTCTGCCGCGAGCTCCAGATCCCGCTCAGCAACACCAATTACCACGTCACCGAGCTGGCCAAAGCAGACCTGATCGAACTCGTCCGCGAGCGCCAGGTGCGCGGCGCCACCGAGCACTTCTACCGCCTGCCGGCGAGCTCGGCGGCCGGGATGTCGACTGAGGCGACCCGAGCCCCGACCCTGAGGGCCGTCGCCTAGAGCGGACGACGGGGGTCGAACCCGCGACCTCAAGCTTGGGAAGCTTGCGCTCTACCAACTGAGCTACGTCCGCGCTGGGGGCATTCTAAGCTTCTGACCCCCGTGAGCGTTCGCTCTGCCATCGCAGTTCTCGCCGTGCTGGCCGTCGTCGGCCTGCTCGTCTTCGGGCTCGCCAGCCACGGCTCCTCGCGGGTCCAGCTCGGCGAAGCCGCGCCGGACCCCACCCTGCCCAAACTCGATGGCGGCGGCGATGGCTCCCTCGCCGAACACCGCGGCGAATGGGTGCTGGTCAACTTCTGGGCCTCCTGGTGCGATCCGTGCAAGGAGGAGGCACCGGCCCTGGAGCAGTTCCAGCGCCAGCATGAAAGCGGCGACTTCACCGTGCTCGGGATCGACAGCCGCGACCTCAGCGGCGACGGCCGCGCCTTCGCCCGCAAGCACGAACTCAGCTACCCGCAACTGCACGACGGCGAGGGCGACATGGCGCACGAATATGGCACGACCGGGGTTCCCGAGAACTTCCTCGTCGACCCCAAAGGCAAGGTGCGGTGGCTGACCGCCGGCCCGGTGACCGAGGAGATGCTGAACGACCAAATCGCGCCGCTGGTCGAAGGCAAGTCGTGAGCGCCCGTACCATCCGGGCGCTGGCGATCGCCAGCGCCGCGTTGGCGCTGATGGCCGCATCCCTGGTCCCCGCCGCCGGCGCGGCAACGCCGCAGACCTCGCTCAGCGAGATCTCGGGAGAAGTGATGTGCCCGGTCTGCGGCACCCTTCTCGAGCTCGCCGAATCGCCCCAGGCCCAGCGCGAGAAAGCCTTTATCCAACGGCTCGTCGACGAGGGCAGGAGCAAGCAGGAGATCAAGGACGCGCTGGTCGCCGAGTACGGCGACGAGGTGCTGGCCCTGCCGCAGGACTCGGGCTTCAGCCTCTCCGCCTACGTGGTCCCGATCGTCGCCTTCATCGTCGCCGCGATCGCGCTCGCCTTCGGCGTCGCCAAGTGGCGACGGGCATCGGGCTCGGGCGACGACGGCCGGCCGGTCGCGGCCGGCCTCAGCGCCGAGGACAGCGCCCGGCTCGACGAGGACCTCGGCCGCTACGACCTCTGAGCCGTGTCGACTTTGTTCGGACGTGCCGAACAAACTCGACACGGAAGCGCTTGCGCTATCCCTTGACGACGACGGCGCCGAGCGGCTCGACCGGAAGCCGGCGGAGGGCGTCGCGCAGGTCCCGTGCGCCGCGGCGCGACGGATCGGACGCGACGGCGACGAGCAGCGCGTCCGCCTCGGCCGCCAGCGCCGGCAGCGATTCCTCGCCGGTCTCGATCGCCGGGCCCGAGAGGACCACCAGCTCGTAGGCGTTGCGCAGTTTCTCCGCCATGTGACGGAAGCTCTGGAGGCCGAGCAGCGTGCGCGGGTCGCTGGCGCCGCGACCGCCGGAGATACAAACCAGCGGCTCGCCGGCGCCGGCGGAGGCGGGTCCGGCCAGCATCAACGGCTGCAGGATCTCCGGCGGCGTCGCCTCCCAGCGCAGGTACTCGTGCAGGCCCGGCGTCTGTTCCAGGCCGAGGTCCGCAGCGAGGCGGGGTTGGGCGAGGTCGCAGTCGAGCAGAGCCGTGCGGCGGCCAACCGCGGCCGCGGCCCCGGCCAGCGCCGCCGCCAGAGCCCGCGTCGGATCGTCGGCGCCGGTCACCAGCACCGCTCGGTGGCCCTCGATGCGCTCGCGGACGGCGCCGAGGCGCTCGAAGTCCGGGCCCCGCAACGACCAGATGCCCTCGGCTCCGGCGACAGGGCCGGAGATCTCGGCGAGGACGGGCAGCTTGCGGCGCCCGCCCGGCATTACATCCGCTCGGGGGCTGAGATCCCGAGCAAGCCGAGGGAGGCGGCGATCGTCTGCTTCGCCGCCAGGCAGAGCACCAGGCGCGAGGGCTCGACCCCTTCCCCCTCCGCCCCGACCACCTGGCAGTCGCGGTAGAAGGCGTGGAAGTCGGCGGCGACCGCGGTCGAGTACGCGCAGATCCGGTGCGGCGCCCGCCGCGCCGCCGCCTCGACCGTCTCTTGCGGAAACTCGAGCAGGCGCTTGATCAGCGCTTTCTCGCTCGGCTCGAAGGGAACGGTGCGTGAGTCGGCCGCCGCCTCGATCGCCGCCTCCGCCCCCGGCCCGGCTTTGCGCAGGATGCTGGCGATGCGGGCGTGCGCGTACTGGACGTAGTAGACGGGGTTCTCATTCGACTGCCTGCGGGCCAGCTCGAGGTCGAGGTCGACCGTCGTCTCCAGACTGCGCCAGAGCATGAACCAGCGGGTCGCGTCGACGCCGATGTCGTCGAGCAGTTCGTCGAGGGAGACGAAGTCGCCGCTGCGCTTCGACATCTGCGCCCGCTCGCCGCCTTCGACGATGTGGACGAGGCTCATGATCAGCGCCTCGAATTTGTCGGGATCGCCGCCGAGAGCGGCGATCGAGGCCCGGATCCGGCCGACGTAGCCGTGGTGGTCAGCGCCGAGGACGTCGATCAAGCGGTCGAAGCCGCGCTGCAGCTTGTCCCAGTGGTAGGCGATGTCGGCGGTCAGGTAGGTCGGGTCGCCGTCGGCCTTGAACAGGACCCGGTCCTTGTCGTCGCCGAACTCGGTCGTCCGCAGCCAGAGCGCCTCCTCGCTGCGGTAGGTGTGACCGCCCTTGTCGAGGTCGGCGAGAGCGGCCTCGACCTCACCCCGCGAGTAGAGGTCGCGCTCGTGGAACCAAACATCGAAGCTGACGCCAAAGCGCTCGAGGGTGCCGCGCACGCCGTCGAGCACGAGCTCGATTCCACGCAGTCCGAGCGCCTCGCGGTCGCCGGGGTCCCCCCCTTCGGCCTTGATCTGCGCCGCGATCTCGGTTACGTACTCGCCGGCGTAGCCGTCCTCCGGCGGCTCCTCGCCGGCCATTCGGGCAGCGATCGAGTCTGCGAAACGGCCGACCTGGGCGCCGGCATCGTTGACGTAGTACTCGCGTTTGACCTCGTGGCCGACAGCCTGGAGGAGCCGCACGAGGGCGTCGCCGTAGGCGGCGTGACGGCCACCGCCGACGTGCAGCGGTCCGGTCGGGTTGGCGGAGACGAACTCGACCAGGACCTTCTCGGGCTCCGCGACCGGCGGCGGGCGCAGGCTGTTGCCGGCGGCAAGGGAGGCGAGCGCCCGCCGGTACCACTGGTCGGAGAGGAAGAGGTTGACGAAGCCGGGACCGGCGACCTCGATACGGTCGAGGTCGGCGCCGCCGAGGTGCCCTTCGAGCTCCGCCCGGAGACGCTCGGCGACCGCCCGCGGGTTGTCACCAAGCGGGCCGGCCAGCAGCATCGCCGCGTTGGAGCTGTAATCGCCGAGCTCCGGCTTCGGCGGCCGGTCGAGCGAGGGCGTCGGCTCGGTCCGCTCGCCGTCGCGCAGGGCGCGCGCGGCCTCGTCGACGGCGCCGCGCAGGGCAGTGATCGAATCGGTGGTGCTCACGGTCCAATCGTATTGTCCGCCCGCCCCCGGGTACGCTTGACCGCTTGCGTGTAGCCGTCCTCAGCGATGTCCACTCCAATCTGCCCGCCCTGGAAGCCGTCCTCGGGGCGATCGAGGAGGCCGACGTCGACCAGCTCTGGTGCCTCGGCGACCTCGTCGGCTACGGCGCCGATCCCGACGCCTGCACCGCCCTGGTCCGGGACCGCAGCGACGTCTGCCTGGCCGGGAACCACGACCTCGCCGTGCTCGGCGCGCTCGACAGCAGCTCCTTCTCAGCGACCGCGAAGGTCGCGGTGGAATGGACCCAGGAGGAGGCCAGCGAGGAGACGACCAGCTTCCTCGCCGAACTCACCCCCGCGCTCGACCACACCGGCTTCGGACTCTTCCACGCCTCACCTCGCGACCCGATCTGGGAGTACGTGCTCTCGATCGATCAAGCCGAAGCGGGGCTCGACGCCCAGGAGCAGCGGATCGGCCTGATCGGCCACTCCCACGTCGCGCTCTTCTTCACCCGGCCCGAGGGACGTGCCAGGCACGGCTACGCGCACGGAGCCCAGGCCGGCGACGGCGCTCTGCTCGGCATCGACGACGGCGCCTGGCTGATCAATCCCGGCAGCGTCGGCCAGCCCCGCGACGGCGATCCCCGCGCCGCCTGGCTCGAGCTCGACACCGACGAGTGGACGGCACGCTTTCACCGAGTCCCCTACGACATCGCCGCGGCGGCCGCCTCGATCCTCGCCGCCGGCCTCCCCGGCGCCCTCGCCGAGCGACTGGCGATCGGCCGATGAGGCCGATCCTCGCCCCCTCGAGATGGGTTGAAAAGGCACTGATGAACCCGAAATGCAGGGCAAATCCAGCTTCGGAAGCGTTGTCTAGACTCGAATCATGGGACGCCTGAGCGCATTCCTGCTTGCCCTTGCCCTCGCTGCTGCCCTGGCAGTGGGGGTCTCTGCCTGCGGCGACGGCAGCAACGACCTACTGCCCGGCACGACCGCGAGCCAGATCAACTCCAACCTCGACGAAGTCCAGGCGCTGGTCGCCGAAGGCAATTGCAGCGGCGCCAGCGAAGCCGCCAACACGGTTACCGACCAGGTCGCCGAACTGAGCGGCGTCGCCAGGGAACTGAAGGAAGCGCTGGACGAAGGCGCGGCGCGGCTGAGCGAAGTCGTCGCCGCCTGCGAAGAAGTGCCGAGCGAAGCGGAAGAAGAAGCCGAGGCCCAGGAAGCCGAAGAAGCCGAACGCGAAGCCGAAGAAGAAGACGAAAAGGAAGAAAAGTCCGAAAAAGAGAAGCCGGACAAGGAAAAGCCCGAAAAGGAAACCGGGCCAGCGGTGGAACCGCCGGAACCGCCCGGCCAGGAAAAGAAGGAAGAAAAAGAAGAAGCTCCCCCGGTGGAACCTGAAACCGGTGGCAATTCGGGCGGCGTCGGTCCGGGCGCCGCGGTAGAAGGGGAACAGTGATGGAGGCGGGAACGCTATCCGGACGTTACGAAACGGCCGAGCGGCTCGGCTCCGGCGGGATGTCGAACGTCTACAAGGCGACCGACCGCATTCTCGAGCGCACCGTCGCGGTGAAGATCCTCGCCGAGCACCTCTCCGACGACGAGCGCTTCGTCGCCCGCTTCCGCCGCGAGGCACTGGCGGTGGCGAAATTGATCCACCCCAACATCGTCCAGGTCTATGACACCGGCGTCGACGATGGTCGCCACTACATCGTGATGGAGTACGTCGAGGGCCGCTCGGGAGCGCAGATCCTGCAGCGCCACGGCCCGGTCGACCCCGAAATCGCGGCCGAGATCGGGATCCAGGCCTGCGCCGGCCTCGACTACGCGCACCGGCGCGGGATCATCCACCGCGACGTCAAGCCGGGCAACCTGATGGTCGTCGGCGGCCCGGTCGGCGGCGGCGAGATGACGGTCAAGCTGACCGACTTCGGCATCGCCCGCGCGATCGAGCAGACGCGGATCACCCAGGTCGGCTCGGTGGTCGGGACGGCCGCATACCTCGCGCCCGAGCAGGTGCGCGGCGAGGAGGCGACGCCGGCGACCGACGTCTACGCGCTCGGCGTCGTCCTCTACCAGTTCCTCACCGGCCGCCTCCCATACGAGGGTTCCTCGCTGGCCGAGCTCGCCGTGCGCCAGCAGAACGAGAAGCCGCTGCCGCCGAGCACCTACAACGACGAGGTGCCGTCGTCGCTTGGCACCTCCGTCCTACGAGCGCTCGAGGGGGACCCGAACCGGCGCTACGCGAGCGCCGACGAGCTCGCCACCGGCCTGCGGCTCGGTCTCGAAGGCGAGGACGTGACGCTGCCCCACGAGGAAGGGGCGACGCCGACCCGGGCTCTCGGCGGCGAGACCGCGACCACCCGCCAGCTCGGCCGCGACACCGCCCAGACTGAGTACCGCCCGGTCTCGCCGACCAGGCGCCCGCAACCGCGGGTCGCCCCGCCCCCACCGCCACCGGTGGCGACGGCAGCGGCGCCGAAGAAGCGCTCCGGCTTCTCCCGCTTCATGCGCTTCGTCCTCGCCATGCTCGCACTGGTCCTTGTCGCCGCTGCCGTCGCCACCGCGGTGATCATCACCACCGACAAGGCGGCCGGGGTCAAGGTGACCAAGGTCGCCGGCGACACCGTCGACAAGGTCGTCGAAGAGTTCAAGGACCTGGTCAACAACAACAAGGAAGAAGGCGAATAGGCCTGCGCCCGGCCTGGCCGCGGGGCTAGGCGTCCCAGGGGGCGGCCCCCCCGAGGACGGCGGTGCGGTAGGCATCGAAGCGGCCGGCCTCGATCGCGCCGCGGGCGCGGGTCGTCAGCTCCCGCATGTAGGTGAGGTTGTGGATGACGATCAGGCGGACTGCGGTCAGTTCCTCGGCGCGGGAGAGGTAGCTGACGTAGTCGCGGTCATGGTGGCGACAGGCGCGGCAGGGGCAGCCCTCGACCAGGGGGTTGCGATCGCCGACCCAGCCGCCCTTGCGCAGGTCGAGGCGCCAGCGGGTCTCGGGACTGGGCGCGAGAGCGACGCCGTGGCGGGCGAGCCGAGTCGGGACCGCACAGTCGAAGACGTCGAGGCCGAGGGCGATGCCGCCGAGCAGGTCGTCGACCTCGCCGATCCCGAGCAGGTGCTTGGGGGCGGCCTCGGGCAGCAGCGGCGCGGTCAGCGCCAACACCTCTGCCATCTCCTCCTTGTCGCGGCCGAGGGTGCCGCCGATCGCGAGGCCGTCGACGCCGGCGGCGGAGACGCACTCCGCCGATTCACGGCGCAGGTCCTCGTGGGTCCCGCCCTGGACGATCCCAAGCACCGCTTGGCGCTGGGGGCCCTCGCGCTCGTGCCAGGCAAGACAGCGGTCGAGCCAGCGGTGGGTGCGCTCGGTCGAACGCGCCGTGTACTCGCGGTCGGCGTGGAAGGGCGTGCACTCGTCGAAGACGAGGGCGATGTCGGAGCCGAGCGCGGCCTGCACGCTCATCGAGACCTCAGGCGAGATGAAGAGCTCGGAACCGTCGCGGTAGGAGCGAAAGCGGGCGCCCTCCTCGCTGATCTCGACCTCCGACCCGTGGCCACCGGAGCGGCCCGAGCCCTTGACCTCGTTGGCGACGCCGCCGTGGGCGAGCGAGAAGACCTGGAAGCCGCCGGAATCGGTGATCAGCGCCCGCTCCCAACTCATGAATCCGTGCAAACCGTCCGCAGCGGCGATCCGTTCCGGTCCGGGCGAGACGAACAGGTGGTAGGTGTTGCCGAGGATCAGCTGGTAGCCGAGCCCGGCCACCTCCTCGGTTTCGAGCCCGCGGACGCTGCCCTTGGTCGCCAGCGGAATGAACGCCGGGGTCTCGATCGGCCCATGGGCGGTGTGGATCGTCCCCGTGCGGGCGACCCCGTCGCGGGCTTCGATCTCGAATCTGAGGCGCTGTGGATCGCTTCGCACGGCCCGCAGCGTATGGGGGAGATCAGGCGGGCGGGTTTTCGGCGTACTGCGGCGCCTCGTCTCCGATCTGGTGCCAGGGCGCTTTGAAGGCGACCTGGAGGTGGAAGCTCGGCTCCAGGTCGAGCTCACGCATCAGTCCCGCGGCGACGAAGTATTTGTCGCCGAGGTCGTCATAGATGCTCGAGCCGCAATTGCTGCAGAAGTTGCGCGGCGCCAGCTCGCTCTCGTAGGTGTGGACGAGGTCCTCGCCCTTGGTCAAGTGGAAGTTCTCTTTGGCGACGACCACGCCGGCGAGGCTCGAGCCGGTCCACCGCTGACAGCGGGTGCAGTGGCAGTAACCCATCGCCTCCGGATCCTTAACCTCGTACTCGACTTTCCCGCACAGACAGCTGCCCTTCAGCGTCTCAGCCATGTCTTCCGCCCTCTTTTCGCATTGCGTTGAACGACCCAAAGCAAGCTAAGCACCCGAGCCGAGCCGGCGCAATCAATCGCGGCGCGGTGACGCTAGGTGATCAGGCTCTTGCCGGTCATCGGCGCCGGCTGCGGGATGCCGAGGAGCTGGAGAGCCGTCGGAGCGACGTCGGCGAGGATGCCAGCGGCGCGCAGCTCGAGGCCCCCGGCGGTGACGATCAGCGGCACCGGGTTGAGCGAGTGGGCGGTGTTCGGCGAGCCGTCGGGCTCGAGCATGTGGTCGCAGTTGCCGTGGTCGGCGGTGACGATGCAGGCGCCGCCCTTGGCCAGCACAGCCTCGACCACCAGACCGAGCTGGGCGTCGACCGCCTCGACCGCCTCGACCGCGGCAGGGATGACGCCGGTGTGGCCGACCATGTCGGGGTTCGCGAAGTTGATGATCCCGAACCGGTAGCTGCCCTCGTTCCAGTGGCGGACGAAGGTCTCGGCCGCAGCGGCGGCGCTCATCTCCGGCTTCTCGTCGTAGGTGGCGACGTCGCGCGGTGATTCGACCAGCCAGTGCTCCTCCCCCTCGTACTCCTGCTCGACGCCGCCGTTGAAGAAGTAGGTGACGTGGGCGTACTTCTCGGTCTCGGCGACGTGGAGTTGCCGGCCACCGGCCGCGGCGATCGTCTGCGCCAGCGTCGTCGCCGGCCGTTGCTCGGGGAAGGCGACCGGGTAGGGCCAGCCCTTGCGGTACTCGGTCATCGTCGTCAGCTCGAGGGTCGGGCCGCCGGCGCGCGGGAACTCGTCGAAGCCGGGCTCGGCGAGGGCGCGGGTCATCTGCCGGGCGCGGTCGGGGCGGAAGTTGAAGAAGATCGCGACGTCGCCCTCGGCGGCGCCGTCGTAGTCGCCGATCACCGTCGGCTTGACGAACTCGTCGGTCTCACCGCGCTCATAGGAGGCCTCGATCGCCTCGGCAGATGAGCCGGCGCGCAGCCCTTCGGCGTGGATGATCGCGTCGTAGGCGAGCTTGGTCCGCTCCCAGCGGGTGTCGCGGTCCATCGCGTAGTAGCGGCCGCTGACGGTCCCGACCCGGCCCGCTGCCCGCAGCCAGCGCTCGAGCTCGGCGAGGTAGCCGCGGCCGCCGTGCGGCAGCGTGTCGCGACCGTCGGTGAAGGCGTGGACAACGAGGTCCGGCACTCCCTCCTGGGAAGCGAGCTCGATGCAGGCCTCGATGTGCTCCCAGCCGGAGTGGACGCCGCCGTCGGAGACGAGGCCGAGCAGGTGGAGGCGTCCGCGGGGGCTGTTGCGCGCCCGCTCACAGGCGGCGAGCAGAGCCTCGTTCTCGTAGAAGCTGCCGTCGGCGATCGCGTCGTCGATCCGGGCCAGGTCCTGCTTGACGATCGCCCCGGCCCCCAGGTTCAAGTGGCCGACCTCGGAGTTGCCCATCTGCCCGTCGGGGAGGCCGACGTCGCGGCCCTGGGCGGAGAGCTGGGTGTGCGGGTAGGTCTCCCAGAGGCGGTCGAAGACCGGCGTCTCGGCCAGCGAGATCGCGTTCCCGGGCCCCGGCTCGGCCAGCCCCCAGCCGTCGAGGATGACCAGCGCCAGCGAGGGGACCAAAGTCATGACAGGACCCTCACCACAGCACCTCAGGCGGCCTCGACGATCGCGGCAAAGGCAGCGGCGTCGAGCGAGGCGCCGCCGACCAGGGCGCCGTCGACATCGGGCAAGGTGAGGAGCTCGGCGGCGTTGTCGGCGTTGACCGAGCCGCCGTAGAGGATCCGGACCGCGTCGGCGGCGGCACCGCGACCGCGCAGCACGTCGCGGACGAACGCACACACCTCCTGCGCCTGCTCGGGCGTGGCGACGTCGCCGGTGCCGATCGCCCAGATCGGCTCGTAGGCGATCACGATCCCGCCCACATCGCCGGGCTCGACCTGGGCGAGGTCGGCCTGCAGCTGGCGCTCCAGCACCGCCTCGGTCTCCCCCGCGTCGCGTGCCTCCTTGGTCTCGCCGATGCAGAGGATCGGCTCCAGCTCGGCGGCGAGGGCGGCCGGGACCTTGCGGGCGAGCGCCTCGTCGGTCTCGCCGAACAGCTGGCGGCGCTCGGAGTGGCCGAGGACGACCGCCTCGACGTCGAGCTCGACCAGCATCGGAGCCGAGACCTCGCCGGTGAAGGCACCGGACTCGCCCTCGTGCATGTTCTGGGCGGCGACTTTGATCGCGGTCCCGTAGCGGCGCTGGACGACCTCGGCGAGGGCGGTGAAGGGCGGGCAGATGACGACGTCGTGTTGGGTGGCGGCGATCCGCGGCAGCAGCGCGTCGACGAACTCGGCCGCCTCGGCGACGGTCTTGTTCATCTTCCAGTTGGCGGCGATGTAAGGGGTGCGGTCAGGCATCGATGTCCTCAGTCTCCTTGGCGTCGATCAGGGCCTCAACCCCGGGCAGTTTCTTTCCCTCTAGCAGCTCCAGTGAGGCGCCGCCGCCGGTCGAGAGCCAGTCGACCCGGTCCCCGAGGCCAAACTTGCGGATCGCGGCGACCGAGTCGCCGCCGCCGATCACCGTCGTCCCCGGCGCCGCCGCGACAGCCTCGGCGACGGCGCGGGTACCAGCCGCGAACGGCTCCAGCTCGAAGGCGCCCATCGGTCCGTTCCAGAGCACGGTTCCCGCGTCAGTCACGGCTTTACCGTAGAGCTCCGCCGTGCGCGGCCCGACGTCGAGCCCCATCCAGCCGTCGGGGACCTCGACCCCATCGAGCTCCTGGCGCTCGGTCTCGGCGCTGAACTCGCGCCCGAGCACGAGGTCGACGGGCAGCACCAGCTCGCATTCGGAGCTCTCTGCCTTGGTCAGCGCCTCGCGGGCGGCCTCGACGCTCTCGTCATCGAAAAGCGAGTCGCCAACCGGCTTGCCTTCGGCACGGAAGAAGCTGAATGCCATCGCGCCGCCGATCAGGATCTTGTCGGCGACTTCGAGGAAGCGGTCGATGACGCCCACCTTGTCGGAGACCTTGGCGCCGCCGAGGACGACGACCAGCGGCCGCGTCGGCGACTCGACCACCGCGGAGAGCTCGGTCACCTCCTTCTCCAGCAGCAAACCGGCGTAGCCGGGGATGTGGTGGGCCACCCCCTCGGTGCTGGCATGAGCGCGGTGGGCGGCACCGAAGGCGTCGTTGACGTAAACGTCGGCGAGGGTTGCGAGGTTTTCCGCCAGCTTCGGATCGTTCTCGGTCTCCCCAGGCTCGAAGCGGACATTCTCGAGCAAAAGCACGTCACCCGGGCCCAGCGCCCCGCAGGTGAGGTCGACGTCGCCCTCGATCACGCCCGAGGCCAGTTTCACCTCGGTCCCGAGCAGCTCGCCGAGGCGCTTGGCTACCGGCGCCATCGAGAGCGCCGGGTCGACCTTGCCCTGCGGCCGCCCCAGGTGGGACATCAGGATCAATGCCGCGCCGCGTTCGCGCAGCAGTTCGAGCGTCGGCAGCGCCGCCCGGATCCGCATGTCGTCGGCGACCTCGCGGCCACCGTCCTCGCCGTCCTTGAGCGGGACGTTGAAGTCGACCCGGACCAGGACCCGGCGGCCCTTGACCTGCGCGTCGCGGACGCTCGCCTTGGTAAAGCCGGGCATCGGCGCCGTTCTCGCCGGTTAGGCGAGGACCTTGCCGGCCAGCTCGACGCAGCGGTTCGAGTAGCCCCACTCGTTGTCGTACCAGCTGATCACCTTGGCCATGCGGCCGTCGCCGATCACCATCGTCGAGAGCGCGTCGACGATCGAGGAGTGCGGGTCACCGACGATGTCGGTCGAGACGATCGGGTCCTCGGTGTAGGCGAGGATGCCCTCAAGTGGGCCCTCCGCGGCCGCCTTCAAAGCGGCGTTGATCTGGTCGGGCTCGAGCGGGTTCGGCGTCGTGAAGACCAGGTCGACGGCGGAGCCGGTCGGGACCGGGGCCCGCATCGAGAAGCCGTTCAGTTTCCCGTTCAGCTCCGGCAGCACCAGGCCAACCGCTTTGGCGGCGCCGGTCGTCGTCGGGATCAGGTTGAGCGCCGCGGCGCGCGAGCGGCGCAGGTCCTTGTGCGGCAGGTCCTGCAGGCGCTGGTCGGAGGTGTAGGCGTGGATCGTCGTCATCAGGCCCTGCTCGATCCCGAAGGCCTCGTGCAGCACCTTCGCCAGCGGCGCCAGGCAGTTGGTCGTGCAGGAGGCGTTGGAGATGACGTGATGCTGCTCGGGGTCGTAGGCGTCGTCGAAGTTGACGCCGAGGGCGACGGTCACGTCCGGTTCGGTCGCCGGGGCGGAGATGATCACCTTCTTGGCGCCCGCCTCGAGGTGCTTGGCGGCGTCCTCGCGCTTGGTGAAGAAGCCGGTCGACTCGATCACGACGTCGACGCCGAGCTCATCCCAGGGCAGCGCCGCCGGATCGCGCTCGGACAGGACCTTGAGCTCCTTGCCGTCGACACTGAGCGCGTCGCCCGCCTCGGCGACCTCCCCCGGAAAACGCCCGAGGATCGAGTCGTACTTGAGCAGGTTCGCCATCGTGGCCGTGTCGACGAGGTCGTTGACGGCGACGAAGTCGATGTCCGCGCCCGCCGCGTGGGCCGCGCGGAAGACGTTGCGCCCGATCCGCCCGAAACCGTTGATGCCGACCTTCACAGCCATGGGGTGATGCCTCCTGAGATTGGTGTTGGCGAGACGTCGATCCTAGGGGGTGGACCGACTAGTCGGACCCGATCGTGATCTCGATCTCGTACCCGTCCGGGTCCTGGAGAAAGGCCGAGTAGGAGCCGGAGCCGTGCGAGCGGCGTTCGCCGGGCTCGCTGACGCTGGTGCCGCCACCGTTGAGCCCACCCTCCCAGGCGGCCTTGACGGCGACGATTCCGAGCGCAGAGAAGCTCAACAGCCCGAAACCGGGGCGCGGATCGTGATGGGCCGCGGCGAAGAAGACCGGCTTGGCGATCCCCCAGCCGATCGTCTGATCCTCCTCGAAATGGCGGCGCCAGCCCAACGGGGCGAGCATCGAGTCGTAAAAGGCCGCGCTCCGATCTAGATCGGAGACCTCGAGGAGGACGTGGTGGAGCATCGCGGCGGGGAGGCTATAGGAGCCCGCACCTGTAGTGACCGTGGCCCTTGGAAAACCTTCCGTCAGCGCGCCTGGCCCGCTAACCCGAGCGGGGGGTCCAGCGGAACCAGCGAATCGCGACGAGGAGGCCGGCGACGCCCCAGATCGCGACCACGGCAAGGTTGTCCCAATCGAGGCTGGGCCCACTGGCGGCAGGGATGTAGGCCTTGAAGAACGCCTCGAAGAAATCCCGGACCGGGAAGTGGTTGGCGAAGCTGATCACGCCGCTGGAGAGCTCGTCGTCGGGGATGAAGATCCCGGAGAGGAAGTACAGCGGCAGCAGCAAGGCGTTGACGATCGGGGCGGCGGCGTCCTGCGAGGGGATCGCCGCGGTGAGAGCGATGCCGAGGCAGCAGAAACTGGCGGCGCCGATCACCAGCACGACCAGCATTTCCGGCAGGTGGCCCCAGGGGATCGGGACCGAGAAGAGGACACGGCCGATCGCGGCGATCAGGATCAGCATCATCAGCCCGACGACGATCGAGTTGCCGACGCGGCCGGCGATGAAGACCCAGGGCGGCAGCGGCGTGCCGCGGCTGCGCTTGAGGCGGCCGTCTTCGCGGGCGATTACCAGGGACATCGCCAGGCTCTGCATCGTCGCCGAGATCACCGAGAGGGTGATGATCGCCGGCACGTAGTAGGTAGTCGTCTTGATGCTGACTCCGTCGACTTCGACCCGCTTGTCGCCAAAGACCGCGCCGAAGATCAGCAGCAGCACGACCGGGAACATGACCGTGAAGAAGACCGAGGCAGGGTTGCGCCAGAACGCCTTCTGGTCGTAGCGGAACTGGTGCAGGACGAGGCTCACGAGGCCGGCTCCCGGTCCGCCGGCGCCGCCGCGGCGCCGTTCTCGCCGGTCAGCTCGAGGTAGACGTCCTCGAGCGTCGGCCGCTTCACTTCCAACCCCTCGAGCTCTTCGCCCTTGGCCAGCGCCGCTCCGGTCAGCTCGTGCAGCGTCTGCACCGGCGTCGTCGTCTCGACCACGACCTCCTCGCCGGCGGCGCGGTAGCTGATCGTCGCCGGCTGGTTCTCGCGGTCACCGAGGTCCTCGGGGGTGCCGCGGGCAACGATCTCACCGGCGGCGATGATCGTCACCCGGTCGGCCAGGCGCTGCGCCTCGTCCATGTAGTGGGTGGTGAGGAAAACGGTCTTGCCGAGATCGCGGAGGCCGGCGATCACGTCCCAGGCCTGGCGCCGGGCGGAGGGGTCAAAGCCGGTCGTCGGCTCGTCGAGGAAGAGCAACTCGGGGTCGCCGACCAGCGCCATGCCGACGTCGAGGCGGCGCTGCTGGCCGCCGGAGAGCTTGCGGGCACGCTTGTCCGCCTCGGCCTCGAGCCCGACCAGCGCGATCACCTCGTCGATCGGGCGCGGCGCGTGGAAGTAGCCGGCGTAGAGCGCCAACGACTCGCGCACGGTCAGGTAAGGGTCGAGCCGGCTCGCCTGCAAGACGATCCCGATCCGCTCGCGCCAGGCACGGCCGGCGGTCTGCGGGTCCTCGCCGAGGACGCTGACCTCTCCCGCGGTCCGCTTGCGGTAGCCCTCGAGGATCTCGACCGTCGTCGTCTTGCCGGCGCCGTTGGGGCCAAGGAAGGCGAACACCTCGCCGCGCTCGACCTCGAGGTCGATGCCGCGGACGGCCTCGGTCTCGCCGTAGCTCATCCGCAGGCCTTTGATGGAAATCACCGGGGGCAAAGCCCGCCCAGTCTAGGCGGACAGACTTATTCGAGATCGACGTCCCTGTGTTTGACACGGATGACTACATCCTCGCGATTCGCCAGAGCGCGACGGATCCGGTCGGCGACGGTGACCGACCGGTGGCGGCCGCCGGTGCACCCGATCGCGATCGTCAGGTGGCTCTTGCCCTCGGTGACGTAAGCGGGGACGAGGAACTCGAGTAGCGGCAGCAGGCGGCCGTAGAACTCGCCGGCCTGGGTCCCGGACTCGACGTAGGCGCGGACCTCCTCGTCCATCCCGGTCAGCGGCCGCAGCTCGTCGTCGTAGTGGGGGTTGGGCAGGAAGCGGACGTCGAGGGTGAGATCGGCGTCGCGCGGCGGGCCGTTCTTGAAACCGAAGGTGAGCAGGGTCAGCGCCAGCTTGCCGCCCTCCTCTTCGCCCAGCATCTCCTCGGCGATCCGCCGCCGCAGTTCACCGCCGGTCAGGTCGCTGGTGTCCATCACCATGTCAGCCCGCTCACGCAGCGGCGCCAGCCGCTCGCGCTCGGCCCGGATCCCGTCGACGATCCGGCCTTCCGGCGCCAGCGGGTGGCGACGGCGGGTCTCCTTGTAGCGGTCGAGCAGGGTCTCCTCGTCGGCCTCGAGGAAGAGCAGGGTCGGTTTCAGGCCGTCGGCCTGGAGATCGTCGATCACCTGGACGAGCTCCTCGAAGTACTCACCGCCGCGGGCGTCGGAGACGATCGCGGCACGCTCGACGCCGCTGCCCTCGTGGCGGAAGAGCTCGCCGAGGCTGCCGATCATCCGCGGCGGCAGGTTGTCGACGCAGAAGTAGCCGCCGTCCTCGAAGGCGGCGATCGCTTCCGACTTGCCGGCGCCGGAATGGCCGGTGATCACCACCAGGGTTACGCCGCTGTCCGCTGCCATTGACTTAGCCGATCCGGTTGAGCTGCTCGTGAATCTCGCGCCCTACTTTGCCAGGCAGGCCGGGCACTGCCTCGAGCTCCTCGCGAGTCGCGGCGAGGAAACGCTCGGGCGAGCCGAAGTGCTGCAGCAGCGCCCGCTTGCGGGCCGGCCCGATTCCCTTCAGCTCGTCGAGCACCGAGCCGGTCATCGCCCGGTCGCGGCGGCCGCGGTGGTGGTCGATCGCGAACCGGTGCGCCTCGTCGCGGACCCGCTGCAGGAGCCGGTTCGCCTCGGTGTCGCGGGCCAGGTCGAGCGGCTCCGAGCGGCCCGGCAGATAGACCTCCTCGAGTTTCTTGGCGAGGCTGATCACGGTCACGCCGCGCTCAGTGAACGGCGCCAGCGCCCGCATCCCGGCCGCCAGCTGCCCCTTGCCGCCGTCGATCAGGATCAGCGACGGCAGCGAGGCGAAGCTCTCGTCGCGCTTGCCGTCGTGGGGTGAGAGGTCGTTCTGCTCGAGGTACTGGTTCAGCCGCCGCGAGAGCACCTCCTCCATCGAGGCGAAGTCGTCGGGACCGCCATTGCCGCCGGCGTCGCGGAGGTCGCCGCGGACTTTGAAGCGGCGGTAGTCGGACTTCTTCGTCGCACCCCCCTCGAACACGACCATCGAGGCGACCGTGTGCTCACCCCCGATCGTCGAAATGTCGAAGCCCTCGATCCGGACCGGCAGCTCCTCCATCCCCAGCGCCTCCCGCAGCGAGGTCAGCGCCTCGACCCGGCGCGAGCGGCGGTGCTCGCGGCGCAGCTTGTCCTGGTCGAGCGCCAGTTTCGCGTTGCGCTCGGCGAGCTCGCGCAGGCGGCGTTTGTCGCCGCGCTCGGCCGCCCGCACCTCGACCGGGGCGCCGCGCTTCTCGCTCAGCGCCTGCGAGATCAGCTCGGCGCGCTCGCGTAGGTAGGGGCCGACGACGATCATCGGCGGCATCGCCGGGGAGGCCGAGTAGTACTGGCCGATGAACTCCTCGGCGACCTCGGCGAGGTCGCGCTCGCCCTGGTTCTCGAGGTAGAAGCTCTGGCGCTCGGCGAGGATCCCATCGCGGACCTGGAAGACCTGGGCGTTGGCGTCGGCGCCCTCGACCGCGACCCCGATCAGGTCGGCGGTCCCGACCGTGCCGCCGGCGACCCGCTGGCGCTCGAACAGCGAGCGGATCGCTTTCAGGCGGTCGCGGTGCAGCGCCGCCCGCTCGAATTCCTCGGCCCCGGCGGCGCCCTCCATCTTCGCCTGCTCCTCGGCCTCGACCTGGCGGTAACGGCCGGAGAGGAAGTCGACGATCGCCTCGATGTTGCGCCGGTACTCATCCTGGGTGACGTGGCCGACGCAGGGTGCCCCGCAGCGCTTGATGTAGTAGTCGAGGCAGGGGCTGCCGGAGCGGCGGCCGGGCTCCTTGCCCTCGCAGGTGCGGAACTGGAACAGCTTGCCGAGCAGGTCGAGCGTCTCCCGCACCCGCTTCGCACTGGAGAAGGGGCCAAAGTAGGCGCGGCCGGCGCGGTGCTTCTCGCGGGTGAAGTAGACCCGCGGGTAGTCCTCGTCGAGGCTGACGGCGACGTAGGGGTAGGACTTGTCGTCGCGCAGGCGGATGTTGAAGTGCGGGCGGTGGCGCTTGATGAAGCTCTGCTCGGCCAGCAGCGCCTCGGCCTCGTTGGCGGTGACGAGGGTGTCGATGCGATCGACCCGCGAGGTCAGGCGAGTATTGCCGCCGGAGAAGTGCGAGGCGACGCGTTTGCGGATCGAGCGCGCCTTGCCGACGTAGAGCAGCTCGCCGTCGCTGCCGTAGAAGAGGTAGACCCCGGGCTGGTCGGGCAGCTCGCGGCGCCGCTCGGCGAGCCGTTCGGCGCGGTTCATCTGGTCGGGGCTTGTGTCGGCTTGCGCCACAGACCAAAGGGTAGGCTCCCCGCCACTCAGCCAATTTCGGATTGGCGCAAACACGGGAGGACGGGAGCGAGATGAGCGGCGAGAACTTGCAGGCGCCGGAGCTGACGACGATGGAGATCGAGCTCGGCGAGGACGGGATTGGCATCTTGACCCTGAACCGGCCGGAGGCATTCAACGCGATGAGCCCGGAAATGATCGCCGAGCTGCCGATCGTCTTTTCCTGGTTCGCCGACCAAGCGCCGCTGCGGGCGCTGATCGTGACCGGCGCCGGCAAAGCGTTCAGCGCCGGCGGCGACGTCAACTGGTTCAGCAAAGGGGTCGAGGCCGCTGAGGTCGACCTGCCGGCCAGCGTCCGCCACGGGGCCGACGTCCTCCATCAGGGGATCATCGACCTGCGCCGGATCCCCTACCCGGTGATCGCCGCCGTCAACGGGCCGGCCGCCGGCGCCGGCTTCTCCTTGGCGCTCGCCTGCGACATCCGGATCGCCGCCGACAGCGCCTTCTTCGCCCCCGCCTACGGCCGGATCGGCGCCTCACCCGACGGCGGCATGACCTACTTCCTGCCGCGCGTGGTCGGGCCGAGCCGGGCGCTGGAGCTGCTGCTCGAGGACCCGAACATGAGCGCCGCCGAGGCGCTCGCCGAGCGCCTCGTCTCCGCAGTCGTGCCCGCCGACGAGCTGGCCGCGAAGGCGCGCGAGAAAGCCGTGAAGCTGGGGGCGATGGCGCCCCACTACGTGAAGATGGCGAAACTGCTGTGCGGGGTCAGCATCGAGAACGGAATCGCCGAGCACCTGCAGCTCGAGCGCCACGGGATCGCCGACAGCATGGCGACCGAGGACCTGCGCAACGGGGTCAAAGCCTTTTTCGCCGGCGAAAAGCCCGAGTTCCACGGTCGCTGAACCGGGCGGCCAGCGCGCCCGTATCGAGGTCAAGAGCCCCGCAACGGAGCTACAGTCAGTGAACTGGTTCCCGGGAGAAAGGATCGCCATGAAGAAAGCCGCAGTTGCGTTGCTGTTCGTCCTTGCCGCCCTGGCGCTTGTCGCCTGCGGGGGTTCAGACTCGAGCAGCTCGGAATCGGCGCCCGCCGAAACGAGCGCCGAAAGCGAAGCCGAAGGCGGCGCTGAAGCCGGAGGCGGAGCCGAAGCAGAAGGTGGCACCGAAGGCAGCGCCGCGGCCGTCGACTTCGAAGCGGCCTCCAGCGGTCTCGCCTACACCACCAAATCGGCCGAAGCCGAAGCCGGCGAAGTGACGATCGACTTCACCAACCCGCAGGCCGTCCCCCACGACGTCGCGATCGAAGACTCCGGCGGCGAAGTGATCGCCGAAACCGAACAGCTGACCGAAGGCTCAGACTCGACCACCGCCAACCTCAAACCTGGCACCTACACCTTCTTCTGCACCGTTCCAGGCCACCGCGAAGCGGGCATGGAAGGCACCCTCACCGTCAAATAGCTCTGGCACCGGCGGGCCGGGGTCTCCAGGGAGCCCGGCCCGTCAGCCGCCAAGCTTGGATATGCAGCTTTCGAGGGCCTTCTTGCTGGCCGGGATCCGCGGGCTGTAGAAGCCGAGCGCCCTGGCTTCGAAGGGTTCGAGCGATTTGAGGGTCGTAAGCCCTTCTTTTTCGAAGGTCTTCAGAATCTTTTTCGTCTTCGCCGGGCTTCCGGTGACGACGATGCTGACGGTCCCGGCCCCTTGGACCAGGCCGTTGACGACCCGTGCTCCGTGCTCCTTCTTGTTGTAGACGGAGGTGACACCTTCCTTGCGGAAACAGCTTTCGATCGCCTTGTCGGTCGGCAATTTGACCGCGACGGCGGTCGTCTGACCGTTGCCGCTCGCCACCGTGGTGCTCTTGCCGGTGTCGCCGCCGCCGGCCGCGCTGGTCGTCTCGCCGCCACCGCCGCAGCCGATCGCGAGCACGGCGAGGGCCACTGCGACGACCGCAAGCATCGTGCCTCTCTTCGCGATCGCGTTCCCCTGGCGTGCCCTCATCTAGAGCACACTATAGAGAACCTTTGAGTATTTAGAAGATCTATGGCCGCAGCGGCGCGCCGCTGCGCCGACTACTCGGCAGGGGCCATCACGCGGGTGACCGAGTCACCCACGAAAGAGGGCTTCTCGGCGCCCTCGACCTCGACCGTGAAACGGGTCACGGCCTGCCACCAGCCACCGCCGACCTCCTCGAAGGAGATGAGCTCGGAACGGACGCGGATCCTGGAGTCGACCGGGACCGGCGCCGGGAAGCGGACCTTGTTCCAGCCGTAGTTGACGCCGAGGGCAAAGCCGGTCGAGGAGATCAGCTTCTCGCGGAAGCCGTCGATCATCGCCAGGGTCAGGTTGCCGTGGGCGATCGTCGTCCCGTAGGGGCTCTCGTTCTTGGCCCGCTCGGGGTCGACATGGATCCACTGGTGGTCGCCGGAAAGGTCGGCGAAGGCGTCGATGTCCGCCTGGGTGACGGTGCGCCAGTCGCTGGGGCCGACCTCCTGGCCGACCAGCGCCTTCATTCCCTCGACACCCTGTGCCTCGACCGAAGCCATCGTCGGCATCCTATTCAGTGACCGCGGAGCCGGGGGCGGGCGGCGAGCCCCATTTAGTCGGACCACCAACCGGGGATCAGTTCACCGTCGCCATCGTGGCGCGGGCCGAAGGCGAGGACTTCGAGCCCGCCCGGACCGGCTTCGAACGCCCGCGTCACCTCCGGCGCGACCCGGATCGCGTCGAGCCGCTCGATCTCGACGATCTCGTCGTCGAGCTTGATCCGGCCGGAGCCGGCGAGGACGACGTAGATCTCCTCGGCCTCGTCGTGCTTGTGCCCGAACGGCTGCCGTTTGCCCGGCTTGACGCGGTGGTGGCTGACGCCGGTCGCCTCGCCCTCGAGGTCGTCCTTGGCGAAGCGAGCCTCGCCATCGTCGCCGAGACCGAATTCCGGTGCCGAATCCTTGACCTCCGTCAGCTTCTTGTGCGTGTACGGCGTAGCCATGCAGACCTCCTCCGTCAGTAGTCGGCCGGATGCGACACATCCAATTCGGGCACACGCCGGAAATGGTCGACGTTTCTCGTCACCAAGGTCGCTCCTGCCTCGATACAGATGCCCGCCTGCATCGCATCTCTAACGTCGATCGGCACGCCGCCCCGCCGCAGCTCTCCAAGCAGCAAGCCGCCGCGCAGGGCCGCCTTGCGGCCGAGCGTCAAGAGCGGCGCCGAGAGGACGGCGTGGACCGGGCGCGGGTTCTCCCGATAAGTGCGGCCGAGCGCGAGCTCGAACGCGGTCACCGACGTCACCCGGTACCCCGGGCCACGGGCCAGGGACAGCACAAGGTCGCGGCCCGGTCCCTGACCCCGGAGAAAGTCGATCAGGATGTCGGAGTCGAGGACGGCCGGTCCGGCCACGTCGCCCACGCCTCCTTGCGCTCACGCTCCCACTCCTCGACGTCGCTCTCGCTCCACGCACCCTCCGCCTCAGTCAGACCGGGAATCGAACTTGCCGCGTCGCCCTGATCGAAAAGGCGCTCCAGCGCTTCCTCGACGATCGCTGAAAAACCCCGCATCCCCCGTTCGGCCGCGCGAGCCCGGAGGCGGGTGTAGGTGCCGTCGCTGAGCTCGATCGTCGTCCTCATTCCGGAGTGCATTGTTGCATTTGAATGCATCAAGCCACCAGTCTGACCTCAAAGGTCGGCACGACCAGCGCCCCGGCGCCGCCGAGTAGCGCGAGGATGCGGGCGACGTAGGCCTGGGTCTCCGGGTATGCCGGGATGCAGTGGCAAGCTTCAACCGGGGCAGGTCCGGCGTTGTAGGCGGCAAGCGCCAGTTCGGGTGAGCCGAACTGGCGGATCAGATCGGACATCAGGTGCGCCTCGGCGTCGATCGCTTCCTCCGGGTCATAGGGGTTGCGGAGGCCGTAGGAAGCCGCGGTGGAGGGCATGAACTGGGCGATTCCTGATTTGTTTGCTCACCGTATAAAAGCTCCCGGACGAACACGGGACGCAGACTCGTATAGCTCTCGATTGCCTGCTCGCGGGGCACTGGCTCGATATAGAGGTCTCCCAGCCAGGCGAGCTCGGCGTGGATCCGCTGGCCTGATTCGGGGCGCCGGATGACAAAATGCTCGAAGAGGCGGGAGAGAGCGGCTCGCACGGCATCCGTCCCCTCGGCGTCGTTGATCTCGCCCGCCATGGCCTTGCGCAGATCGGCGAGCTTCGCGAGCGTGTCCCGCTCGGCGTCCTGGAACTCGCCCCATGCCTCGACCTCTGCGGCCTGCTCGGCCAGGCGTTCTACCTCGGCCCCTGCAGCCTTGAGCCCCGCCGTCAGCTCGTCGCGGAAGTCCGCCCAGTCCTCGGCCGAGAGCTTGTCGTCCATGTAGTCACGGCGTACACGCGCCATGCGCTCCTCCGCTCGCTGCTTCTCCGCTTCGGCCTGCACGGTTAGCGCGCGGACTTCCGCCAGCCGTTGATCGCGCGCCTCGGCGAGCTGATCGCGGGTTGCCTCGACGTCGAGGCCTACCAACTCGAAGTAGCGATACACAGCCGAGTCGACCTCAGCTCGCTTCACCGGGGTCATCGAGCAGAGACTGGAGTCGCGCAGACGTTCGTAGCAGTAATAGGTCTCGCTGATCTTGCGGTTCGGGCGGGTCTTCCCGGGCCGGGTCGTGCGCGGCACCATGCTGCCCCCGCAGACCCCGCAGCGCAGCATCCCTTTGCGAAAGAGGTGCGGGCCAGCGGGCGGGCGGCCGCGGCCTTTGGCCTGCTTGTTTCGAGCAGCCCTCAGATCCCCCAGCCTCTGGAAGGTCTCCCAGTCGTATGCCGGCTCGTGAATGCCGTCGACCACCTCGCCCTTGGCGCGCAGCTTCCCGGCATATAGGGGGTTCGTGAGGATGTCTGCCACGGTGGCCTGATGCCATTTGCCGCCGAGAGCGGTCGGGATGTTGTCGGCCAGGAGGCCGCGCATGATCTGCGAGTCGCTGGCGCCGGCGAAGAACTCCTCGGCCATCCTGCGGACGATCGCCAGCTCGGCCTCGACCGCAACCAGACCCTCGCCCTTCACGTAGCGGTAGCCGTAGCGGCGCTTGCCGCCGTGGGGCTTCCCCCGCTCGTGACGACGGCGATGGATCCCGTCCTTGACCGCTTCGGACTTCCGTTTCGATTCCTCGTAGGCCTGTTCGGAGGCGACGGCGACGGTGACTGGTTTGTGCATCATCGAGTCGTTCTGGAAGGAGCGCAGGTGGACGTTCCGCCGCCGCATCCGGATCCACACCTCCATCAGGCTGTCCGAGGCGCCCGGTTCATCGCCGGCGCCGCGGGCGAAGCGATCGGAGTGCTGGGCGACCAGCATGCAGACGACGCCTCGCTCCTCGGCAGCCGAAGCGGCGAGCTCAGTGGCTGCCTTCAGCCCGGGCCCGCGGTTGCCGCTGTAGGCCGAGAACCTCTCGTCCGTGAATTCTCCGATGACATCCCAGTCTTCCTCCTCGGCCTTTTCGCGGCCGTTACGGAGCTGGGTCGGGATGCTCGCGTGCTTGTCCTGCGTTGATTTCGCCGCGTAGAGGACCGCCGGGGTCTTCACGGCCGCCAGCCTACTTGTCGTGGGCGAGGCGATGGAGCGCCTCGGCGATCACCTGCGTATTGGAGACGGAAGGACCGAGGTCCAGCTTCTCGCGGATCGCCGCGATGTCCTCGCCCATCTCGCGGTAGACGGTGGCCGAAGGCGTCAGGAGGACCTCGATCGCGTCCGCTCGAGGCGCCTCCAGATTCTCTGCCGTGGCGAGGTTCACCGCCCCATCAGCCCTTCTCCTTCTCTGAGCTGCCGAACTCGGGGAACAATTCGCGGGCGCGAGCCAGCAGGTCGGCCCTGGGAATGATCTCGTGCGGACGGAGTATCGGGTGGCGGTCAAGGTTCTCCCCGGCCGCGTCGCCAAAGCCGCAGAAGCCAAACTCGTGGAAGGCGGTACGAGCGGCGTCGAGAACATCGGAGCGAGTCAGCCGCGCCAGCGCGTCCTCAGCCGGCTTGATCGTCGCGTGCTCGCAGGTTTCAAATTCGATTGCATAGCCGGCGGCCTTGGCGAGATCGTCCAGACCGATCCGAAACTCGACACGCAGGCTGGCCCGCGACACTCCGTCCTCGCTTCGACCTAGCCGCAGGCTCACCGCTCCCCACCCTTCTCTGAGCCGGAAGGAACTGAGGCTGGTAGGTGATCGGCGAGCGTGTAACGGGGCGGGTCGAAGGACCAGGGAGCGAGTCGGCGGGCGAGGCGCTCACGTGAACGAAGAAGCCGCCGCGGGATCGCCGCCAGCTTGTAGTTCTCGGGGTGCGGGACTTCACTCGGCTTGCAGACGCCGTCGCGTATCAGCCCCCAGTGCCAGAGGCAGGGGTTCCCGGGCTTGCAAACGCAGGTAGTCACGCCCCCTCCCTCCTTCTCGGGGAGATCGGTCCAGGGGGAGCGGGTGACGGTGGACTCCTGGAGACGGATGTTGTGGAACACCTGGAAGTCGCCGACCGGGTTGTAGCTATCGCGCACACGCTCGGCGTCGTCGCGTTTGGCAGCGAAGGGCTGCGTAAGCGGGATCGCTGTCGTCTCGCCGTGGACCACCCGGTACTCCGTACGAGACTCAGCGGCCATCCCTGTTGCCCTCCTCTGAGGCCCGACAGCGTTTGCAAATGAACTCCGGGTCCACGCTGTCCTCGTCGCCTTCCTTCGGGATCTCGCTGCGGTAGAAGCCGCACACCGCCTGCTCTACCTGCTGGCCGTCAACGAAGACGGGCGAGTAGCGACCAGAGGCCAGGTGGACCGATTCCGTGCCCCAGTCGAGCGTCACGCAGTGCTGCGGTTCGTCAACCGTCAAGGCCGCTCCGCCTCTCCTGAGATAGCGGCTCGGCCCGAGTCGGTGATCTCGTAGAGCGAATAGGCCCGTACCAGGCCCCTGTTTCGTTCCTCTTTCCATCGGCGAGCGAGGAGGCCCAGATCAGCCAGACGGATCAGGCTGCGCTCAGTCGAGTGCTCGCTTCGCGCAAGCCTTTCCGCCACGCTGCCGACCCGCACCGAGAAGCGGGAGAAGGTCCGATCCCCAGGATGCATGGCATCGATCGCCCGCAGCGTCTCCAACTGGCTCTCCCGTAGCTCAGGCACCGGAGCCTCCGGGCCGTTCGATCGGTTCCTCCTCGATCGGGGCGCCGGCCATCGCTAGTTGCCGTGGACAGTCCGAGCAGAGAAGGCCTGGCTCGGGACCGCTGCCCGCAGCCTGTACGCCGTCGAGGTCGTAGCCGCCCCAGCGGCACCAGCGAAGACCGGCCGCCTCGGCATCGCGCTCGAGCGGCTCGATCGTCTCTCGCCACCACTCCGGCCAGAGTCCTTCCATCATCGCCCGCTCGGACTCGGCGTCAGCGAAGGCTCCGCAGTTGCACTCTCCTGAACGATGGAGAAGGGCAGCAACGTCAGACTCGGGGATGCCGTGCTCTTCCCGATAGATCCTCATCTCGGCGTTTGACCAGGAGATCAGCGGGTTGCAGAATTTGGCCGAGAAGCGCTCGGTTAACGGCGCGCGGTTGGCCCGGCGGCGGCTCTCGTCGCGGCGGACGCCGGAGATGAACAGGACCGTAGCCTTGCGGGAGAAGCCCTCCTTGGTGATCCGTAGCGCTTCCTCGATTCGCCTCTCCTTCAGGCGGCTGTAGGAGAGGCCGTGCTGACCCTTGCCGGGGAAGCCGTAGGTCAGGACCATCTCGCGGTAGGCGTCTCCAGAGCTGAGGATCAGTAGCGGCTTTTCGATCCACTGGGCGTAGCGCCGAAC
This sequence comes from Solirubrobacterales bacterium, assembly GCA_035509895.1. Classification (GTDB taxonomy): domain Bacteria; phylum Actinomycetota; class Thermoleophilia; order Solirubrobacterales; family 70-9; genus VAYN01. The sequence goes on from DATKIA010000013.1 coordinate 46,409, forward strand.
ATGCGCGACCACGCCTGGGACGGCGAGGCCGGTGTCGATGAAGAGCAGGCGATCGTATTGGCCGCGACAGCGATGGGCCAGAACTCCGGAGTCGTTGCCGCCGGAGAAGAGGCAGTAGGTGTAAATCGGAGACCAACGCTCCTTGGCTTCGGAAAGCCAGTACTCGGGGGGCTCGGCCGGAATCAGAGGCAGGGTCGTCACTGCCCGCCCTCCTCGTCATCGGATACAGGGGCGGGGTTGCGCAGCGCGGCGCTGATCTCGGCCTCGGCCTCAGATTGGAGATGGCGAAGGTTCAGCGGTGCCCATTCGATCCAAGGGCAGACCTTTCGGGCTGCCGTGTCGAAGCAAGAGATGCAGAGGTGACCGGCGGCTGATTCACGGCTTCCCGCCGGCTTGGGCTTACCGGTGACCTTTTCCCAGAGGAAATCGTCGTGGCACCACCAGACCAGCCCGACTGGGCCGCCGCAGTTTTCGCAACGTTCCTCCTCCCCCTCTGCTCCGTCCTTGCAGTCGGGGCGGCGGTCAACAGCCGCTTGGCATTCCTCGCAGAGGCTCGCTCCGATTGGCTTGCCGCAACAGTCGCAGGCGAGTTGGGTGGGAGCTGGTGGTACCGGGACGCCGCTGTTTCGGAGTGCCGAGATGACACCGCAGGCCGTCGCCCACTCACTGCACCCTTCCGCCCTAGAGCACGCGACCGAGCTAGCGGCGGCGTGCATCGCCTCATCGCCTACGTATCCCGCCTCCCCCTGCCTAGGGTCGGGGTCCTCGTAGAAAGAGCGGTGGAGGTCGAGGATGTTCCGGCCGTGGTCGGTGATCATCCAAGCGTTTTCGCCCGTCGAACTCGTGCAGTCGAGAGCTTCGAGTCGTTCCGCCATGCGCCGGTCGCGGGCGTAGCCGAGAACACGGCCGAGCGGGAAATCGGCGTCGAGACGCTTCAGCAGATTGAATTGCGGCTCAGTGATCAGCTTTCGCTTCACTGCTGCCCCTCCTCTCGGTCCTGGGGGTCGGGCAGCGCGGTGACAGTTGCCTCAGGGCACCAACCCATCGCTTCCCATTCCTCGTCGGAACGCTCGGCACGCGAGAGCAGTTCATCGCGGGTCTCGTCGTTGACGCGTCTAGGGTCCACCAGGGCGCAGCAAGGCGGGCAGAGGTAGCCGCCGCCCTCGACCACGTACTGATAGCCGCTCGGCTCCGAGCAACGCAGGCAGACACTCCCGTTCGCCCGTGCCTCAGCCGAATCGAAGAATCCTGGCTCAGCCATCATCATCCGCGGTCCTGGGAGTGGTTGAGAGCGGCAAGAATCGACAGTGCTTTGCGGACGTGCTCGACCGTTTCGTCGCGGCCTTGCTTCCACCAGCTCTCCTCGCCGTGCTCGCCCCAGGCTTCAGTAGGGACCGAACCGCGGGCAGCGCTCGCCAGCGCCTCAGCAATCTCTGCCGCCAGCCGCTCCCTCACCCGTTCTTCTACGGCTTGTTCGAACGGCTTCTGGATGGCTTCGAGAACTTCGCGCACGTCCTGGCGGATCGCATCGAGGCTTTCGCCCTCGGGTGGATCGGGGCGGTCGGCGAGGAACTGAGTCAGCGCCGCCTCGACCGCAGCCTCCGGTACCTCCACGCTCTTAGGGGAGCTGGGTTCAAACGGCGGTTCTAGGCCCAGCTCGACCATCAGCGCATCGCCGTACTCGTCCGCAGCGGCGAGAGCAACGCGAAGTCCCTGGGCGTGCTCCTCCGGGGTCAGCGGCCCGAACTTCACCGCGCGCTGCCAGATCAGTCGGTCAGAGGCACGCTCGTTCTCGGCCGCGGCGAGATGCGCTCGGATCGATGCGACCACCTCTACCTGCTCGTCCTCAACAGTCCCCATGGCTCAGGTCTCCTTTGGTTGGCGTCTTGCCGGTGCCGTTGCATTTGGGGCAGGGGTCAGGAATTGGGTCCATCAGCCCGCTTACTGGTGGACCGGCGGGGCCGTATCTTGGATTGATAGGCGGCCGAATCTCGCCGTTCCCACAACATTTCTCGCAGTCCCTTCGGTGCATGGACACCGTGCCCCACGTCGCCCCACAGTCGAGACACGTCAAGGTCGGCGTGGGGTTGAGCCGGTGGCTGACGAGCCGGTCCGCCTTCTCGAACTCGTCTTGGTCGGAAGGGAGACCGCCAACGTCTGCGGGCATCCGCGCCTCGCCGACGATCCAAGTGAGCGCCCAGATCAGCGAGTCCCCTAGTTCCTTGACGCGCTCCCCGCTCTCTACCTGCTCCGTTTCAGCCATGCTTTAGCTCCCTTCCGGGTTGATCCGAGCGGTTCCGCAGCGTGAGCACTGGTCGACCGTGCGCCCGTCAGTGCGGCGGCCTAGGAACCGCCAGCGGTGGAACCATCTGCACTTACTGCGCCAGGGCTTCATTTGCTTAGCTCCCTTCCTGTAGTGGGGTGGGTGAAGCGCAGTCGTCGCAGAGGTAGACGCCATCGGGTCCGTGTGGACCGGAGGTCGCCGCGCCTTCGCAGCCCTCGCAGACCAGCGTGCTCGCGTACTGGCGAACCGCCTCAAGTGCCTCGTCGGGCACGCCCCATTCGGTTAAGTCCTGTGCGCTGGCGAGAATGGTGTTCCGGTGTTCTCGGACGGAGAAGATCTTCCGCCGCCACTCGCGCAGATTCTCGGAGTCAGCCATCTACTCGCCCTCCTGGGGTAGGGCCTTGAAGTCAGAAAGGACGGCCTGCGCGTGCTCGGCGATGAGCTTGGTAGAGAGCGGCTGCGCCGGGTCGTTGCACCTCGCGATTCGTTCCAGCGCCTCTACTAGTGGCTCAGAGGCCGAGGCAGGGAGGACCGGAACAGCGCAGGTAGGGCCGTGCGTGCGGTCGCCGCACGTACAGGTTTTGCGCCCGCGCAGGAAGACGGGCGCGGTGTCCCAGTCGCCGCACTCCATGCATTCGACAATCTCTTTCGGCCAACCCTGTTGCTTCTCCCCAGCCATCACGCCGCGGCCTCAGGCATGGTCGCCGTCCCAAGCGACTGATCGCCCCAGTAGTCCCAGCCGAAGCGGGCTCGGCGGGCGAATAGCTCCAGGTACGGCCCCGGCGACCAGGCTTCGACGTGGTCGAGGAAGGCGTCGGGCTTGGCACTGTGGATCTTGCCCCCCCCCTTTACTGTATGGCTGGCGCCAGAACCAGACGCCCATCGGCTCCGTCGCCGTCAGCGGCGAGTCGCCACGGGTCGCGACCAAGATCGGCTCATGGTCGTTGGCGATCGACCGCGTCCCCATCCCTGAATTCCGCAGGCCCCAGATCACCTCGCCGCAGGGCTCGAAGCCCCAGGCGCGGGCAACCGAAGCGGCGGTGCCCTCTCGAAACAGTCGGCGCGTCGACCACATGAACAAGGCCGCGGAGTCGGCGGCCATCGGCTCGATAGGCAGGGCCGAGATCTCCTCGATCGACATGAACTCGTAGTCGACCTCCGTCGTCTGGCGGCGGCGACCGCCGGCGAGCATCACCTTTCCAGGGATCTCCCAAGGCGGGTCGGCGACGATCGTGCGGTAGTTGCCGGTCACGCCGCTACTGGCTCCCGCTCGAGCTCGACGATGTAGCGGCCGGCGAGAAACCCGACCTGGCATTGAACTCCGTCGCCGAGAGCAGACAGCCGGGATCGCTCCACCCTTCGGGCATCCCCATCATCCACTCGACGAACCAGGGGCTCAGGCGCAGGTCCGTGGACACTTTCCCAGCGTCGGATGGCGGGTCCAAAGTCTCCCCAGTCAACCCCGACACCGCGGCTCGGATCGCCACCCCCAGCTCGTTGCCGCTCGGTCCCGGCCTGCGCTTCTGGCCCTCCTTCGCCATCCCGTGCGGAGTCGGCAAGAGCTTCACCGTCTGGTCCAGCGACGGACTGCCCTGGGCGTTCGCTCCCCGCTTGCTCGACGGCCCCTTGACCTCCGCCAACGGGGTCGGCAGCAGACGCAGCGCGCCGCTCAGCTTCAGGTCGCCCTTGCCGTATCGCTGGCCTTCCTTCTCTCCGTCCGACGCGCTCGGAGTCGGCAGCAGCGCGAAGACCTCGTTTGCCAACTGCGCCCCGTGGTCGACCTGCCTCGGCGTATGCGTCCGCGGGTGACTCGTCGGCGTTGGAAGAAGCAACGGCGAAGACCCGATCACGTCGGTGAGGGGCGCCGACGGCCGCAGCGGGTAGACAGTCCCAGACGACATCGAACCCGAGCGCGGAAAGCCCTCCGAGAATCTCTCGCCAGAGGTCTCCTGGTCCTCCTCCTGGGGGTCGGAGAGTAAGGAGATTCGCGACGTTCTCCAACAGGACGTAGCGGGGTCGAAGCTCGCCAGCGGTCCTGAGCATCTCTCGCCACAGAACGGTTTCGGGGTGCTCGAATCCGGAGCGCTTGCCCGCGGTCGACGCGCCCTTGCAGGGGAAGCCGCCGGCGATGACATCGACGGGTCGAGCTGAAGCTGCTCCGACTTCTCGGACGTCGGGGAAGACGGGGACGCCGGGGAAGCGGAGTTCGAGGATCGATCGGCGCCAGGGGTCGGACTCGCAGAGCCAGGAGTGGCGGAGGCCGGCGAGGTGCAGGCCGTAGGCGAGCATTCCGCAGCCGTCGAACTCGCCGCCGACTGAGAGTCCCGATCCGCCATTCACGCCGCCATCCCCGCTGCCTCGAGTTCCAGGTTCCGCGCCCGCAATCGTCCGTTCTCCGCCACCACTGCAGCCGAGTTCTCTTCGACTTCTTGGCGGTGATCAACCGGGGCAAGCCTGATCCTGGCCGCCTCGATCCCGCCGGCGTCTTTGACCGCTTGGAGCTGCTCAGGGAGGGTCAGGTGCTGCAGGTAGTTGATCCGGTGGGCGTCTACATCTTCGTGACAACCGGCCGTTCCGTCGGGTGCCGCACCGCAGGCAGGCAGGACGCGGTCCGGGTGGACATAGAGCACCTTCAGGATCTCGCCGGTCCTCTTGTTGACCTTCGGTTCGTCGTGCTCTCGGCCGAGGACGTGGGCGGCCTCGAGCTTGCGGTCGGAGCGCTTGCAGATTCGGCAGCAGCCCTCCTCATCCACCTTGGCGCGGGCGTCCTTCCAGTCGCGGTCGGGCTCCTTGCGCCTTATGGTCGAGCCGCGAGAGCGGGGACGGGTGCTGGCCTCTTCTTCGGCCTCGCGCTTGAGGCTGACCCGGCGTAGAGGAGCCCGCGGTTTCTCCAGTGCCGCCTTCTGAGCCACCGTTAGGAAGCGGTTGCCGCACGGGCACTTCTCCGGTCGGCTCATGCCGCCGAAGTACTCGTCGGTGCAACTGCAGTGCTGGGTAACGACGCGTGCCAACTAGCCCAGCTCCTCCAAGAGGCTCGGCTGCTGGTGGTATGCCAGGTTTCGCCTGAAGGCGTTTGAGTACCTCACGGTGTTGACGCTCACCCGCCGAAGAGGTTTGCTAGGCGGAATGGTCACGCGGCAGGCTCCAACTCGCACATGCGCTTGAGGAGGTCAATAGCACTGGGCAGCAGAGCCGTCTGGACAGGCGCGAACTCGTCCATGAACGCCTTGTAGACCGCGTCGTAGACGGGCTGGTAGAGATCAGCTCGCGCAGCTCCCGCAGCTCCCGCAGCTCCCGCAGCTTCCGCAGCTCGCGCAGCTTCCGCAGCTTCCGCAGCTCGCGACGAACCCTGTTTCGCTAGCTCCTCTTCAACGGCCTTGCGCACCTTGGCCCGGAGGTCCGCAAGCGCTTCATCCCAGCGTCGCCATCCAGCATTCGCCAGAGGATCGACGAGCTTGCGTGCCTGCGCGACGGTCGACGCGGTGACCTCGGGGAGCGCGCGCAGGTCTGCGGCTGCGTCCTCGGTGCCTGCCAGATCAAGCCAGGCTGGCAGGACAACTCGAATCGACCAGTCGGCGCACATCCACGCCCGGTCCTCGTCACGACCATCGCCCTTGGTGCCGATCCCCCAGAACACCGAGCCGTTGAGTTGCTGGCGAAGATCGTCAGGAAGGTTGTCCTGGAGAACGCGACGGAAGGAAGCGATCACCGGGGACTTCCGCGCCTCCGTGTCCTCTGAGCGGTCGGACCACTCCAAACCCAGCCCCCAGTTGCATAGCTCCTCCGAGCATCCATCGGGGTGGGTGCAGTCAGGCGGCGGGGCTTTGTGCGAGCTGCGCAGCAGTTTGATCTCGCCGCTTTCGATCAATGCGACCCGCTCGGGGATCGGCTTGGGTAGGGTGTCGGTACTCACGTAGTGCTCCTTTCGGGAGTGTTGGAATCGGTCATCAGGCAGCCGCCTTCTTGCGCTGCTTCTCTTCGTAGGCCCGTACGTCGTCGGCGAGAATCCGGCGTTGGCGCAAGGTGAGATCGCACACGCGGGCGCCGAGGCTGGCGTACATGGCGTGCATCACGCGCCGGAAGCGAGCCCTCTGGAATCGGCGGATGGAGAGGATCAGGTGCTCCGCCCGCATGGTCTCGAGGAAGTCCGGTGGGTCGAGGAGGAGGTCTGCAACCGACGCTTCGCCAGCGCGGATCCTGCGCTTCAGGTCCACGCGGGAGAGGCGCACGTAGTTGGCCCGCTCTAGCGCTTGCATGTGCTGCTCGGGCATCCTCAGATCAGCCCCTCATCTGGCTCGGGCAAGGCAAGGAAGAGGAAGGCGCCGCGGTAGTCGGTCTCGGCCCGGATCGCTTCGCCGATGAGTCCGGCGTAGCGGCGGCGGAACCAGTCGAAGCTGAGCGCCGGCATCTCCAGGGCGAGCGCTCCGTCAACCTCGCCGATGCAGGTAACCGGCTGGATCCAGAGCATGAAGGTCGATTCCGGCACCGAGGCCTCGGTCGCGGCCTTCGCGATCGTCCAGGCGGCGCTCGCCGCGGCCGTCTCCTTGACCTTCGGTCGCTGGCGCTCTTCGCGTTCGGTGTGGGCGATCAGCTCGGCGGTGCTCCTCTCGGCCTCGTGGTCGGCTTGGGACTGAAGGCCCGCGGCGGCGAGGTCGCGCTTTCGGCGGGAGCCACCACGGACCCTCTGGCGTCTCTCCTCCAAGCTCGCCGCCATCAGGACCGCCCCCCCTTGGGGGGGTTCGGGGGGGTGCTGTTGCCCTTCACGGGACGGGACGGGACGGGGTTCAACCCGGCGGCTTCAAGCAAATGCTTGGCGGTTTGCTTAATCACTTGCTGCCGCCGTTGCTTGAAGCTTCGCCGCCGCGTTTGCCCGCTTGGGATCTGGCCCTGCGGGTGGCGAGCGCCTTCTCGCGACTTGGGTTGAAGTCGAGGTAGTCGGGCACCAAGAGGCCACCACCGGTCTTCTCGACGAAGCCGTGGGAAACCAGCTTTTTGGTCAGCCCCGCTTTGGCAATGAGGCGCACCGGCTCGTCCGGGATGAAGCCATCCGTGAGCTGCTGGGCGCTGTAGGAGAGCATGCGGACATAGGCGCCGGCTACCTCGTTCCCGGCGGCAACCACCTTCGGGTTGGCCCAGAACGAGTCGTCTAGTTTGAGCCACGGCACCTATGCCGCCTCTCCCGCAGGAAAGGGAACGGGCGTGAACGGCACGGGCTCGAAATCGGCTGGCACGTACAGCGGGTGGCGCGGTGACCCGTTCGCGGTCGTCCCGAGGCAGACGACGTCACCGCCGCGCTCGGCCAGAATCGGTTCGACCCATGGCATCCGGTAGGGCGCTATGCGGTTCGCGCCCCAAGCGCAGACGATCGTTGACGCTTCCTCGCAATGGGATGCGAGCCACTGATCGTTGTCGGGGCCGGCAGCGACCTCGAGGGGGAGCTCTCGCAACGCCATCGGGTTGGTTGCCCGGTAGGCGAAGAGGTTGCCGACCGCCAGCCGCTTGTACCCCCAGTCCTTGGTGAAGCGGATGCATCGCCTGATCGTCGGGTCGTCCACGCTCGCGTCAGCCGTGCTCGGGTTGAGCATCATGAACAGGCAGGTGCCGGATCGCTCTGGCTCTCCGAGCTGGCCCGGGATCTCCCGCGTCAGCGAGTAGCGGTAGCGCCCGCAGTCTGAAAGGACTGCGCCCATCAGGCGGCGTCCTTGAGCTGGTCGTACGGGCTCGGCTCCATACCGGGAAGCTGGGCGGCCGACTCCGAGGACGCGGAAGGACCAGATTCACCATCCTCGGAGTCGGTGCCCTTGTCGGGCGGTGCTGCAGGGGAGGCACCGCCCGGATGCAGAGAGCCGCCCGAGGCAGCCGGCCTTAGATCCGCACCGGCCCCCCCGTCCTCTCTCTGCACCCCGGAGGTGCTCTCGTCGTGCTCGCCCGGGTCGGCGCTGACAGGAGGGTGCTCCCCCACGCCCCTGGCCTCTTGGCTGGAACGCATGCAGCTATCAGCGCCGACTCCGGCGAGCTTCTCCCGGCCGAGCTTGGTGATCTTGTAGACCCAGATTTTCCCGCTCTTGCGAGAGGGCTTCGTGCTCCGCCGCCAGGAGATCGCCTCCATATAGCCGGCGTTGACGTAGCCGCCCATCTGGGCGTTGGCGAGGTTGGAGTGCTCGGCTGGGATCCCGAGCGCGTCGAAGTCTTCGGCGTTGACGTAGCCGGTCTCTATAAGGGTGCGGTTCAGGTGCTCGCGGACGATCACCGTCCAGCGGCCCTTCGATTCCTCGTGTTGGGCGCGGACCTCGTCCAGGGGGTGCGCGTCGACCGTTGTACGGTCCTCTCGCGGGGTCCGGGGGTTGCTTTGGTCCCATGCCTCGAACCGGCAATCGTCAGAGCAGAAACGGCGGCGCGGGTTCTTGGCGATGAACCGCTTGTCGCAGCCGGGGTTCTCGCAGACGCGGGTTTCGGGGGCCACTAGCTCGCCACCTCCAACCGCTCCTGCCGATCAACCTTCCTGACGATCTGGTGTGCTCTAACCCGTCGCCAGGTGGCGCGGGACGAGACCGGCTCTACCTCGAACCAGCCGTTGCTGGTCGGGCCGATGTAGGTGGCTCGGAACGACTGGCCGCGGACGGCGCAGGTGATGGGGTCGCCGGACTGCAGGGTGCTGGTTTCCATCAGCTCGCCCGCCTCTCCGCGTCAGCTTTCAGCCTAGGAAGCACTAACGCCCCCCCCCAGACCACTCGGCGGCTACGGCAGCGCGAGCAGCGTGCAGGGTTCTGAGACGTGCGCCAGGAGTGGCCGCAGTTGCAGCAGGAGGCTTGGCGCTTCATGCCGGGACCTCGCTCAGGGCGGGCTCAGTTGCGGCTGCGGCGTAAAGGTTCCGCCGCCATTCGTCCTCAAGGGCGGCGACGGCCCAACGGCGGAGCGCTTCCATTTCCTCTTGGGACCCTTCGGCGGTCTCCCCTTCGATGGTCAGCTCGTAGCGAACCTCTGGCCAGCCGCCGGTCGGCAGGATGTGGACGGTGTCATCATTCAGGCAGACCTCGCGCTTCTCCTCGAACTCTGGGAACAGCGCGACCTCGGTTACCCATCGATCCTTGGACTCTTCCCAGGGCTCCTTGGTGGTTCTGGTGCTGCCAAAGTCGTCAACGTGAATCGAGCAGCCAACCGGAACATCCTTCGGGTGAACCGGATCCGGGGGAAGCGGCGACAAGGACCAGTGGAAAGGCGGCGGACCAGGCATCCAGACCCGGCACTGGTGTGGCTTCAGATCCTCGCGACCGTCGTCGTA
>DATKIA010000014.1:0-9896 GCA_035509895.1 Solirubrobacterales bacterium
GAGTTTGACCTCTTGAAGATCGATATGGCGGAGCGTGCCTTTGACCGGGTGGAGCTGCTGCTCCTTGACAACGACGGGGCGCGCTTTGCCGCCGTCGACCGAGAGGTCGAACAGGGCCGCGCCCTCGGCGATGACGCCGCGGACATCGCGTTCGGAAACCTGGAAGGCGGTCGCCTCCGACCCGCCCGCGTAGACGACGCCGGGCACGACGCCCTCGCCGCGCAGGCGGCGCGAGGCGCGCGAGCCGAAATCGGAGCGCGGCGAAACCTTGAGCGTGGAGCGGGAAGCTGCCATCGGACGGGAGAGGATAGAGAACCGTGCTGCGAAGGGCTTCTGTGGCACGCCCCCCGGCCCTGTGACACCCTTTTCGCGTGGCTGACGAATCAAAGATCCCCAAGGGGCGGATCCGCCGCTCGGCCAAGCTGGGCTCGATCGTCGGCGTCCAGGGGGCCCGCTACGCCGGCACCAAGGCCGCCAACGTCGGCCGCTCCGAGGAGGGCGCGCAGGAGCACCTCGAGCAGCGCCACCTGGAGACGGCGATGAAAATGGTCAGCGCTCTCGGCCAGATGAAGGGCGCGGCGATGAAGCTCGGCCAGTTCGCCTCCTTCATCGACACCGAGTTCATCCCCGAGGAGTACCGCGAGATCTACCAGGAGCAGCTGGCGAAACTTCGCACCGACGCACCGGCGATGCCGTGGGAGAAGGTCGTCAAGGTGCTGGAAGAGGAGTACGACGGCGAACCGCTCTCCGAGTACTTCGCCGAGATCGAGGAGGAGGCGTTCGCCGCCGCCTCGATCGGACAGGTGCACCGAGCGGAGCTGCTAGACGGCCGCGCGGTCGCGGTCAAGATCCAGTACCCGGGGATCGCCGAGGCGCTCGAGGCGGACCTGCGCAACGCCGGCACCCTGGTGCGGCTAGCGCGGGCTATCGCGCCCGGGCTCGACGCCAAAGCGATCGCCGAGGAGCTGCGCGAGCGGGTGTTGGAGGAGCTCGACTACGAGTACGAGGCGCAAAACCAGCGTTCTTTCGCCCGCGCCTACCGCGAACACCCGTTCATCTACGTGCCCGAAGTCGTCACACGACTCTCGCGGCGGCGAGTCCTGGTCACGGAGCTGGTGACGGGCAAGAACTTCGAGGAGATCAAGCAGTTGCCCCACGAGGAGCGCAGCCGCTTCGGCGAGATCGTCTTCCGCGGCAGCTTCGGCTCGATCTACCACCTGCAGCACTTCAACGCCGACCCCCATCCCGGCAACTACATCCTGATGGAGGACGGCCGCGTCGCCCTGCTCGACTTCGGAATGACGAAGAAGCTCGACCGCGAGCAGATCCTGCTCGAGCAGCGCGCTTTCGACGCCGCCTCGCGCAACGACCCCGAGGCGTTCCGCCAGGCCCTGCACGAGCTCGGCTTCGTCAAGAAGCCGTCGAAGCTCGACGCCGAGCGGCTGATGGACCACATGCGCGCGGTCGGCGGCTGGTACGTCGAAGACCGCGAGATCGAAATCACGCCGCGGCGGGTGATGAAGATCATCGAGTCGACCAACGACCCGCGCTCGGAGTACTTCGACCTGATGCGGCGCGAGTCGATCCCGGCCGACGAGCTGATGGGCCGGCGGATGGAGATCGGCGTCGTCGCTGTGCTTGGGCAGCTTCGTGCAAAACGGAACTGGCACCGGATCGGCCGTGAGTGGGTCTATGCAGATCCGCCGGCGACCGAGCTCGGCCAGCTCGAGTGGGACTATTTCGAGGAGCGCGGGGTCAAGCGGACGCCCGGATTGGCCGAAACCACCTGAGCCAACCCCCTATCACCGGAGAGAGACGACCATGCGCAGGATCAAACGCGGCTGGGCACTGACGAAGAAGAGCTGGGCGCTGCTCAACTCGCACCGGGAACTGATCCGGTTCCCCCTCTACGGCGCGGTGGCGATGATCCCGCTGGCGATCCTCTTCTTCGCTCCCGGTCTCTACCTGCTCGACCAGAAGACCTACGGCGGCGCCGTGCCGCTGCTGATCATCGGCGTCTACGTGCTGAGCGTGATCAGCTTCTACTTCAGCGTCGGCCTCGCCGCCGCCGCCAACATGATCTTCTCCGGCCAGGAGGCAACCGTCTCCGACGGCCTCGCCGTTGCCCGCTCGCGCTTTACGGAGATCTGCGGCTGGGCGGCCCTCTCGACCGCGATCAGCGTGCTGATGGGAGTGCTCGAGAATCAGGGCGGGGCCCTCGGCAACATCGCCGCCCGCCTTGTCGGCATGGCCTGGGCACTGGTCACCTTCCTCGCCGTGCCCGTGATCGCGATCGAGGGCACCGGTCCGCTCACGACCCTGAAACGCTCGGCCTCGATCTTCAAGAGCAAATGGGGCCAGCAGATCACCGGCAACCTGGCAATCGGCGCCGCGATCTTCCTGCTCGGCTTCCTGCCGGCGGCGATCCTGATCGGGGCCGGCGTCCTGATCTGGTCCTCGGCCTCCTTCGTCGGCGCCCTGCTGGTCGTGATCGGCGCCCTGGTGCTGGCGATCGCGATGCTGATCTCCAAGGCCCTGAACGGCGTCTTCGGCGTCGCCCTCTACCGCTACGCGGTCGACGGGCAGGCCGTCGGCGGCTTCACCCCGGAGGAGCTGGAGTCCGCGGTGAAGGTGAAAAGGGGTGGCAAGAACGCACCCCACGGGGCAACGCCCGGGACCGTCTGAGCCAATACGGTCTCCGGCAATGCCGGAGCTCGAGGTCCGCAACCTAACCAAGCGCTACGGGAAGACGGTCGCCGTCGACGACCTCTCCTTCGCGGTCGAGGCCGGCCGCGTGACCGGCTTCCTCGGCCCCAACGGCGCCGGCAAGACGACGACGATGCGGGCCTTGCTCGGGCTGTTGCGGCCGAGCCGTGGCGAAGCCCTGGTCGAGGGCCGACCGCCGGTCGCGATGCAGGCGCCGCTGGAGACGATCGGCGCCGCCCTCGAGGCGACCGCGTTCCATCCCGGGCGCAGCGGCCGCAACCACCTCCGCTGCCTCGCCGCCGCGGCGAAGATCCCGCGCTCGCGAGTCGAGGAGGTGCTGGAGCTGGTCGAGCTGAGCGGCGCCGCCAAGCGCCGCGTCAAGGGCTACTCGCTGGGGATGCGCCAGCGGCTGGCGCTGGCGGCAGCGCTGCTCGGCGACCCGCGGATCCTGATCCTCGACGAGCCCGCCAACGGCCTCGACCCGCAGGGGATGCGCTGGCTGCGGGACCTGCTCCGCGCCCAGGCCGCCGAGGGACGGACCGTTCTCGTCTCCAGCCACGTCCTCTCCGAGGTCGACCAGACCGCGGACGAGCTGGTGGTGATCCGCAACGGCAAGCTGGTCTCGCACACGACCCTGGCCGAGTTCACCAGCAGCGGCGTGGTGCCTTCACGGGTGCGAGCCGCCGACCCGGAGCGACTCGCCACGGCGCTGACGGCGCGCGGTGCCAGCGTCGAGCCCGACGACGGAGCGCTGCTGGTCTCCGGCCTCGGCGGGAAGGAGATCGGCGAGCTGGCGCTGGCCGAGCAGATCGCGCTCCACGAGCTGTCCCCCCAGCGCTCCAGCCTCGAGCAGCGCTTCCTCGAGGTCATGGACGAGAAGGACGAGCCCGCATGAACCTGCTCGCCAGCGAGTGGATCAAGCTCTTCTCGACCCGCACGACGTGGGTGATGGTCGGCCTCGGGCTGCTCTGTGAGGGACTCTTCGCCGGCCTCCTGACCGGTCTTGCCTCGTTCGGGGACATTGGCAACATCGACGAGGTGATCACCGGCCTCGGGCTGCTGATGACGCTGATGCTGGTGCTCGGGGTCTTGATCATCACCACCGAGTTCCGCCACGGCACGGCCAGCTCGACCTTCCTCGTCGCGCCCAGGCGCTGGCCGGTCCTGATTGCCAAGCTCGGCGCCGGACTGCTGATCGGGATCCTGGCCGGCCTGCTCTTCGTCCTCGTCAATGGCGGCCTTGCCCTCTCGATCTACTCCGGTCGCGGCGGCATCCTCCCCCCGACGAGCGAACTCGTCGAGATCTATGCCGGCGTCGTCGTCTCCTTCGCTCTCCTCGCCGCCTTCGGCCTCGGCATCGGCGCGATCGTCCGTAACCAGGTCGGCGCGATCATCGCCGCGATCGCCGTCTTCTTCGTCATCTCCGGCCTGCCCGAACTGCTGCCCGGCACGATCGGCGAATACTTCCCGGCCCAGGCGGTGGGCAGTCTGCACGGGCGGGTCGAAGGCGACGGCACCCTGACCCAGGTCGGCGGCGGCCTAGTCCTCGCCGCCTGGTCGCTGGGCCTGGTCGCGATCGGGACCGTGCTGACGGTCCGGCGCGACTTGAGCGAATAGCCGCGGGTCGTTCGAGCAAAGGCCGCTGACGCCGAGGTCGACCAGACGCCGCATCCGCTCCTCGTCGTCGACGGTCCAGGCGATCAGCTCGACGCCGGCGTGCCGGCAGATGCGGGCGAGGCGAGCGCTGATCAACGGGTGGTACACCCACATCGCCGCGACCCCGAACTGGGGCAGCTTCTGCGCCGCCAGCCCGGGGAGCTGAAAGCGCATCCCGACCAGCGCCGCGGCCATCGGCGCCTTCGCCCAGCGCTTCTTGGTCCAGTCCTTGGTCACCTTCGGGTAGGTCCAGCCGCGGCGCAGCTTCGGTTCCAGCTCCAGCACCCGTTTCAGGGTGTGCATCTCCATCGTCGAGATCATCGAGCGCTCGACCAGGCCGCGATCCTTGAGCGCCGCGACCAGCTCCTCCTCGCGGCCGGGCAGCTTCACGTCGAGGTCGATCTCGACCCGGTCGAGGGGCGGCTCGAGGAAGGCGTCGAGCGCCTCGGTCAGCGCCAGCGGCGTCCGTCGCTCCGCGTCCTCCCAGTCGTGGGCGACCACCAGCGGCGCCCGCTGCTCCAGCGGCAGGTGCGAGTCCGGCAGCCAGAGCACGTCGAACTCGATCGTGTCGACCCCGATCTCGACCGCCTTCGCAAAGCTCGCCAGCGTGTTGCCGGGAACGAGGGCGTCGGCCCCCTTGTGGCCGACAAAGCGCAACTAGAAGAGCTGGTTCTCGCCGGCGAAGATCTCGCTCACCGAGTCGTCGGTGAAGATCCGCCGGATCGAGTCGGCGAAGGTGCTGGCGGTGGAGAGCACGGTGATGTTGTCCGGGGCGCCGGGGCGCAGCGGCAGGGTGTCGGTGACGACGATCTGCTCGATCGCCGAGTCGGCCAGCCGTTCGTAAGCGGGGCCGGAGAAGACGCCGTGGGTGGCGCAGGCGATGACCCGGGCGGCGCCCGCGTCGAGCACCGCCTGGGCGGCGGCGCAGAGGGTGCCGGCGGTGGCGATCATGTCGTCGACCAGGATCGCGGTCTTGCCTTTGACGTCGCCGACCACGTAGCCGATCTCGGCCACCGCCTGGGCCGGGCGCTCCTTCTCCATCACCGCCCAGGTGGTGCCGATGCGACGGGCGAAATTGCGCGCCGTCTTCACCCGCCCGGCGTCGGGCGAGACGATCACCAGATCCTCGGCCGGGTACTGGTCGGCGAACCACTGGGTCAGCATCGGCATCGCCGTCATGTGGTCGACCGGGACGTGGAAGAAGCCCTGAACCTGGCCGGCGTGGAGGTCCATGGTCAGGATCCGGTCGGTCCCGACGCTCTCCAGGCACTTGGCGACGATCCGGGCCGAGATCGGCTCGCGCGGAGCCGACTTCTTGTCCTGGCGGGCGTACCCGTACCAGGGCATGACGGCGATGATCCGGTGGGCGGAGGCGCCCTGGGCGGCGTCGATCATCGTCAGCAGCTCGACCAGCGAGTCGTTCGGCGTCATTTCGCTCTGCTCGTTGGCGCAGGTCGACTGGACGATGAAGACGTCGGCGCCGCGGATCGACTCCTCGTAGCGGCAGTAGACCTCGCCGTCGGCGAAGGTCTTCAGGGTCGCCTGGCCGAGGTCGATTTCGAGCTTGCCGGCGACCTTGGCGGCGAGGTCCATCGAACTGCGGCCGCCGAAAACCATCATCCGCTTCGAGTAGTCGTGGGAGATCGCGGTCGAAGCCTGCGGCTGCTGCTCGATCGTGCTCACTCGCTTTCGTCCTCTCGCATCTTCGCCGCCTTCTCGGCCGCGTATCCGTCGATATTCCGTTGCGCGTTCTCGCTGACGCCCAGCGCCCCTTGGGGCACGTCGTCCTTGATCACCGCGCCAGCGCCAGTGTAGGCGGAGTCCCCGACTTCTACCGGGGCAATCAGCATCGTGTCAACGCCGATGCGGACGTCGACCCCGATCACAGTCCGGCTCTTGCGGAAACCGTCGTAGTTGGCGGTGATCGTGCCGGCGCCGATGTTGCTGCCGGCGCCGACGTCGGCGTCGCCGAGGTAGGTCAGGTGCGGCACTTTGGCGCTCTTGCCGACGTGCGAATTCTTGATCTCGACGAAGGTGCCGGCCTTGGCACCGGCGTCGAGGATCGCGCCCGGGCGCAGGTAGGCGAAGGGACCGACCGAGCAGCCGTCGCGGACCTCGCACTCGACCAGGTAGGACTGGATCACGCTCGACTCAACCCCGACCGAGCTGTCGATCAGCGTCGACAGCGGCCCGACCACGGCGTGGGCGCCGACCTCGGTTTCCCCCTGCAGGGTCGTGCCCGGCTCGATCCGGGCGTCGGCGGCGATCTCGACCCCGGCGTCGATCCAGGTCGAGGCCGGATCGACGATCGTCACCCCGGCCAGCATGTGCTGCTCGAGCAGGCGACGGTGCGCCTCGGTCTCGACGGCCGCGAGGTCGACGCGGTTGTTGACCCCCATCGTCACCGCGACATCGTCGGCAAGGTGGGCGGCGACGGCGTGGCCGGCGGCGTGCATCGCCGGGAAGACGTCGGGCAGGTAGTACTCGCCTTGGGCGTTGTCGTTGGAGAGGGTCGCCAGGGCAACGGCGAGGGGAGCCGCGTCGAAGGCGTAGGTGCCGGCGTTGATCTCGCGGATCGCCAGCTGCTCGGGGTCGGCATCGCCGTCGGCTTTGGCCTCGGCCACGCGTTCGACGGCGCCGCCCTCGCCGCGGATGACGCGGCCGTAGGAGCCGGGGTCGTCGAGCTCGATCGTCAGCATCGTCGCCGCCGCGTCGGTGGCGGCGTGGGCGGCGAGCAGCTCGGCGATTACCTCGGTCGAGATCAGCGGCACGTCGCCGGAGAGGACGAGAACGGTCTCGCTCTCCTCGATCAGCGCCGTCGCCGCGCGGATCGCGCCGCCGGTACCGTCGGGCTCGGGCTGCTCGACCAGCTCGACCTCGCCGGGGAGGCCGGCGGAGATGTCCTGGCCCGGCGAGACGATCGCCGCGACCCGCCCGGCGCCGGCCTCACGGGCAGCGAGGATCGGCCAGGCGACCATCGGCCTCCCGCAGACGGGATGCATCATCTTCGGCAGGCTGGACCGCATCCGCGTGCCCTTGCCCGCCGCCATGACCAGGACCAGGGGGTGACTCACCCGCAAGATCGTAGTGGTGGCGCGCGGGTCCTGTCATAGGGGAGGGTCCTGCGGGCGGGCGGGTGCGTCCGTTCTCGGACCCTCCCCTAAGAGGGACCCCCGCGAGGAACCGCCGAACTAGACGGATCGAGCTTGGGAGCTTCCGCGTGACAGTTCTTTGCCGACGAGCGCAATCGCGGTCAGCGTCCAGCCGGCGAAGATCAGGTCGATGCCGACGAGGAGGCCGATCGCCCAGTCGGCGGAGCTGGGGAACTTGACGAGGACGAGGATTCCGATCAGCAGACCGCAGACGCCGCTGAGCCCGACCCAGCCGGCGTTCGGCTGGCCGCGGCCGAGGAAAGCGACCGTGATCCGGGTGATCCCCATGAAGAGAAAGTAGACGCCGAGCACGAAGGTCAGGGTCAGGGTGCCGTTGTGGGGCTCGACGATCAGCCAGAGGCCGACGATCACCGTGATCGCCGCCCACAGCAGCCGCAGCAGCAGCGAGCCGACCGAGTGGGCCGAGAAGGCGGCGGCGACGAGGAAGGCACCGGCGATGACCAGGATCCAGCCGATGAAGATCGCGGTCCCGACCGAGGCGACCGCCGGGATCAGGATCGCGATGCACCCGATCACGATCGCGACGATGCCGACCGCCATCAGCCCCTTCCAGCTGCGGGTGAGGCCGTCGCGGACGACCGGATCCATCGACGCTCCTCCGTACTCCATGGCTGAGGAGCCTATGGGCGCTTGCGGACGCCGATGCGGCAATTCGACACCGCATAGGTGTTCAAGTGCCGCATCGATCGCCCCGGACGGCGATACCCTCAGCTGGCGCTCCGGGGTGGTGTAGCGGTAGCACGCCTGGTTTTGGTCCAGGTAGCGAGGGTTCAAATCCTTCCCCCGGAACTCCGGCGCGGCCGCCGGGTGCGCTTGCGCCGCCCTACTCGTCGGCGCCGCGGGCGACTTTGCCGCCCTTCGAGCCGGGCTCGAGGGCCGGGCCCTTGGGGGAGGCGATGCCGAGGACGCGCATCGCCTTGAGGCCGAGGCCGAGCTTCTCGCGGCCTTCGGTGGCGGAGACGTCGTGGCCGCAGAGCTCGCGCACGCGCTCGAGCCGGTAGCGGACCGTGTGGCGGTGGGTGAAGAGCTGTTTGGCGGTGGCGGCGACGTTGCCGTCGTTGTCGAGGTAGGCCTCGACGGTGGCGACCAGCTCGGTCTCGTACTGCTCGTCGTATTTGGAGAGCGGCTCGATCGTCTCCGCGTAGAAGCGCTCGAGCTCGCCTGGGTCCTCGCTCATCGCCGGCAGCAGCAGGCGGTAGGCGCCGGTGTCCTCGAAAGCGAGCGTCGAGTGGCCCTCCGCCTCGCCGACGTTGACCGCCAGCTTCGCCTCCGAGCCGGCGCGGTAGAGGTCGACCGGGTCGGCGCAGCGGCGGCTGCGACCGGTCGTCAGGTGGAAGCCGGCGAGGCTGTCGTCGAGCTCGCGGGCAAGGCCGGCGGCGGCGCGGGCGAGCCGCTCGTCATCCTCGGCAGGAACGATCACGGCGATGTTGGCGGCGGCGTCCTCGCCGCCCTCGGTCATCGCCAGCGAGCCGGGCGCCAGGGAGCGCAGGGTCCGCATCGCGAGGACGAGGACCCGCTGGCGCCATTCGCCATCCTGGGCGGCCCGCGGCGCGGCGCGCAGCATCAGCACCCCGGCACCACGGTCGAGATCGGCGCCGAGCTCGGCGCCGCGGGCGACGATGTCGCCGCGGTCGGTCACCTCGCGGTTGAGGACGGCGGAAACGAAGGCGCTGGCGACCTCCTCGCTCGCCCACTCCGGCGCCCGCGAACGCTCCAGCTCCAAAGCCAGAAGGGTCGTCACCATCCGCGCGATCGCCGGCTCGGGCGGGCTGGCTGCGCGGTAGCGGAGCTCACCGACCGCGGCGTCGGCGACCCGCAGCTCGACGCTGGTCACGCCCTCGCCGCCGCTGAGCAGCCTCTGCTCCTGGTCCGGCGAGGCGCCGGCGACCGCGAGCACCGCGCTCGAGCGGTCGATCAGGGCGACGCTGGCGCCGAGCAGGCGCGCCGCCGCCCGCGCCACAGCGGGCAGCCCGGCGCCGGACTCAACCGCTTCCGAGAGCGCGTCGAGCAGCGTCGGATCCCCTGCCCGGGCAGGGTTTTCGCTGCTTTTCGAGGCTGCTGGCATGCCTCCATTATCCCGACCACGGCGCAAACCGCCCTCCGGTACCGCCTGCCTGGTGGGGTCCGCCCCTACGTGCCGTTGATGAAGTTGTTGATGTCCGTCCAGTAGTAGACGACCACCAAACCGATCACGATGCCCGACAGCAGTAGCGTCGCGAGAACGAATACGGCAAGGAAGCTGGCAGCCGCCTTCTCCCAGATCCGGCCGTAGGAGCTGAGCGCAGGGACCAGGATCAGGGCCACGAACGTGACCAGGCAGATCAGCCCGGCGGCGCCCCAAAGAACGTACTGATGGCCGAT
>DATKIA010000015.1:0-23126 GCA_035509895.1 Solirubrobacterales bacterium
GGGGGTTTTGGGTGGGGCTGCCGACCCCCGCCCAACGTCATTCTTTGAGAAAACCCGGCACGTCGATGTCGTCGTCCGAGACCCTAAGTTTTCGGATTTCGCGGTCTTCAGCATCTACGCGAGGCCGGCTCTCGTAACGGCGCCGCACCCGCTGCGGTGAGCGGGCGAGGAGCTCGAAGCCCTCGAAGCCGGTCGCGATCACGGTCACCCGGACCTCGTCGCGCATCGACTGGTCGACGACCGAACCGAAGATGATGTTGGCGTTGTCGTCGGCCTCGGCCTGGACCAGCTGCGCCGCCTCGTTGACCTCGAACAGACCGAGGTCCTCGGGACCGGTGATGTTGAGCAGCATCCCGGTCGCGCCTTTGATCGACTCCTCGATCAGCGGCGAGGTGATCGCCGCCTTGGCGGCGTCCAGTGCGCGGGCCTCACCGGAGGCCGAGCCGACGCCCATCAGGGCCGAGCCGGCGTCGCGCATGATCGTCCGCACGTCGGCGAAGTCGAGGTTGATCAGGCCGGGGATCGTGATCAGGTCGGTGATGCCCTGGACGCCCTGGCGGAGGATGTCGTCGGCCTGGCGGAAGGCCTCGAGGACCGAGGTGCGGCGCTCGACGGCCTGCAGCAGCTTCTCGTTCGGAACGATGATCAGGGTGTCGACGTTGTTGCGCAGTTTCTCGATCCCCTCGAGCGCCTGCTGCATCCGTCGTTTGCCCTCGAACTCGAACGGCTTGGTCACCGCGCCGACGGTGAGGGCGCCGATCTCTTCCTTGGCGATCTCGGCGATCACGGGCGCCGAGCCGGTGCCGGTGCCGCCACCCTCGCCGGCGGTGACGAAGACCATGTCGGCGCCCTTCAGCGCCTCCTTGATCTCGTCCCGGCTCTCGGCCGCCGCGCCGGCGCCGACCTCGGGGTTGCCGCCGGCACCGAGGCCGCGGGTCAGCTCCTGGCCGATCGAAAGCTTGATGTCGGCGTCACAGGCCTGCAGCGCCTGGGCGTCCGTGTTGACGGCGACGAACTCGACGCCGCGAATGCCGGCATCGATCATGCGACTGACCGCGTTCGTACCGCCGCCGCCGGCGCCGACGACCTTGATCACCGCTAGGTAAGTGGATTCCATCTCCCGATTTCTTTCCAGCTGGGCCCGACTTGAGGGTCGGAATTTTGAGTTGAGCCTTTTGACATCCGAACCTTCAGCAATGATCGACGGTTCGATCCTTCGCCTTTAGTGCGGAAATTGCGCTCAACGTAGGGCATTGTTGCGGGTCTGTCAAACGTACGACAGGCATCGTGCAAGGCTGAAATCTCAACCCCGGCTTGAGGGTTTCGCCACCCTCACTCTAAGGTCGAGAGTTGGGCATGAGCACGCAAAGGCGCGCTGTAAGCCGGTCATTCGACGGGCGGCAGCAAGTGTCCTTCTCCCCCGTAGGCCGGGTGGGTGGGCGCGTGCAGGTCGACATAATCAAGCGCGGCGATCGAGGGATCGGCGAGGATCGCCGCCGCCGCCTGCCACTTCCGCTGCGCCTGCGAGGCGTCGCCGAAGCGAAGTTCGATCCCCGAGGTGAGATCGACGTCGACGCCGCTTTCGCCGTAATAGCTGCGTTCGACGTAGGGACGGAGGGCGGCCGGCGCCGCTCCCAGCACCTTCGCCTGCTGTAGCACCGGGCCGGCGAGCTTGCCGTTCTTCGGCACCTCGTCGAGCGGCAGCCTCGGCAGCGGCGGTTCCTCCGGAACCGGCATGAAGGTGACGATCTGGCCGGTCGAGCTGACCCCGACCGCGTCTTCGCCGCTGCCGATCGTCGCGGTCAGCTCGGGCACGTAGACGCTGGCGGTGACGGTCTTGTCGCGAACCAGGAACCAGTAAGCGGCCGCGGCCGCGAGGACGACGATCGCGGCGATCGCCAGCCAGCGCCTCACAGCTCCCAGGTATCGGGGCACCGCACGTCGCCCAACACCTGGACCTCCGGCTCCAGCTCGACCCCGAAGCGCTCGTGCACTCGGCGCCTACCCGCCGCCATCAGCTCCAGCACGTCGGCCGTACTGGCGCCGTCGAAGTTCTCGACGAAGTTGGCGTGCTTCTCCGAGAAGCGGGCACCACCTTGGCGCAGGCCGCGGCAGCCGGCGGCCTCCAGCAGTTCGCCAGCGCTGCGCCCTTCCGCCTGCGGGTCGTCCGGGTTCTTGAAGGTCGAGCCGAAGGTCTTGATCCCTTTCGGCTGCGCCTCGTGCCGGCGCCGGCGCATCTCCGCCATCGTCGCCCTGATCGCGGCCGGGTCACCGGGCCGCAGCCGGAAGCCGGCGCGGGAGACGACTTCGCCCGCGCGCAGGTTCGAGTTGCGATAGGTGAACCCGAGCTGATCGGGGTCGCGGCGCTCGGCGCCGGCTGGGGTGCAGATCTCGACCCATTCGAGCACCCGGGCCAGCTGGCCGCCGTAGGCGTTGGCGTTCATCCGCACCGCCCCTCCCGCGGTGCCGGGGATGTTGACGCCGAACTCGATCCCGGAGAGGCCCCAGCCGGCAGCTTTGCTCGCCGCCGTCGGCAGCCGGGCGCCGCCGCCGCAGAGCAGCCGCTCGCCGTCGCGCTCGATCGTCGCGAGGCCTCCGTCCAGCTTGATTGCAAGTCCGTGGAATCCATCGTCGGCTACCAGCAGGTTCGAGCCGGAACCGACCACTCCTACGGCGAGGCCCTCCCGATCCGCCCAACGCAAGAGCTCGACCAACGCCTCGGCGTCTCCGGGCGCAGCAAACCAGTCGGCGTCCCCCCCGGTCCGCACCGTGGTCAGACGCGCCAGCGGGTAGTCGCGCTCGAGGCCAGCCGGGACCCCGTTCGCCGCCGCCGCGCTCACGGGCGCTCCTCAACCAGCGCCTCGCCGAGCTTGAAGACGTCGCCGGCGCCGATCGTGACCAGGACCGTGCCCTCGCCGGCCCGATCGAGTCGTCGCACCAGGAAGCGCTCGGCGGCGTCGGCGCTCGGTATCCAGGCAACCGGCATACCGCCGCCGCGATCCGCCGCCGCCGCGGCCACCTGCAGCCCGCTGACCCCGGCCAGCTCGCCGACCGGCTCCTCGCGGGCGGGATAGACGTCGAGGACGACCGCCTCGTCGGCGATCGTCAGGGCGGCGCCGAACTCCTCGGCGAGCGCCTTCGTTCGCGAGTAAAGATGGGGCTGGAAGACCGCGATCAGGCAGGAGGGGTCCGAATCGCGCAGGGCGGAGAGCGCAGCGCGGACCTCGGTCGGGTGGTGCGCGTAGTCGTCGTATATAGAGACCGGCCCCCGGCTCCCCTTGCGCTCGAGCCGCCGCTTGACCCCGGGAAAGTCGGCCAACGCCGCAGCCGCCCCGTCGACGTCGAACCCAGCCGCCGCGATCGCCCCGAGCGCAGCGCGGGCGTTGAGCCGGTTGTGGTCGCCGGGAACGGCGAGGGTCAGATCGGCCGGGCCCGGCGAGTCGAGGTCGAACTCGACCGTCTCCCGGGCCGGCGCGGTGAAGCGGTCGAAGGCCTCCTGCAGCTCGGCCAGTGAGCCCCAGCGGCTGTGGTGGTCCATCTCGACGTTGGTGACGACGGCGATCTCCGGCTTCAGGTCGAGGAAGCTGCCGTCGCTCTCGTCGGCCTCGGCCACCACCCACTCACCCTCTCCCCAGCCGGCGTTGGCGGCGGCGCCGTCCTCTCCCAGCCCGGGCACCTCACCACCGACGAAGAAGGCGGGATCGGCGCCGATCGCGCGCAGCGCCCAAACCGCCATCGCCGTCGTCGTCGTCTTGCCGTGGGTGCCGGCGATCGCGATCAGCCGCTTCTCGGCGCAGAGCTCGGCCAGCAGGGCGCCGCGGTGGATCGGCTCGACCCCGCGCTCGCGGGCCAGTGCCAGCTCCGGATTGTCGGCGCCGATCGCGGTCGAGACGACGACCTCGGCTCCCTCCGGCAGGTTGGCGGCAGCGTGGCCGACGACCGGCTCGAGGCCGGCGGCGCGCAAGCGCTCCATATAAGAGGAGTCGGCCCGGTCACTGCCGGTGACGCTGGCGCCGAGCCGGGCGCAGACCAGCGCCAGGCCGCTCATCCCGGCCCCGCCGATGCCGATGAAGTGGAGTCGGCGCCCGTCCCAGGGGCCAGCGGCCGCCGCGCTCACAGCCGGTCTCTCTCGTCCAGCGTCCGGGTCGATAGTTCCGAGCCGGCCGCCTTCAGCACCTCGTCGGCGATCCGCTGTGCGGCATCGGGTTTGGCGAGGGAACGCGAGGCCGTCGCCATCGCCGCCAGCCTCTCCGGCTCGCCGAACAGCCCCGCGACCGCGGCGGCGAGCCGCTCGGCGCTGAGCTCGTCATCGGCGATCACCATCGCCGCCCCCGCCGCCTCCATCCAGGCCGCGTTGGCGCTCTGGTGGTCGGCGGTCGCGTGCGGGTAGGGGACGAGGATCGCCGGGCGCCCGGCCGCAGCGACCTCGAAGATCGAACCGCCGGAGCGACCGAGGACCAAATCGGAGGCGGCGAGGAACTCGCCAAGGCCGCCGGGCTCGAAGGCGACCAGCGTGTAGTCCTCGGGATCGGGCGCTGCATCGAGCCGTTTACGCAGCTCGTCGTAATCGCGTTTGCCGCTCAGGTGGAGGACGTGGAAGTCACGCCCCGGGCGCTCGGCGAAGGCCTCGAGCGCGGCGAAGTTGATCGTCCGCGCCCCCTGGCTGCCGCCGACGACGAACAGGCAGCGGGCCCCGTCCGGGATCCCGAACCGCTCCCGCGCGGCGCCGCGGTCGGCGGCCAGCACCTCGACCGGCACCGGCCGCCCGGTCAGCAGGTACCGGTCCCCCTCGCGGCCCTCGATCGGGAAGGCGAGGCAGACCCGCGCGGCCCGGTTCGCGAGCAGGCGGTTGGCGAGACCGAGGTGGCTGTCGGCCTCGGTCAGGACCAGCGGCGTGCCGCTGCGGACCGCCGCCAGCCCCGCCGGCCCGGCGACGAAGCCGCCGCCGCCCATCACCACATCGGCGCCGCGCCGGCGCAACACCTTGCGGGCAGCGGAGACCGCGCCGAGCGCCTCGAAGCCGGCGCGAGCGGCCCGCAGCGGGTTGCCGCGGTCGACGCCGCGGACCTTGATGAAGTCGATCTCGTAGCCGGCGGCCGGGACCATCTCGGCCTCGACCCGCTCACGGGTGCCGAGGAAGCTGACCTGGGCGCCGCTGGCCCTGAGCTCCTCAGCGACCGCCAGGGCCGGAACGACGTGGCCGGCCGTTCCGCCCGCTGCGACCACCACCTTTGGGTTTCCTGGCACTGCTGGAACGACTCCTTTCACGGGCGGGCGCGCGCCCGCCATCGACGCTGCGCAGTTTGCCAGTGCCGGAACCCGTCCCCGCTCGCGCCGCACCGCCGCTGCCGCCACGGGCGACGTTGAGGATCAGCCCGACCGCGAACAGCGTCGCCATCAGGCTGCTGTTCCCGTAGGAGACGAAGGGCAACGGCACCCCGGTCAGCGGCGCCAGCCCCATCACCGCGAAGAGGTTGATGATCGCCTGGACGACGATCAGCGAGGTGAGCCCGGCGACCAGCAGCTTGCCGTAGGTGTCCTTCGCTTTCTGCGCGACTTTGAGTCCGGCGTAGCCGAGCATCCCGAACAGGCCGACCACCCCCACGATCCCGACCATCCCCAGCTCCTCGCCGATCACCGCCGAGATCATGTCGGTGTGGGCCTCCGGCAGATAGAAGGCCTTCTGGACGCCGTTGCCGATCCCGACCCCGAGCGGACCGCCGGAGCCGAGTGCGATTTTCGCCTGCGCCGCCTGGAACCCCGCGCCTTCGGCCGAGTCGCTGGGATGCAGGAACGAAGTGAGACGGGCCATCCGGTAGGGCTCGACGATCGCCATCAGCAGGGCGCCGACGCCGATCGCCAGCGCGATCTTGCCGAGGTCGGCGGGCCGGGCGCCGGCGGCGACCAAGGTCGCGCCGACGGCGAAGAGGATCACCATCGTCGTCCCCATGTCAGGCTGCAGCATGATCAGGAAGCAGGTGCCGGCGGTGACCAGCAGGAACGGCATGAAGCCTTCCAGCGAGCGCGCCCGCTTCGGCTTGCGCGCCAGCATGTCGGCGCCGTAGAGGATCAGCGCCACCTTGGCCAGCTCCGAGGGCTGGATCTGCAACGAGCCGCCGCCGATCCAGCGGCTGGCGCCGTTGACGTTGGAGCCGACCCCGAGCACGGCGACGAGCAGAAACAGCGAGCCGCCGAGCAGGAGCGGCGTCAGGCGCCTGATCGTGATCAGCGGCGTGCGCGCGACGACGTGCATGATCACCAGCCCGACGGCGCCGAACAGCAGCGTCCGCTTCAGGTAGAAGGCCGAGTCCGAGAGGCCACCATCCTGCAGGATCCGGGTCGTCGAGCTGGCCGAGAAGACCATTACCGCGCCCAGCGCCAGCAGGCACAGGGTCGCGGTCAAGAGCATGTTGTACTCGGTCGAGACGGCGGCCCGGCGGGCGCGCGCCTTCGTCTTCTTCGACCTGGTGCCAAGACCGAAGCGCCGTAGCGCCAGCGTGCTCACGCCAGCCCCTCGACGATCTCGCGGAAGCGCTCGCCGCGCGCTTCGTAGTTCTCGAAGGCGTCGAAGCTGGCGCAGGCCGGGGAGAGCAGCACGACTCCGCCGCCGCCCGCGACCGCAGCCGCGTGGGCGCGGTGGACGGCGTCGTCGAGGTCGGAGCAGCGGATCAGCGAAACGTCGGCGACTGTGACCGGCTCCAACTCCAGCGCCATCCGCTCGGCGGTATCGCCGACCAGGTAACAGGCCGCACAGCGCTCGATGATCGGTTTCAGCAGCCCCAAAAACGCCTCACCCTTGTCGCTGCCGCCGAGGATCACGTGGACCGGGTCGGCGAAGGCGCGGATCCCAACCGCGGCGGAGGCGACGTTGGTCGCCTTCGAATCGTTGACGAAGGCGACGCCGTCGATCTCGGCGATCCGCTCGAGTCGGTGCGGGACCCCGGTGAAGCTGCGCAACCCCGCCCGCACCGCCTCGCGGCCGACCCCCATCGAGAGCGCCGCCGCTGCGGCAGCCATCGCGTTGGCGACGTTGTGCTCGCCGATCAGGCCCAGTTCGTTGACCGCGATCAGCGGCTCGTCGTCGTAGAAGATCGTGCCGTCGTCGAGCTCGACCTCGCGATCGGGCCCGGCGCCGTGGCCGAAGGCGACGCGACGGGCGCAACCGCCGAGGTCGACGCCTTCCAGCTCTGGCTCGTCGGCGTTGTAGATGGCGAGGTCGTCGTTGCCCTGGTTGGCGAAGATCCGCAGCTTCGCCTGCCCGTAGGCAGCCATGTCGCCGTGGCGGTCGAGATGGTCGGCGGCGAGGTTGAGGTAGACCGCGCACTCGGGTGCGAAGTAGCTCGTGTCCTCGAGCTGGAAGCTGGAGCACTCGCAGACGACCGTCGCCTCGGGGTCGACCTCGCCGACCAAACCGGAGAGCGGCGTGCCGACGTTGCCGGCGACCGCAACCGGCTCACCGGCGCTGCGGTAGATGTGGCCGAGCAGCTCGACCGTGGTCGTCTTGCCGTTGGTCCCGGTCACGGCGACAAACCTGTTCGGCAATGCCCGCCAGGCGAGCTCGAGCTCGCCGACCACGTCGATTCCCCGCTCCAGCGCAGCCGCGATCACCGCCGCCTCCCGGGGCACCCCCGGGCTCTTGACGACGGTCCGCGTCAACTCGAGTGCTGCCAATCCATCCGTATCCCGTGCCACTTCGACACCTGCCCCCGAAAGCCCTTCCGCACCCTCGGGATGACCGGAATCGACCGCCCGCACCGTCTCCCCGCGCCCCGCCAGCAGCCGCGCCGCGGCCTGCCCGGAGCGAGCCAGGCCGACGACCAGAAACGGCCCCTGCGGCAGCGGCGGGCGGATCTCCTTCGCTGGCACCACGTTCACATAACACTGCTTCGCCCTCAGGCGGGCGGACCCTTTGCCCTGCCCAAGATCGCCCCCAGGGTCGTGATCGCGAGCAGGCAGGTCGGCGCCGGCCCGCCGATGCCGAAGAGCACCGCCGCGATCAGGACGACGACGAAGGCGACGATGCAGCGAGCGAGCAGTTTCCGCTCGGCCGCCAGCGCCCGCACGAGCATCGCTTCCGCCCGGATCAGTTCCTCGCTCGCCGCCTCCTGTTTTGGCTCCTCTGCCACCTTCAGCTCCCCCAGTGCGCCCAATCCAGCGTGGACGCATCTCGAAGGTAACCGGGGACCGGCGCCCCATCAATTCAACCTTCCGGAGCGGTGCAAACGCTAATAGCGCTTTAGCGGCCGATCGACTGCTGGTACAGCGTGAAGCCGATGCCCGAGCAGACGGCGGCGATGATCCAGAAGCGGAGCATGATCTTCGTCTCCGACCAGGCCATCATCTCGAAGTGGTGATGCAGTGGGGCCATGAGGAAGACGCGGCGGCGGAAGGTTTTGAAGGAGAAGACCTGGATCGCGACCGAGAGCGCCTCGATCACGAAGATGCCGCCGATGATCAGCAGCAGCACCTCGGTCTGGGTCATCACCGCCAGCGCCCCGATCGCCCCGCCGAGGCCGAGTGAACCGGTGTCGCCCATGAAGATCGAGGCCGGGAAGGCGTTGAACCAGAGGAAGCCGATGCAGGCGCCGACGAAGCAGGCGGAGAGCAGTGCCAGGTCCTGCTGCTCGTTGGCGACGAACGAGATCGCCGTGTAGGCGAGGAAGACGATCGCGCAGCAGCCGGCGGCGAGACCGTCGAGGCCGTCGGTCAGGTTGACGCCGTTGGAGAAGCCGGAGAGGACGAGGAAGACGAGGATGAAGTAGAGGACCGGGCCGAGGTCGATGCTGGCGTCACCGATCCGGAAGTAGAGGATCGGCTCGAGCCCGACCTCGTGGCGGGCGACCCACCAGAGGATCAGGGCGAGGATCACCTGGCCGAAGATCTTCCAGCGGGCGGAAAGCCCGAGCGAGCGCCGTTTGACGATCTTGATGTAGTCGTCGGCGAAACCGAGCGCGGCGCAGCCGAGGGCGACGCCGAACACGGTCAGGCTCTGGGGATCGCGGTTGGAGAGGACCAGGTAGGGGACGCAGATCGAGGCGAAGACGATCAGGCCGCCCATCGTCGGCGTCCCGGCCTTGGTGTGGTGGCCCTGTGGCCCCTCCTCGCGGATGTTCTGCCCGAACTCGCGCACCCGCAGGTATTCGATGAATTTGGGGCCGAGGAAGATGCAGATCAGCATCGCCGCCATGCCCGCGATCAGGACTTCACCCATCAGCCGATCCTCGCAGCGGCGTCGGCGGCGATCGAGCTCACGCTGAGCCCGCCAGCTTGGCCAGCTCCTCGCGGGCGACCTCGCGGTCGTCGAACGGGACCTTGCGCCCGTCGGCGAATTCCTGCCCCTGCTCGTGACCCTTGCCGGCGATCACCACCGTATCCCCAGGTCCCGCAGCGGCCAGCGCCAGCGCAATCGCCGCCCGCCGGTCGACCTCGATCTCGACCGTGGCCGCCTGCCCCTCCGCCCCGGCCGCGACTTCGGCGACGATCGTCGCCGGATCCTCCGAGCGCGGGTTGTCCGAGGTGATGACGGCGAGGTCGGAGAGCTCGCCCCCGGCCCGCCCCATTTTCGGCCGCTTGTCGCGATCACGGTCGCCGCCGGCGCCGAAGACCGAGATCAGCCGGCCGCTGGTCAGGCGCCGCGCCGCTCGCAGCACGTTCTCCACCGAATCCGGCGTGTGTGCGTAGTCGACCAGCACCGCGAACTCCTGCCCCTCGTCGACCGGCTCAAACCTCCCCGGCACCCGCGCCGCCCGCGCCAACCCGGCCGCCGCGGTGTCGGCGGCGATCCCGAGCTCCCGCGCCGCGGCGTAGGCACCGAGCGCGTTGGCGACGTTGAAGTGGCCGGGCAGCCGCGTCCGCAGCCGCGTCTCGCCGACGCTGAACTCAGCGCCGCCGGCGTCGAAGGAGACGTCGCGGGCGCTGTAGTCGGCCGCGGCGCCCTCGGCGGAGAAGGTGACGCAGTCGATCTCGCCCGCCAGCCGCGCCCCGTAGGGATCGTCGACGTTGACCACCGCGGTCTCCGGCTCGCGCTCGAAGAGCTTGCGCTTGGCCCGGAAGTAGTCCTCCATGCCGGCGTGGAAGTCGAGGTGGTCCTGGGTCAGGTTCGTGAACAGGGCGAGCTCGAAGTGGATCGCGTCGGCCCGGTGCAGGACCAGCGCGTGCGAGGAGACCTCCATCGCGCAGGCGCGGTCGCCGCTTCGCAGCATGCGCCGGAAGGTCGCCTGTAAGTCGATCGCCTCCGGCGTCGTCCGTTCGACCTCCTCCTCGACCTCGCCGACGATCTGCTTGACGGTGCCGAGCAGCCCGCACTGGATCCGCGCCGCCTCGAGGATCTCGCGGATCAGGAAGGCAGTGGTCGTCTTGCCGTTGGTCCCGGTGACCCCGATCACCCGCAGCTCCGCGGTCGGGTCGCCCTCGAACCGCGCCGCCAAGGGCGCCATCGCCGCCCGCGCGTCGGCGACCACGACCTGGGGCGCGTCGACGACCAGCTCGCGCTCGACGACCAGCGCCGCCGCCCCCGCCTCGACCACGTCGAGCGCGAAGTCGTGGCCGTCGCGCTTGGCGCCGACGACGCAGAAGAACAGCGCCCCGGGGCCGGCCTTGCGGCTGTCGTAGGCGAGCTTGGTGATCTCGACGGCTCCGTCGCCGACGACGCGGTCGACGCCTGGGACTCCCGCCACGAGCTGATCCAGCCTCATCGGCGCCGATTCTAGGTTGGCGACCGGCAGCGGCCGGCCCGGCCTATTCCTGCGGCACTCCGAGGTAGGGCAGCGCGAAGGCAGCGATTTCGCCGAAGGCGGGCGCCGCAACGGAGCCGCCGTAGATTTCACCCTGCGGCTGGTCGACGATCACCGCCGCCAGCAGCTGCGGGTTCTTGGCCGGGGCGAAGCCGATGAAGGAAGCGACGTATTTGGTCTCCGAGTAGGTCCCGTTTTCGGCGACCTGCGCGGTGCCGGTCTTGCCGGCGAGGCTGTAGCCGGGGACGCTGACCTCGGACGCGGTGCCGCCCGCCGCCAGCACGCCTTCGAGCATTTCCCGGATCTCGGCCGCGGTCTCGGCTTTGATCACGCGGCGCCCTTTCGGCTCGTGCACCTCTTCTTCGCCGACGCGCTTGATCAGCTGCGGCGGTTTCAGCCAGCCGTCGTTGGCGATCGCGGTGTAGCCCTGGATCATCTGCATCGGCGTCACCGAGATTCCCTGCCCGATCGGCAGGTTGCCCATCGTCGAGCCGGAGTATTCGTCGAGCGGGGTGACGATCCCCTGTTCCTCGCCCGGGAACTGGACCCCGGTCGGGCGGCCGAAACCGAAGCGGTCGATCCATTTGCTGAATTTGTCGGCGCCGACCTCGAGCCCGATCGTGACCGCGCCGACGTTCGAGGATTTGGCCAGGATCTGGGCCACGGTCATGTTTTCGGTGCCGCGTTCCTCGGCGTCTTCGATCGTCCGGTCAGCGACGTGGATGGTCGGTTCGAGAGTGAATTCGGTCGTCGGCGTCACCAGTTTTTCTTCCAGCGCGGCCGCGACCGTGAACGCCTTGAAGGTCGAACCCGGCTCGTAGTTGAAGCCGGTGGCGCGGTTCATCAGGTCTTCTTCGCTCGCTTCCGAAAGATCCGTCGGGTCGACCGGCGGCCAGTTCGCCATCGCCAGGATCTGCGAGCTGCGCGGGTCGACGACGATCGCCGTCGCTCCCTTCGGCGAGTAGGTTTCGCCGACCCGGGCCAGCGCCTGTTCGGTCTTCTGCTGGATCACCGGATCGAGGGTGAGCTGGATGTTTTCGCCGTCGCTTGCTTCCTTTACGGTTTCCATCCGGATCGGGTCGCCGAGCGCGTCGTTGACGATCCTGCGTTCGCCGTCTTCACCGGCGAGCACCGATTCCTCGCCCAGCTCGAGCCCCATCAGCCCCTGGTTTTCGGAGCCGACGGCGCCGATCACCTGGCCCGCCATGTCGCCCTGGGGGTAGGTGCGGCGGCTGTCGGGCAGCTCGCCGATCCCTTCGAGGTCCAGGCGTTCGATCCGCGCCGCCGTCTGCAGGTCGACTTTGTGGGCGACATAGGAGAAGCCCGATTCCTCGGTCAGCGCTTCCAGCACTTCGCCCTTCTTCTGGTCGAGGATCGGCGCCAGCTTCGCCGCCGCCTGCGGCGGGTTCTTGACCTGGTAGGGCGTCGCGTAGATCGTCGCCGCGTCTTCAGAGGCGGCGAGGGTGCCGCCACGGCGGTCGAGCAGGCTGCCGCGCAGCCCTGGCACTTCGAGCGTCTCGGTCTGCTGCGAGATCGCCTGCGAGGCGAGCGAGGAGCCCTGTACGCCCTGCAGCCAGAAGGCGCGGGCGATGATCACCAGGAAGCACAACAGAAAAGCACCGAAGAGCAACCCGATGCGGCGCTCGATCAGGCGCATCAACCCGCGCCCGAAAGCCGCTGGGCGGCGGTCTCGATGTCCCTGTGCTCGAACTTGATCACCGACGGCTCGATCTGGGTCGACATCGCCAAGCCCTGCTTGCCGGCCTCGTATCGGATCCGCTTGATCGCGTACTTCGCCGCGACCCGGTTCTTGGTCATCGAGATGTCCTTTTCGAGGGCGGTGATGTTCTGGTCGATGTCGCCGGTCGAGGCAGCGAAGCTGAGGGTGACGACGTTGAGGGCGACAATGCCGACCAGGAGCACGCCGAGCACGGCGATCCAGGTGCGCCCGCGCGTCATCCGCACGATCAGGCTCGAGTCGGGCAGATGACGGACGCCGGCGGCGGTACGGCCGACGACCAGGGCAAGTTTCGGCTGGGCGCTGCGGCGGCTCCCGGGCCTGGGCGCGGTCCGCACCCGCGGCACCGAGCGGGCGGGCGCTTTGCGGGCCGGGGCACGCCGGGCGGGCGCCGCGGCGGCGCCCTTGGTGCGGTGGATGGTGATCTCGCCCGGAGTGTTCTTTCGTTTCGCCCGTTTCGGCGCTTTGGTCCGCGACGGAGCCGGTGCCGGAGCGGCGCTGGAGCGGCGCTTGGGGGCGGTTACAGCCATCAGCCGACCC
This sequence comes from Solirubrobacterales bacterium, assembly GCA_035509895.1. GTDB lineage: Bacteria > Actinomycetota > Thermoleophilia > Solirubrobacterales > 70-9 > VAYN01. Next base: position 13,012 of record DATKIA010000015.1, read on the forward strand.
CTCCGCTCGGCGTCGGTTCGGCGATCTTGCGCGCAACCCGCAGGTGGGCGGAGCGCGAGCGCGGGTTCGCTTCGACCTCATCCGGCCCGGGCGCCACCGCGCGCCGGGTCAAGAGCTCGGCCTCGGGCTCGTGGCCGCAGACGCAAACCGGCAGCTCCGGCGGGCAGACGCAGCCACGCGCTTTCCCGGCGAGGAACTGCTTCACCGGCCGGTCCTCCAGCGAGTGGAAGGAGATCGCGGCGAAGCGACCGCCGACCGCGAGCGATTCCCAGGCCAGCGGCAGCGCCTCTTCGAGCGCTTCGAGCTCGCCGTTGACGGCGATCCGGATCGCCTGGAAGCTGCGCTTGGCCGGGTGGCCGCCGCCGAAGCGAGCGGCGGTTGGCATTCCCGCTTTGATCGCGGCGACAAGTTCTGAGGTGGTGCTGAGCGGTCGGCGACGGACGATCTCGCGGGCGATGCCGCCGGCGTAGCGCTCCTCGCCAAAGCGGCGCAGGACCTGCGAGATCCGCGTCTCCGGCCACTCGTTGACGAGGTCGGCGGCGGTGAACTTCTGGCGCGTGTCCATTCGCATGTCGAGCGGCGCGTCGTAGGAGTAGGAGAAGCCACGCTCCCAGGCGTCGACCTGCATCGAGGACATTCCGAGGTCCATGTAGATCATCTCTGGGCGTATGCCTTCGCCGGCAAGGGCTTTCAAACCTGCCGCGAAGTCGGCACTTATGAAGAGGGTGCGGCAGGGCGCCTCGACCGCGAAGCGGCCAAACCGGCCCTCGGCGGCGGGATCGCGGTCGATTCCGATCAGACGTCCCTCGGGGCCGAGCTGCGCGGCGATCAGCCGCGCGTGGCCGCCGGCGCCGAAGGTGCAGTCGACCGCGGTCTGACCCGGCTCCGGCGCCAGCAACGAGACCAGCTCCGGCGCCAGCACCGGCTCGTGCTCGGTCAAAGCGATCGCCCCCGGCAGGTCGACGGGGCTTGGAGAGATGGGAGTTCGGGCTGCATTGAGTCTCATGGTCACGCAGTCCCGGCGCCGGCCAGGCCCTCGGCGATCTCCGGCGCGGCGGCGTCGAGCTCTTCCTCCTGCTTGGCCCAGGCGTCGGCGTTCCAGATCTCGAGGTACTCCCCGGCCCCGATCACGACGCAGTTGCCATCGAGGCCGGCATGTTCGGCCAGCGGCCGCGGGATCCGGATCCGGCCGGCCGAGTCGAGCTTCTCGTCGAAGGAGCCGCCGTGGAAACGGCGGCGCAGCTGCCTGGCGTCGCGCCCGAAGGGGCTGTGCGGCGAGAGGAAGCGGTCGGAGAGCTGCTCGAACTCCGCGGTCGTGTGCACCCAGACGCAGGGGTCGAAGCCCTTCGAGAGAACCACCCCGTCAGCGAGTGAAGAACGAAAGCGCGAAGGAACCGTGAGCCGATCCTTGGAATCCAGGCTGTGCTCGTAAAGACCCCGAAAAGCCAACTGGGCAGTTCCTTTCTGAGTCTGAGCGGGAGGGCCGGAGAAAAGTTGGACCGGAGTGATGAGGTGGGAGGAGCCTCACCACCCCGGTCCTGGGCTTCAACTCAAGCGCCACAATAACCCACCTTCCCCCACTTTGCAACACGACCATCCCCTGCAAGCCCATTTGCATCCCCGCCCCTGCCCTGAGGCGCGCTAGGTTGCGGGCGTGAGCACGCCAGAGCAGACGTCGGCGGCCCCCGACGACGCCAACGCCCTGCGCGGCTACTACTTCAAGCTGCTGATCCGCAAGCCGCTCTCGCTGATCCTGATCGGCGCCTTCGCCCTGCTCGTCGGCGTCGGCCTCGGCGTCCTGATCGGACCAGCGCTCGGCGGTGCCGGCTTCGTCGTCGCCCTTCTGATCGGAGTCGTGGTCGTCTTCGCGATCGCCGACTCGCGCGCCGCCGACGCCTTCTTCGAGGTCTACGCCCAGCAGCGCGGGATGACCCTCCTGCACGGGCGCGGCCGCCTGCCCCCGGCAACGCCGCTGCTGCGCAAGGGCGACGACCGCTACACCGAGCGCAGCCTCCAGGGCCCGCTCGCCGGCGGCCCCGAAGGAACGCTCGCCCTCTACACCTATGAGGAAGAGACCCGCGACAGCGACGGCAACAAGCAGACCAACTACTACCGCTACACGGTCGGCCTGCTCGACGTCCCCGAGTGCGCCGGCTTCGTCCCCGAGCTCTACTGCCAGCGCAAGTTCGGCTTGCGGGCGCTGGAGGGACTCGAGGACGTCTTCCGCCGCTCCAAAGAGCGGGTCGAGCTGGAGAGCGAGGCGCTACTCGACAAGTACGAGATCTTTGCCGGCAAGCAGCAGGACCCGGTCTGGCTGCGGCGCCTCTTCGCCCCGACCTTCATCGTCTGGCTGACCGAAGCGGCGCCGAAGAAGTTCGCCTTCGAGCTCGTCGACGGCACCCTCCTCTGTTACGTCAGTGGCCACAAAGAGGACGCCGAGGAGCTCGACGAGATGGCCGCCGCGACCGCCGCGGTCGCAAAACGCCTCAGCGACGAGGCCACCGAGACGAGCTAGGCCGTGCCGACGGTCAGCGGGGTCGAGTTCCCGGAAAGCGTTGGCTCGCTGCGCGGCGAGCTCTTCGGCCAACTGCTGCGCAAGCCGTGGGTGGTGGGGCCGATCGCCGCCGCCGCCGTCGCTGCGGGGATGGCGGTCGGGTTCAGCGTGGCGCTGATCCCTGGCCTGGCAACCGCCGCAGCCGTTGCCCTCTGCGGACTGGCCCTGGCCTTCGTCGTCGCCTGGTATCAGGCAAACCGGGACTTCTTCGCGATCTACGCGCGCGAGCACGGCCTGGAAATCGTCGACGAAGACCTGCCCGAAGTGACGCCGCTGCTCTACGCGGGGACCGGACGCGACACCGAGGTCGCAATGCGCGGGGAGCTCGGCCCGTGCGTCGTCGGCACCCTCGCCCACTACACCTACACCGAACACATACCCGGCGGAGGCAAAGGCAGCAGCGGCTCGGCGGCCGTCTACAAGCTGACGGTCGTCCTGATCGAGGTGCCAGCGGTGGATTCGATCCCGCTGGTGCTCTGCCACGGTCGTCATGGCTCGGAGGGCACCGATGGGCTCGACGATGCTCTCCGCCGCCCCCGTCGCAAGCGACTGAAGCTGGAGAGCGAGGAGTTCAACCGTCGCTTCGAGGTCTTCGTCGATCCAGATCAGGACGAAGTCCGGCTGCGCCGACTCTTCTCGCCCAGCTTCATCGTCTGGCTGGCGGAGTCGATGCCAACCGCCTTCGAGCTGGTCAACGGTCACCTCTGCTGCTTCGCCGCTGGCCACCTCGACTCGGCCGCGAAGCTCGACGAAGTGGTGGCGGGCGCAGTCGACCTCAGCCGACGTTTGCAGGCAGCGACGCCAGACCCTTAGAGACGAGGTCGCGCTCGTCGCAGCTGACCAGTTCGAGCCCTGCGGTCTGGGCCGCAGCTGCGTAGGCAGCGTCGTAGACCGAAATGCCGTGGGCCTCGGCAAGGACGGCTGCGTCGCTCAAGAGCGACCCGGCCGAGGTGACGACGCCGCCGTCGTCGGCGAGCCGGTCGATCACCGCGAGCAGCGGTCCCGCCAAGGCCGGCGCTCGCCAGCCCCGAACCGCGACGTTGACCACCTCGTAGCGAGCGAGGTCGAGGGTCGCCACGGCGATCTTGTCGTCTTCCAGGATCGCGCGGGACGGCCCGTGATGATTGCCCTTCGGGTCTGCTGCAGCGAGCAGCACACTGGCGTCGAGCAGCAGGGTCGTCACGGTTTGGGCCGGGTCGCCTTGACTTGCTCGGCAGCGTCGCCGCCGTGACCGCCCTCAGCAGCGGCCTCATCCAATAAGCCTCTCATCGCCTCGGCCCGTCCTTCCCGCCGGCGCCGCAGGGCGGCATCGGCGAACTCGCGCAGGACCGCGCTGCGGGTGCTGCCGCTGCGACGCGCCTCAGCGTCGACTTCGGCGAGGAGCTCGTCGGGCATCGAAACCATTACCTTTGGCATAGGCCGAGTATACCCAGGTATACCAGCCACACCGGATGGGCGACAGCGGTGCTCAAAATCCCTCCAGAAGGGTGCCAGCGTCGGCGATCAGCCCCGCCGCGATCATCAGCAGGACCGACGGCACGAGGACCATGGCGACGACGAGCTGGATCTTCGGCGCCGCGCGGGCGGCGCGCTCCTCGACCGCGCGGCGGGCGTCGCGGCGCAGCGCTGCGGCCTGACGGCGGAGTTGGTCGGCTAGTGGCGAGCCGAAGCGGCGCGAGCGCTCGATCGAGGCGACCAGCGTCGCCAGCTCGCTGCCCGGCACGCGCGATCGCAGGTTCTGCAGTGCGGCAGCGAGCGGCGCCCCGCAGGAGAGCTCGGCGACGGTGATTCGCAGCTCTTCGGCCAACGGTCCCTCCCCCGCCCGGGCAAGCTGCTCGAGGCCTGCCGCCGGGCCCCGCCCGGCGCCGGCGCTGACCGCGAGCAGATCGAGAGCATCGGGCAGAGTTGCGACCAGCCGCCGGTGACGCCGGCGCGCCTGCCGCTCGAGCAGCGCGTCGGGAGCAAAGAATCCAGCTACCGGAAAGCCGACCAGGACAACGACCGCCGTCCTTCCTGGGGCGACCGGCGCGGCCAGCAGCGCGGTCAGCGCGCCGAGGCCGGCGCCCAGCAGTTTCGCCGCCAGGACCGCGGCCAGCGGTACCCGCGCCTCCAGGCCGGAGCGGCGCAGCCGCTCGGGTAGGCCGAGACGCAAAGCCGCCGCGGCCGAGCGCGCGCCAAGGCCGAACGGCAGCGGGACCCCGACGGTGGCGCGATCCCGGACCAGCTCGCGCGCGGCGACGCAGACGCAGAGAGCTGCGACGGCGGCCAACAGCACGGCGGCGCTCAATCGGCCACCCGCGCCAACCGCCCAATTGCGAGGAAGCCGGTCAGTTGCAGGGCGGCCGCCAAGGCCAGCATCACCGCCGAGGCCGGCGAGCCGAACAGCTTCGCCAGAAACCCCGGCTCCAGCAGCTCCGCGAAGAGAGCGCCACCGGTCGGCATCGCCACCACCAACAGACCGGTGAACCGGGCCTGGGCGGTAGCCGAACGGGCGTCCTCGGCGACCCGGTCGCGTTCGGCGGCGCCAGCGGCGAAGCGACGTAACAGTCCGGCCAGGTCGCCGCCGGCTTGGCGCTGGCTGAGTAGCGCCGCAGCGAAGGCGTCCACGCGCTCGGAGCGCATCCGCGCCCGCCAGCCCGCAACGACCTCGCCGGTGGCGGCACCGAGATCGAGCTCGGCCCCGAGCCGGGTCAGCTCCGCCGCGGGCGGACCGTCGAGATAGGCCGCGGCGGCCGGCAGTGAGGCGCGCAGCGAACGGCCGGCGCTGAGCGAGTCGGCGACCGCGGTCGCGACTTCGGGCAGCGAGCGCTCGACTGCCGCTCGGTAGCGGCGACGGCGACTGGCCAGCACCCAGGCGGTCGCCGCCGGACCGGCGACCGAGAGCGGCAGCGCCAGTACCGGCCCCGCCAACAGCCAGCCTGCGGCGACCGCGGCGAAAGCGCCGAGCGCCGCCAGCCGTCGCCGCTCGCGACTCGACGGCGCATAGCCCTCGAGCCCGGCACGGCGCAGTGGCTCCAGCGCCAGCCGAAACCAGCCCAGCGCCGCGGGGCTGGCGAGCAGCGCCTCGCGCACCGCCAGCGCCAACAGAGCCCCGGCGGCAGCGCCAGCGAGCAGCGGGAGCGGACCGGCACTCACGCCGGCGGCCCGATCCCGGACACAGCGGCGATCTCGGTCACGACTCGGCTGCCATCCGCGTGCCGCTCGAGGTGAACGACCAGGTCGACGCCGCGCCGCACCTGCTCCGCGACGGCCGCGTGCGGCAGGCCGACACCCGCCATCAGCGCCAGCGTCTCGAGCCGGCTGAGCGCGTCGGCGGGTGAGTTGGCATGAACCGTCGATAGCGCACCGTCGTGACCGGTGTTGAGAGCGGTCAGCAGGTCGAGCGCCTCCGGGCCGCGCACCTCGCCAATCACGATCCGGTCGGGCCGCATCCGCAGGGCGTTGCGCAGGAGGTCGCGGATCGTCACCTCGCCCCTGCCCTCGACGCCGGCTGGGCGGCTCTCGAGCCGAACCACATGCGGCTGCTGCAACCGCAGCTCGGCCGCGTCCTCGATCGTCACCACCCGCTCGGTCGGCGCAACGAAGCTGGAGAGCGCGTTCAGCATCGTCGTCTTGCCGGAACCAGTGCCGCCGCTGACGAGGACGCTGCGCCGCTCCCCCACCGCCCGCTCGAGCCGCTGGCGCTGCTCGGCGCTCAGGGTCCCGAGCGCGACCAGCTCGTCCGGCCCTGGCCGGTGGGCACCAAAGCGGCGGATCGAGATCGTGGGGCCGTCGAGCGCCAGCGGCGGAATCACGACGTTGACCCGCGAGCCGTCGGCGAGCCGGGCGTCGACCATCGGGCTGAGCTCGTCGACGCGGCGGCCGAGCGGCGCCAGGATCCGCTCGATCGCGTTGCGCAGCTCCTCTTCGTCGGCGAAGCCGACCGGGGTCGGCTCGATCCGGCCGCCACGCTCGACGTAAACGCGGTCGGGCCCGTTGACCATCACCTCCTCCACCGCCGGGTCGGCGAGCAGGACCTCGAGCGGGCCGAGGCCGACGCTGTCGCGGACGATCCGCGCCGCCAACTCCTCCCGATCTGCGGCGGTGAGCAGTGCGGCGTCCTCCTCGACCAGCTCCCTCACCGCCTCGCCGAGCTCGCCGGCGACGGGCTTGCCCGACGCCGCTTCCGCCCGACGCCGCTCGACGAGCCGACCCCGCAGCACGGCTGCCAGCTCGAGCAGGTCGCGCTCTCGCGCCGTCGCCTTGCTCATCCCGCCGGTAGCACCGTGATCCGGCGGGCAAAGCTCTCGGCGGCAATCAGCCGTAGCGCCTGCGCGCGCGTCAAGCCCAGAGTCACCGCTGCAGCCCCACCGGCGGCTTCGCCATCGGGTCCGGGGCCGAGTGCCAGCAACGGCACCGCGGCGGCAGCAACATAGGTGCGGCCGGCGCCCGAGCCGGAGGGTTCGGTGGTGACGACGACGTCGACCTTGCCACCAACCGGGTCACCACCACCAACGAGCAGCGCATCGGCGCCACTGACGATGATCTCGACCGGGCGGCGACCGCCACCCAGCGAGGGACGAACCGACCCACCGGCCCCCGCCGGCCGTAGCTGGGAGGCAAGGAGGTAGGAGCCCGCAGCGACCCTGGCAGCCGGTTCGAGTCCCAGTGCCTGGTCCGGGTCGGCCAGGGCGCCCGGCGGCACAAACCGGACCGGGACCCGGCGCAGCTCGAGGTCGGCGGCAATCGCCTCCGGGTCGATCACGCGGTTCGCCGGCAACGCGCCGGTGGCGATCACGACCGGCCGCAGGGCACCGTAACCGCGTGCGACGCGATCGCCGTAGCCGTCGGCGACCGCCGCCGCGCCGGCCGCGGCGAACAGTGCCGCCAGCCCGAAAGCCAAAGCGCGCCGGCGCCGGCTCACCCGGCATCCTCGTCGCCAGCCGACGGCAGCGCCAGCGTCGCCTCGGTCTCCCCCTCGCGAGGGTGCAGCAGGAACTCGCCCTCATGTGCCGCCGCTACCCGCCGCACGACCCTGAGCCCGTGCCCCCGGCGCCGCCGACCAGACAACGAGACCAGTACCCGCCAGGGTGCCGCCCGTCGCCGCCGCGTCCGGCCACTGCCTCCTGAGTCGACGACGCTGAGGCGGACGACCGGTGACTCCACAGCCACCCCGACGAGGACCTGCGGGCCGCCGTGCTCGATCGCGTTGACCACCAGGTTGTCGAGCGCTTGGGAGATCGCGCCGCGGTCACCCCTGACGGTCGCTTCAGTATTGAGCTCACCTAGACGCAACTTGCAGCCGGCAAGCCCGGCTCGCCCCTGCCAGCGCCTCACCGCCGCTGCTGCCAACAGCGCGACCTCGACCCGCTGCCGGCAATCGGGTGCGGGCCCGCCGTTGATCTCGCGATCGAGCCGCTCGAGTGCCAGCGCCGCCTGCTCGGACAGCCCGATGTCGGTCGCGCGTTCGGGCTCGGCGAGGACCAACGCCTGCAAAGGGCGCCGCAACTCGTGCAGCGCCTCGTTCAGAGCCGTTCGCCGCCGGCCCGCCACCAGGCTCTGGGCGGTGACAGCCACGGCGAGCGACGCCGCCAGCGGCCAGCCCGCCTCGATCTGGGTCAGCTCCGCCAGCACGCCCGGCCTCCGTCCCTCCCGGCATTCACGAAACGGCTAAGAGAGACGGGCGCCGAAACTCTCCCCCGATCGATGCAGAGCTTCCGCATCGCTCAGGCTTTTTCACTCTGGTAAGTCAATAGCAGAGCCGGATCGACCGACCATTCTGGGATACTTGAGCCAGAAACTCGGGCAGGAAATCCCCCTTTCCGCCCTTTGCACTGCGCTCGTCCGACTTCCCCCACCATCGATCGGAGGCCCACTATGGCTCAGACTCGAACCTCGCCAGAGGGCATTACCCAACAGCTCGCGAAGGCGCTCGCGCATCCCCTGCGCGTCCGCATCCTCTCTTCCCTCAGCAAAGGGATCTCGAGCCCGAACCAGCTTGCCCAGGAACTCGGCGAGCCACTTGGCAACGTCAGCTACCACGTCAAGACGTTGCTCGAATACAACTGTGTTGAACTCGTCAAAACCGAGCCCCGGCGCGGCGCGGTCGAGCATTTCTACCGCGCGACCGAGCGGGCCTTCTTCAGCGCCAAGGACTGGGAAAAGATCCCGGCCTCGGCCCGCAAAGGCATCAACGGCGTGATCCTCGAGGCGATCGGCAAAGACGCCGCCGACGCGATGGTCGGCAACACGATCGAGGCGCGCTCGGACTCGCACATCAGCCGCACGCCGATGGTCCTCGACGAGACCGGCTGGAACGAGCTGACGGCGCTCCTGCTGGAGACGCTCAACCGCGCGATCGAGATTCAGGAGGAGTCCGCGGGACGCCTCGCCGAAGAGAAGACCGAGCCGATCTCGAGCATCCTCGCGATCCTCAACTTCGAAACCGCGCCCGCGAATTCGAAGTAGCGCCTAGCACCGGCTGGTCACGCTGACCAGCCGGTGCTAGTTGTCGCCGGGCGATTCGAAGGCGACGACGCCGACGACCAGCGGCGTACCGTCCCCGCCGAGGGTCGAGAGGCGCTCTTTGCTCTGCTGCTCGATCGCAGCGAGCTGCAACCTGGCGCTGCGGAGGACGTCGACGACCTGGTCCCAGCCGAAGCGATCGACCGTGATTCCCGACCAGTTGGCCGCAAGCACATCCTCGGCTTCGCTCAGACCTGCGTGGGCGCGGTAGAGGGGGTCGAGGAACACTTCAGGCTTGGCCCTGAAGAAGCGCTCGTAGGCGCCGGGTCGCGGCGCCACGTCGGCCTGTTCGAGGCAACCGGAGTCGTAGAGCACCCCGACGTGGTACGAGACGCCGCTGAGCGAGATCTCGGGATCGATCCGATCGCGCAGCATCCACGGGCTCGCCGGCTCCTCTTCGAGCAGCTGCAGCAGCCGAATCCGCATCGGGTGGGAAAGGGCGTGAACCAGCTTGCCGGCCACGACGTCCGGCGAATCCCCCTCTCCCGGTGTGGACACGCTGCCCATCTGCCGAGACTCTCCTGAGCAAACGGAGTCCTGTCAAATCGACCGGTTTGGGCTTTGGCTAGTTAGGGATTTTCCAAACCGGTTTCGGCATGAGGGATTCCGAGGCACTCAAAACCGGCCCGAATCTCGGCGGGATCGAACCCGCGACCTACAGCCTGTCTCGAATCAATTGAAGCTGTCCGCTCACAATAAGTAATTTACCCGAGTCGACGGACCCCTCCCTGGGAACCCGTCCGCCAGGCGACTTTCGGGCGCGGCAAGCCGACCTTGGATTGAACCCTGGTAGCCACGGGCATCTGTGGTGCCAACAAGCCGACTAGAAATGCCTGTGCGCGGGGCCAGTAGAAGGGGTAGCGGTCGCGCGGCAGTGCCGCCCCTACTCGAAGTCCCAGCGCGACGCGCACGCCCGCGGCCTCCCATCCCGCCCGGTAGATGACCTTCCACTACCGCAGCTCAAGAACTCAACCGTCGCCACGGCCCACGGACTTTCCGACAGGTCGCTACAAGAGAGGGCTTAGCGAGGCGGCGACCAATTCCTGGAACTTCCGTC
>DATKIA010000016.1:0-15063 GCA_035509895.1 Solirubrobacterales bacterium
GGCTTTGCAGGCCGCTGCGTAGCCACTCCGCCAAGGCGCCGGGAAGCGGTTGAAGGGTAGCGGCGCGCGGCGCGGGCGGCGTCGTCGCTCATGGGTAGGGTGCGGGCGCTTCAGCAGACCAGATCGATTCGGGGGAGAGGAGATCCATGCCCGTCTACAACGAGACCCAGCTCAGCTCATTCGTCGATCAGGTCTTCGAGCGGCTGCGCCGGTACCGCGAGCTGACCGGCTGCGGGATGGCCGCGGCCCAGGAGATGATCGCCAAGCTCTAGCAACGCCAACGCCCGGCCGTCATCAATGCACCGGGACGATCTTTGAGGCGTTGTACTTCGTGTAGCCCGGTTTGCGGCCGCACTGCGAGGTGACCATGCGTTCGGTCACGATGAAGCCGGAAGGCGCCGAGATGGCGCAGATGATCATGTTCTTGACCGGATGGGCAATCGTCCAGGTCGAGTAGGGAGTCGGCCCGCAGGTCCCGAACAGCAGCGGGTGTTCGTCGTTGAAGATCTCGGTGATCACATATCCGGCGGGGAGTCCGCCTGCGCACATCACCAAGCCATCGCGCGGCAGCTCGATTCGGTAGGCGTTGGAACTGGGGGGATTGTCACCGAACACCCGACCGCATCGGCCGAAAACCAGAGGGCGGCCGAAGGCGTAGGCCACCGTCACCACATAGCCTTTTGGGACGTTGGTCGCCCGGCACATCACGATGTCGTTGTGAGGATGTTCGATCCGGAATGCGGTCGCGTCTGGCGGTCGATCCCCGTACACCGGCCCGCAGCGCCCGATGTGGTCGAAAGATTCGTCGAAGGCGAACTCTTCGGTTACCACGAAACCAGGAGGAACGTTGGTCGTTCTGCACATCACGATGCCGTCGAGCGGGTGCTCGATCTGGTAGGCGTTGTAGGGACGGTTCGCGTAGGTCGGACCGCACTTGCGGAGGATCATCACCCGGGTCACGACGTATCCGGCCGGCACTCGCCCGTCGCACATGTCGGTCTCGCTGCCCGGTCGCCGCATGCGATATCCGTTGCCGCCGGCGAACGTGTTGTGGGGGCCGCAGCGGTCGAAGTCCGTCGTTTCCAGAACGACGAAGCCCACCGGAGGCGGCGGCCTTTCACAGACGACGATTCCGTCCGCCGGCAGGCTCACTTCGATGCACTTCCCTTCGCGCCGGGTAACGAGATAGCCCTTGGGCTTCGCGACCGAGAACTTCCCGGCAGCGGCACACAATCGCTGGGTCGGCGGCCGCGGAACGACTGGGGGATGCGGCGAGAGAGGGCTCGTCCCTGGGTTCGTCGGGCTTTCCGCATGCGTCGAGGGCGCGTTGCCCTCCGCATAGGAGAACGCCTCCCCCACGCTGTCCACCGCGACGCAGAACGAGGTCGTGGCACACGAGACCGCAAGGTCCGCTTCCGCCGACGCGAGGCTCGCCTGCACGGACCATTTGGAGCCGTCGAAGACGTTCGCCTTGCCGTTGCCGTCGACGGCTACGCAAAACGACGCCGAGGCGCAGGAGACCGACCCGATTTCCGCACCGCCGGCGGCGGCCGCCGCCGCCGTTGACCAATTGGTGCCGTTGTAGATCGCCGCGTTGCCCAAAACGTCGGCGGCGACGCAGAACGTGGATGAGGCACAGGAAACCGACGCCAGCCCGAATTTGTCGATTTCGCTCGGCGCGCTCCAGCCCGAGCCGTTGAAGGTCATCACGCGACCGCCGCGGTCGACCGCGACGCAGAAGGACTGCGAAGCGCAGGAGACCGACTCCGGGGAGTTGGTCAAGGAGTCGATCGGCTGCGGCGAGGACCAGCTACTGCCGTTGAAGGTGATCGCGTCGTGGCTGTGATTGACCGCGACGCAAAAGGTCTGGGACACACAGGAAACCACCGGCTCGAGGAATTCGGCGAAGGTGTCGATCTGCATCGGCGCCGACCATTTGGAGCCGTTGAAGGTGATCGCGTGCCCGGTCAAGTCGACCGCAACGCAGAACGAGTGCGACACACAGGACACGGAGGTGAGGCCCCCGACGCCGTCGACGACGGTGGCCCCGGTCCACCCTGACCCATTGAAGGTCGTCGCCTCCCCCGCCCCGTTCACCGCCACGCACCAGGTGGGTGACGCACACGACACCGACGAAACGTATTGCGGAGACATGACGGGCACGGCACCGGACCAGGCCGGTGCCGCTGAAGCCGTGGGCGTAACGGTGAGCATCACGCCGGCGATCAGTCCCGCGATCAACCCAGAACGTGGAGTGAGGAAGAATTTCCGCGAGGAGAGACCCATGGCTGACGGGCCCGAACCTCTCGTCAATCCCCTTGTAAGTCAAGGGAATTTACGAGTGACTCACCTCACTCCGGGCGCCGGGTTCGAATTAGGCCGGAGCGTCGGCGTCGGTGTCGTCGTAGGGCGTCACCGTGCCGTAGTCCTCGACGGTGCCGCCATCCCGGAAGCTGGCGTCGTCGGGGTTGTCCCCAGCCTCGCGCAGGGAGCGGCGCTGGCGCAGGTAGTCCCAGGTCTTGTCGAGCTGGACTTTCAGCTCCTCCATGCGGGCGTGGTCTTCGGAGCTGAGCCCCTCGCCCTCGTGGCGGTGCAGCAACTCCTCCTCCTCGGCGACCAGCTCGTTGATGCGCTCCAGTACCTGTTTGTCATCCATGGCGACGTAGAGTAGCCGCCGCGCTCAGCCGCTGGTCGTCGCCGCAACCGGCTCGGGGGCAGCGACCCGTCGCGAGAACTGCATCGTCCCGTCCTCGACCGGCCCGAAGCGCATCGAGCGCAGGTCGAAGGGGTAGCTCTGCCGCAGCTTCCAGGGTTCCTTCGAGCCCTGTTTGGGCAGGCCCTCGAGGGCGCGCAGCACGTAGCCGGAGGTGAAGTCGAGCAGCGGCTCCTCGGTCACCGAGGAGTCGTTGACTCGCGGCGTGCAGACGTCGTAGCCGCCGGCATCCATGTGGTTGATCAGACGGCAGACGTATTCGGCGACCAGGTCCGCCTTCAGGGTCCAGGAGGCGTTGGTGTAGCCGAGGGTGAAGGCGAAGTTGGGGAACTCGGCCAGCATCATCGCCTTGTAGACCATCGTCCGCGCCATCTCGGGAAGCTCGCCGTCGATCGTCACCTCCATGCCGCCGAGGAAGAGGACGTTGAGACCGGTGGCGGTGATGACGATGTCGGCGTCGAGGCGGTCACCGGAGTCGAGCTCCACCCCGCTCGCGTCGAAGCCCTTGATCGTGTCGGTGGCGACCTCGGCACTGCCGTTGGAGATCGCCCGGAAGAGGTCGGAGTCGGGGACCATGCAGAGCCGCTGGTCCCAGGGGTTGTAGCTGGGGTTGAAGTGCTTGTCGACGTCGTAGCCGGGGGGCAGTGCTTTGACGACGCCGCGCCGCAGCAGTTTCCGCATCAGCTGTGGCCGCTTGCGCGAAAGGCGGAAGCTGATGCCCTGCAGGGTGACGTTCTTCCAGCGGGTGATCGTGTACGCGGCGCGGTCCGGCAGCCAGCGCCGCAGACCGTTGGCGATCATGTCTTCGCCGGGCAGCGAGATCACATAGGTGGGCGAGCGCTGCAGCATCGTCACCTTCGCCGCGTCCTTCGCCATCGCCGGCACCAGGGTCATCGCGGTGGCACCGCTGCCGATCACGACCACGCGCTTGCCGGCGTAGTCGAGGTCCTCGGGCCAGTGCTGGGGATGAACGACCCGGCCGCCAAAGTTCTCGATCCCCGGGAACTCCGGGGTGTAGCCCTGGTCGTAGCGGTAGTAGCCGCTGCACATGAAAAGGAAGTCACAGGTGACGGTCGCCGTCTCGCCGCTGTCGGTGCGGGTCGCGGTCACCGTCCAGCGCGCCTCCTCGCTCGACCAGGCGGCTGCGGTGACCTCGTGGTTGAAGCGGATCCTGGCGTCGATGCCGCCGTCGCGGGCGGTGTCGCGCACGTACTCGAGGATCGACGGGCCGTCGGCGATCGACTTCGGGTTGGTCCAGGGCCGGAAGTTGTAGCCGAGCGTGTGCATGTCGGAGTCGGAGCGGATCCCGGGGTAACGGAACAGGTCCCAGGTGCCGCCGAGGTCGGCCCGCGACTCGAGGATCGCGTAGCTCTTGCCGGGGCAGCGCTCCTGCAGGTGGTGGGCGGCGCCGATTCCCGACAGCCCGGCGCCGACGATCAACACATCGAGGTGTTCAGCAGCCACTGGTTCGCTCCCTTTGTTCACGCATCCGCCGGCTCCAGCACACGGAAGGCTATCCCCGCCTTCTGCAGCCTTGTGAGAAGAACGTCACCCATCGCCTGCGCGGTGGTCGCTTGCCCCGCGCACTCGGGCAGGTCGCCGAAGGCGAGGCAGAGCGCCGACTCGGCCAGCATTTTCGAGGTCTCGCCGTAGCCGGGATCACCGCCGGACACCTCGGTCACGACCCGCTTGCCGCCGCCCTCGCCGACGAAGCGGACCCGGAACCAGCTGCGCTGGCGCTCGGCCTCGCTCGGCCCTTCGCCGGGGGATTTGATCTTCAGCAGCAGGTTGCGGGTAGGCGGCAGCGGTGCCAACAGGGCGACGGTGCCGACCCCGGCGGCCAGGGCGCCGATCGTCGCCAGGTGGCGGGCGACCATGTTGTGGCCGTAGCTGAAGTCCGGGCCGTAGCGATCCAGCGCGGCGGCAGAGCGGCGGACGATCGCGCCGTCGATCGTCGGCAGCGGCGCCGTCCAGCTGTCGAGCCCCTCGTCGTGGCGGACGCGGGCCGGCGCCGAGTGGACCTTCCGCCCCGCGGGACGCGGCTCGGTGCGACGGCGCTCTTTGGCGGCGGCCATCGTCTGCCGGCCGCGGGCGAAGGCGTTGATCGCCGAGTGGAAGGTGCCACCGGAGAAGGTCCCGCCCATGCGGACGTAGCCGTTGACCGTCAGCGGCACCCCCTCGGGGAGCTGCTGCACGGTGAAGTAGGTGCCGAGGTCGTGCGGGATCGAGTCGAAACCGCAGCAGTGGACGATCCGCGCTCCGGTTCGCACCGCTTCGGCGTGGTTCTCGATCCACATCCGGTCGACGAACTCGGGCTCGCCGGTGAGGTCGACGTAGTCGGTGCCGGCGGCGGCACAGGCGGCGACCAGGGGGGCGCCGTAGAGCGCGTAGGGACCGACGGTGGTGATCACTACCCGGGTCGACGCCGCGACCCGGTCGAGCGCCCGGCGGTCGGCGGCATCAGCCTCCAGCAGGTCGGGCGCCGGCGCCTCGGGAGCGGCCGCGGCAAGACCCTGCTGGACTGCCTCGAGCTTCGCCCGGTTGCGCCCGACCAGCGCCCAGCGCAGTCTCGCCGGGGCGCGCTCGGCGAGATAGGTCGCGGTCAGGCCGCCGGTAAACCCGGTGGCGCCGAACAGCACCAGATCGTATTGACGCTCCTCCCCCACGCTGGAGATTCTGACAAGTAGGGAACCCGCCGAGGCGTGCGGTTCAGCCGGCGACCCACTCGCGGGCCTCGTCGAGGCCGTCCATGCCCCAGACCCGGACCTCACCGGGGGCCATCCAGGCGAAGAGGCGGATCGCGTTCTTCACCCACTCGACGTCGGTGACCAGCGCCGTCCGCTTCCAGGCCTCGTGGTGGCGGAGGCCGATCTCGAGCCCGGTCTTGGCGTCCTCACGAAAGGCGCCGGGGCTCATCTTGAACCCGGAATCGACGACGTAGAGCATCCGTACGTCGCCGCTCTCGACCGCCTCGCGCAGGGCCGGCTCCAGCACCTCGCGGTAGTCGTCGCGGGTGACCTCGCCGGTAGCCAGAAAGCCAATCGTCCCGGCGGGCATGTCCTCGATCTTCTCGACCATCTCGACCTCCTTTGTCGTTGCGGAAATGATGCCCGACGGCGGCTGTAGCTTGCCGCCGCATGGACGACATTCGCGACACCCGCCCCTGGTTCTGGATCCTGATCGCCGCCGTGCTCGCTGTCGCCGTGGTGGCGCTGGTGATCGCGATCTCGGCCAACAGCAGCAGCGTCGACGAGAAGAAGGTGGTCGACGACGCGACCGCTCAGATCAAGGAAGAAGTCGCCGGCCTCAACGGCGCGATCGAAGCCGCCGACGAATTCCAGGAAGAAAGCGACAAGCTCGCCGCCGAAGACCGCAAGCGGATCAAGCGCGAGGTCAACGCCGCCGTCGCCGGCGGTGAAACGGAGCTGAAGAAGCTGAAAGCGCGGACCAAGTCGCTCGAAGCCGAGATGGCCGAATCGAAGACCCAGAATGCGAACCTGAGGAAGAGCGTCGAAAATCTCGAAATCGGCGAGGAAGACCTGGAAGCCGAAATCGCCGAACTCGACGAAGAGGTGACGAAGCTCAAGAAGCGGGTCGAATAGACGGCACGCCCGCCCGCGTCAGTTGCCGATCGGCAGGCGCGGGTTGGCACCCCAGAAGACGAGGGTGCCGAGCATGCCGAGGATGTGAACGGCGACGATGTTGAAGGCCATCGATTTCGCCGTCGCGGTGCCGACGCCGACCGGGCCGCCGGCGGCGGTGTAGCCGTAGTAACAGCCGACGAGGACGATCACCGTCGCCATCGTCATCCCCTTGACGAGGCTGAAGACGAGGTCGGTCGGGTCCTGGAACATCCAGAAGATCAGCGTGTAGCCGCCGGAGGAGACGTCGCCGACCTGTTCGACGACGGCGAAGTAGCTGGCTGCGTACATCACCGCGATACCGACGACGTAGATGAAGGGGAGCACGATCCAGGCGGCCAGCAGCCGGGTCGCGCAGAGGAAGGTAATCGGCGGCACCCCCATCACTTCGAGCGCGTCGACCTCGTCGGAGATCCGCATCGCGCCGATCTCGGCGACGATCCCGGTCCCGACCTTAGCCGAGAGGATGTAGCCGAAGGCGTACGGCATCGCCTCGCGCAGGTCACAGAAGGCGGAGAAGAGCCCGGCGTAGCTGGGCACACCCTGGGCGCGGAAGAAGTAGGCGCCCTGGATCCCGCACTGCAGCCCGAGGATGAAGACGAAGCACCAGATGATCACCGCCGAGCCGAGAATCAGGATCCCGGCCTGGCGGATCGTCTCGCCGAAGAAGCGGAAGACGCGCCCGGAGTAGACGAGGCCGGCGACGCGAACGCCGAAGCGGGCGATCTCGCCGAACGAGTCGAGCCAGGCGCGCGGGGCTTCGACCAGGGAGCTCACCGGATCGTCTGCAGTTCCGGGTTGGTGGCAAGGAGCACCGCGCTGAACACGGTCTCGAAGGCGAAGACGCCAACGATCGCGATCACCACGGCCTGGTTGACGGCACGCCCGACCCCGGCGGCGCCGCCGGAGGCGGTCATTCCCTTGTAGCAGCAGACGACGGCGATGATGCCGCCGAAGATCGTGCAGGAGAGGACCGAACCCCAGATGTCGGTGGTCGCGGCGTTGGAGAAGAGGGTCGCAAAGAAGCCGCCGAGGCTCTGGTTGTAGATCAGCTCGGCGGCGATCCCGGCGGTGAGGCCGAAGATGATCGCGAAGACGTCGAGCAGCGCGGTGACGATCATCAGTGAGAGGAAGCGCGGCACGACCAGGTTCTTGACCGGGTCGACGCCGAGCACCTGCAGGGCGTCGAGCTCCTCGCGGATCTTGCGGGCGCCGAGATCGGCGGTGATCGCGGTGCCGGCGACACCGCTGACGACGACCGCGGTGACCAGCGGGCCGACCCAGCGGATCGCGGTGAGGACGAAGAAGCCGCCGAGGCGGTCGAGCGCGCCGAACACCTGTAGCGGCCCGGCCGCCTGCAGGCCGGGAGCGCCGAGGTTGAGGGCGAAGGTCGAGATCAGCAGCGGGAACCAGCAGAGCCGCAAGGTGAAGAGGAACTGATCGACGAGCTCCTCGCCGTAGGGATATGGCGGCCGCAGCGCCGAGAAAATCGTTCGCGCGGTGAGAATCGTCATGCTGCCCACCTGGGCAAACATCTCGGCCAGCCGGCCGAAACTGCGTGCTAGAGCGTCTGCCGCCACTGCGACCTCCCAATCGCGCCTTCCCTGTGATCACCGTATGCGGCGGCCGGAAACAGTGGAATTACGCAGCGGTTAAGTGGGAGGGCTCGGTATTTGTGATATTTGTGACATACTCGTCAGATCGAGTATGCGGTCTACATCGCGGTCCCATTCGGAGAGGACGCGGATCGCATCGCCGCCGGGGCCGCCACGATCGCCCCCGGCCCTTCCGACTTCACGATTCGCGAGCACGCCGATCCCAGCGCCTCCGCCGACTCGGAACTCTTCCTCCGGATCCGTGGCGTCAGCGATCGGGATCAGGCGCTGGCCAGAGCGCTGGAGATCTACGAAGGGGGCCGACGCGAAGCCGGCCTCAGGCAGGACTATCGGGCGCAGCCGTCTCTCGTGCCTCAAGAGCCGTTTCCCAGCTAGGCCCACCAGGCCCCCATACCCTCACCGGCGGCTCTCTATGGCGTGATGACCAGGGGGACGCCGGCACCGATCCGTCTTGCCAACCAGGTGATGGCGTGGGTGCCGAGCCGGACGCAGCCGTGTGAGACTGCCGTCCCGAGCTTTCCGCTGAGGTTGTCCGTGCCGTGGATGCCGATCTGGCCCGGACCGCCGTCGAATTCCTGGAAGACGTTCGACCTGGCGCTGGTGGCCAGCGCGTACGGCCCACCGGCTTCATAGGAGGGGAGCGCGAGAGCCTCCTCGACGAAGAAAGCGCCCCGCGGGGTCGGAGTCGACGGCTTGCCGACGACGGCGCGAAACTGGCGGCGAACCTGGCCGTCGTGGTAGACCGTCACCCGGCGGCTCGAGAGCTTGACCGAGATCCGCCAGCCGGTGACGGTGAGCCGGGTGCGGTTGGCGGAGATCCACCCCCGGTGCCCATTGGGCCGGCCGGGGAGGCGGACCTGCAGCCAGGAGCCGCCGGTACCGCTGACCTTGCGGGCGAGGATCGGAAGCACCGTGCGCACCCGCGTCAACGGCCGGCGGGAGGCGACCGCTTCGATCCGGCCCGCGTGCGCGTCCGGGCGGGTGCGGGCGATGTGATCGCGCAGGAGCACGACCAGCGGCTGACTCACGGGCACCCGCGGGCCGGCGATCGCAGCCGGAACGACGAGCGCGGATCCGACGGCGGTGACTACAAGCGCCAGCACCAGCACCGAACCCCTCCGGCTGTTGCCGGAGGGGTTCGAGGGGCGGTCAGCGGATCGACTCATCCGGTGAACTGCGAGGGACCGTTGCGGGGCGCGAGCGAGGCCGCCGCGCAGGCGCGGTAGGGGAACGTCATGGTCTTGGCGCGGGTGGCGTCGTTGAACGTGATCCGGGCCCTGACCTGATGCTGTCCGGCGGCGGCTTTGACGTACACCGCGAACGGCGAGTTGGCCTGAGATCCGATCCGCTGGCCGTCCAAGCTGAAGACGACGCGGTCGATCCTGTGACCGCGGACCGTCGCGCGGAATCCAGCCGTGCAGGCCTCACGGGGAGAGGGCCGCACGACTGCGGTGCCGTCCCGGGTCACCCTGGGAACCGTCTGGTTGCCTTTGACGCGGCGTTTGGAGTTCGCCGACGCCCCCGAGCCGGTCCCCCCGGTGTCGGTGGTCGTCGGAGTCGGGGTGGTTCCCGATCCCGTCGGGCACAGAGGACGCGTGAGGACGTTTTCGTCCAGGCTGATCTGGCCTTCGCGTGCAAAGAGGCGGCCCAGCACCGACGCTTTGTTGTTCACCGTGATGCTTTCCAGCGCCATCACGTTGCCCTGGAACGCGGTGGTCGTGTCGAGCGTCGCCGAGCTGCCGACCTGCCAGTAGACGTTGCAGGGCGAGGCGCCGTTGACGAGGAGCACCGAGCTGCCCGGTGCGGTCGTCAGAGCAGACGTGATCTCAAAGACGAACTGCGCATTGGGATCGCCCTGGGCGTCGAGGATGAGAGCGTTCGTGAGCTGGGCGTCGGACGTGTAGCGATAGGCGCCGGCGGTCAGCACCCGGTTCCCCAGGTCCGTGCCGGACAGGTCATTGGCCGGCAGGACGGGAGTCCCGGCGGCGACGTTGTAGGCGGTGGTGAGGTCCAGCTGCGCCTGGGCGGCGACGCCGTCGTTGACGTGTTCGACGCCATTGACGACGGCTTCTTCGAAGCCCGGGAGCGTAGTGCCGGGAGAGACACCGAGATCGCCGTTGAGGACCGAGGCGCCGGTGTTGGTGGCGGTCGCGCCGCCGAGGACCACGAAGGGACCCGCGGTGGCGAGGTTGACCGGCGCCGCTTGCGCGAAGGCCGGGAGCGCGGCGAGGGCGAGGGCGACGGCGAGCGCCATTCCCGCGAACCCGCGCTTGAGATGGGTCGGGCTGGACATATCGATGTCCTTTCCTTATTTGGAGCAGCCGATACAACGTTCCTTGGCCGCCACCGATTCGCAATGAGGCGAGTGGTGTGACAGTCCTTCGGCAGCCCGGCTGACTCCGGTGGAGTCCCGTGGCTCTGCGGACCCGCCTTGCGAACGGGGGTGCCTGAGTCGAGAAGGTCTGCTCCGGTGTCCAATTCCAATCGGCTCAGCGAGCCAATCGCTTGAATCGGGTACCAGGAAGCGGACGAAAGGGCCCCTGCGAAGCGGCGCCGCGACCGCGGGGTGGCTTAGGCTGGCGCCCTCGTGATCCCCGAGGCCGGTGACCTTGAACTGGAGTGAAGTCTTCGTCGTGCTGGTCGTCGCCCACCTGGTGGGCGACTTCCTCCTGCAGACCGATTGGCAGGCCCGCTACAAGGAAGGCGGGCTGGGGCCGGATCCGGTGCGGCGCCGTGCGCTGCGCAACCACATCCTCACCTACACGGCGAGCTTCCTGCCGGCGTTGATCTGGATCGCCAGCGAGGCCTCCCTGGCGAAGGCGATCCTGGTCGGGATCCTGATCGCGGTGCCGCACTGGATCCAGGACGACGGCCGCCTGCTAAACGTCTGGATAGCGGTCGTGAAGGGGGCAAACGGGGCCGCCTCTCCGGGCCTACGCGTTGCCGTCGACCAGTCCTTTCACGTCGTCTTCCTCTTCTTCACCGCCCTGCTCGCCGCCGCCTGAGTCCTGCGGCGTCGCCGGGTGCGCCTCCGGCATCGTCCAGACAACGATCTTGTGGGTGCGGCCGCGGACCTCGAGTTCGCCGACCAACTTCAGCCCGCTCGCCTCGGTGCGCAGGGCCTTGACGGTCGAGTCGGCGACGAACAGTTGGTGGCCGCTGCCTTTCGTCATCCCCTCGAGCCGCGCTGCCGTGTTGGTCGTGTCGCCGATCGCCGTGTACTCAATCCGGCGTTTGGAACCGACCTGGCCCGACATCACCGGGCCGCTGTTAAGGCCGATGCCCATCCCGAAGCTCTCCCCCATGCCCTCCGACTCCATCCACTGGTTGAAGCGCGGCAGCCGCACCCCGACCATCTCCCGCGCCGCCGCCAGCGCCCGGTCGGCGTGGTCCTCCTGCGGGATCGGCGCCCCGAACACGGCCATGATCCCGTCCCCCATGTAGGCGACGAGGGTGCCGCCGTGGTCCATGATCGCGTCGCTCATCTCCTCCAGGTAGCGGTTGAGGACGTCGATCACCCAGTCCGGCCGCAGCGACTCGGCGAAGCTGGTGAAGCCGCGCAGGTCGCTGAACAGGACCGTGCCCTCGCGGCGGACGCCGCCGAGGCGGAGGTCGCCATCGGTGCGCTCGAGCACTTCGGAGACGACCGCTTCGGGGACGAAGCGAGCGAAGGTGTCGTGGACGCGCTGGCGTTCGAAGGCGGTCAGAACGTAGTTGACGGCGAGGGCGCCGAGCGCCGAGATCACCAGCGCCAGCAGCGGGTAGACCACCGGCAGCACCGTGCCGCCGTCGAACGCAAGCTGGCAGAGGCCGGCGTAAGCGACGGCGAGAGCGAGGGCGATCAGCACCGAGGGCACCGGCGTCAGGCGCAGGGTGATCGCAGCGGGAACCGCCGCGAGAAGCAGGATCAGGAGCAGGTCGACGAGGGTGCCCGAGGAGGAGAGCGGGAAGCCGTTCTCGGCGGTCCAGACCTCGTTGGCCTGGATTTCCGGGCCCGACATCAAGGTGTCGCCGGTGGTCGACGTTGGGTGGACGTCCTGGAGCGACGGCGCGGTGGCGCCAATGATGACCGTCTTGCCGCGGAACACCGAGTCGGGCACCTCCCCACGCAGCACCCGCGAGAAGGGGACGTAGCGGAAGGTTTCCGGCGGCCCGCGGAAGTCGATCCAGGCCTGGCCGTCGCCTTCCATTTCCGACGGCTCGATCTCCTCGCCCGTAGCCGCTTCGGCAGTCGTGATCGAGAAGGCGACGAGACCTTCGAGTTCGTAGTTCATCTTCCGCACGACGCCGCCGGGATCGGGTCGGACGTTGCCGTTGGCAGCGCGGGCCTGAACTTCGTGCACGAGCGCTTCACTGCCGAAGACGTTGGAGCCTCGCTTTGGGTCGACTTCCGTCGTCGAAAGCACGACCCCGGGCATTCGTTCGACCGCGTCGAGCAGCGCGTTGTCCTGCCGTTCGGTCGTCGGCTCCGAGAACTGGATGTCGTAGGCAACCACCTTCGCTCCTGCTTCCCGCAGCCGATCGATCACCCGCCCGTGCAGCGAGCGCGGGAACGGCCACTGAATCCCGAGGTCGCTGAAGGTGACGTCGTCGATGCCGACGACGACGATGTCGCTGGGCTGCTCCTGCGTTCCCCGCACCGAGAACCGCGCGTCAACGCTCTGCAGCTCGAGCGAGCGCATCAGATGAGTCGCATAGGCGAGGATCCCGATCCCCGCAGCGGCGAGGACGACGATCAGGATCGCGACTTCGCGGCGGCGACGCAGCGAGCCGACCAGGCTCACGGCTTGGCCAGGTAGGACTTCCCGGCGGGCAGCTGGATCGTCTTGTCCTGGGCGAAGTCTCGGACGGTGACGACGCCGCGTTTCACTTTGAAGAAGGTGCTGCCGCAGCGGTCTTCGGTGAACCAGATCGTCCCCCGCACCGTCGCCGAGCCATAGCTGCCTTCGGTACGGAAGTTGCCGTGGCCGCTGCCCCACAGGCGCCGGCCCTTGCGGCCGGACGCGCTGGCGCCGGACTTCCGGGCTTCGCTGCCGCAAGAGCTGAGGTCGCCACCCCTGAGCTTGAGGATCACGAGGCCGCTGCCGTCGTGCTGCTGGACTAGGAACTTGCCGCCGTAGAAGACGGCGCTCTGCGTTTCGCCGGCGGCGTTGACCGAGGTCAGGAGCACTTTGCCGTTGGTGGCGTCGACCAGCGAGCCGATCGGGATCGTCTGGCCTTCCTTCAGCTCGGTCGGTTTTTTCTGGCCCGGGCGCTGGACCAGGACCTTGCCTTCTTCGGGCGCGACGGCGACGCTTTCGCCGTTGTCGGGGATCACGGTGGTGGTCTGAACCAATGGCTGCGCGGTTGCCTGTACCTGAGGCGGCACCGAGGTGTCGATCCGCCAGCTGAACGAGGCCGGGTCGGCTTCCGTGTTGCCGGCGGCATCGATCGCGCGGACTTCGAAGACGTGGGCGCCGTCGCCGAGGCCGCTGAATTCGGCCGGCGAGGTGCAGGTCGAGAACGCGTCGGCGTCGAGACTGCACTCGAAGCCGCTCACACCGGAGCCGTCGCCGTCGTCAGCGCTGAAGACGAAGCTGACGGAGGCGGATTTCGAGGGATCGGAGGGCGTCGGGTCACCGATCTCGGTGATCGGCGCGATCGAGTCCTCGCGGTAGGAGATCGGCGCCGAGCAGGTAGACGTTCCTAGCGGCAGGGAGGTCGCGGTGGCGCTGAATTCGGTGACCACGTCGTCGGCGACCGAGACCTCGACCCCCGCTTCGAGCTCGGCCGGAGTCGCCGTCGTCGTGATCGGCGCTCCCGTGCAGTCGCCGGAGGCGAACAGCGAAACCGTCGTCCCTGCCTCCGCCGACCCAATCACGAGCGGGGCATTGTCGTTGGCCGGCGATGCGGGGTCGGTCGTGGTCAGATCGGGCGGGTCGGGGATCGACGAATCGACCGTCCAGGTGTAGGCCGCCGGCAAGGCGTCGACGTTGCCGGCGTTGTCTTTGGTGCGGACTTCGAAGGAGTGGGAGCCCTCACTGAGGCCATTCAGTGCCTTCGGTGACGTGCAGGCCAGGAAGGCGCCGCCGTCGAGTTTGCATTCGAAGCTGGCGACACCAGAACCGCCGGGATCCGTCCCGCTGAAGGTGAAGCTCGGAGCGGTGGCGGCAGACGGGTTCGAAGGTTGGCTGTCGATCGTCGTCGTCGGCGCCACGGTGTCGATCGTCCAGTGGAAGGTTTCCCCGATCGTGTTGCCGGCGTTGTCGCTTGCCCTGATTTCGAAGACATGTGAGCCGTCCGCCAGTGAGCTGTACTCGACCGGCGAGGAGCACGGGGCCAGGGGTGCAGAGTCGATGCTGCATTCGGTCCCTTTCAGACCCGAGCCCCCGGTATCCCCGGCGCTGAAAGTGAAGATCGCCGTCGACTGGTTGGAGGGATCCGGGGGCGCGCTTTCGCCGGTGATGCTCGGCACGGTCGTGTCGACGGTCCAGTCGTAGAAGTCGAAGCTGGTGTGGCCGACGTTGTCGGTCACCCAAACCTGGACTTCATGAGGACCGTCCGCGAGCGATTCGTAGGTGACGGGCGAGGAACAGGGCGCGAGCTGAGCAGCGTCGAGTTTGCAGGAGACGCTGGCGACGCCGGAGCCGCCGAAGTCGGTGACGCTGAATTCGACCGTCGCCGCGGTCTGGTTGGTCGGATTCGGAGGCAGGCTTTCGAAGAACACAGCGGGGTGGGTGGTGTCGACTTCCCACTCGTAGCTGGCTGGGCTGGGATCCGCCGTTGCAAGCTGGTCGCGGGCGAGGACTTCGAACGTGTGCGAGCCGTCGGTCAGATCGGCGTAGACCTGCGGCGACGTGCAGACCGAGAACTGGGCACCGTCGAGGCTGCATTCGAAGCCGCCGACGCTGCCGTTGGGGTCGGAACCGGTGAATTCGAAGGTCGCTTCGTCGAAGGGCGTGGGATCGGGCGGCGAGGCGGTGATTTCGGTCTCGGGCGGGACATCGGTACAGAGGCCGATTTCCGAGGTCGAGCCCGCCGGCAGCGAGGTCGCGGTCGCGCTGAGGAATTCGTAGTCGCCCGGCGGCGCGTCGAGGCCGCCGCCGGAGAAGAC
>DATKIA010000017.1:0-74264 GCA_035509895.1 Solirubrobacterales bacterium
AACGAAGGAGCAGGAGATGGACCGCTTGAGAGCAACTATTGGCCTCTGCGTGCTTTGCGTGGTGGGGTGCAGTGCGTTGGCGGTGCAGGGGGCCGGCGCGGTGACCTTTGGCACAACAGGGTTCACATGCGCGAAAGGCGAGCCTCCGGCCAACCTGTGGGGAGAGCACTGCCTCACCAGTAACCCCGAAGGCGGCGAGGCGCAGGAATTCGGGCACAAAGAAATCAACGCAGGAAAAACAACACACGCGATACTCACCAACGAAAAAACGAAAAACAAAACAACGGCAGCGCAGGAGCTCTTCCTGAAAGCGACGATCGCGACGATTCCGATCAAATTCGAAGCTACTGTAGTCTCGAGCACAAAAGGCTGGCTCGAAAACAGGACAAACGGCAGCGAACATTACACAATCGGTGAAGGTGTGCTGCATTTCCAAAACATCAAAGTGATTGAACCGGCTAACTGCAAAGTCGTCCAGGGGGCGAAAACCGGAGAAGTCGAAACCACCCAGCTCGTGGCTCACACCAAAGGGCAGACTGAAGCAGAAATGTTCCTGCAGGCCGAACCGGCAGCAGGGGCTGCGACCTCCTTCGCGGAATTCGAAATCGCGAACAACGGCGGCACCTGCGCCGCGGCGCAGAAAGTGAAACTCGTAGGCTCGGTGAAGTGCAAACGGAACGGGGCTACAATTGAATTCACGCACGAAGAAGTGACAACCCAGGGCAAACTGCGGTTCGGCAGCGCAGTCGGGCCGAAATTTGGCCTGGAAGGCAAGATCACAATCAAAGCCGGCGAAGGGAAAGAAGAAGAAGGCAAATCGACAAACCCGGTCGCCGCAACAACAGTCAACACACCGTAGCTGTCCGCACATTGCCGCCCGTCTGTCGTTCGGTCGAGCACGTACGGGCAGGCGTGAAAAGCTATGGACGGCCTTGGCCGAAGCGGTGAAAGCGAGCGACTAGCTCTCACCCTCTAGGTCCCTAGCAGGACCCGAGCCCCCGCCGCGCAAGCGGCGGGGGCTCTCTTGCGCCGGGAGATAGAAGACATCCCCACATACCCGCGCATTCTTGACCTACACAGCAGTTCATTCCAGTCTGGGTTGGCGGGAACTCCCTCTCGCGACTAGTCAAAAGGAGTTCAAGATGAACCGACGTAGAGCAATGATGGGCCTCTGGATGCTGTGCGCGCTGCTGGTCAGCGCCTTCGCAGCCCAGAGCGCCAGCGCGGTAACCAAAGGCACAACAGCGCACACATGCACCACCGAAACGCCCTTCACAGCAGGGACTAATAAATTCGAAGACGCGCATTGCACCAAAATCAATAACACGACCGGTACGTTCGGGCATAAGGAAATCAAAGCGAACACGACAACACACGCGCTCCTGACCAACGCAGGAACCAGTGCCAACACAGCCGAAGCGGAACCGCTCTTCCTGAAAATGACGATCGCGACGATTCCGATCGTGCTCAAAGCGACCGGAGTGTCGAGCACAGAAGGCTGGCTGGAAAATAGAACAGAACCGAACGGCGAACACTACACAATCGGTGAAGGCAAGCTCGATCTCACCGGAATGACCGTCGCGGAACCGGCGAACTGCAAAGTGGAACAGGCAGGTTCGGCGGCTGGAGAAGTCAGAACCACGCAGCTGGTGGCTCACACCAAAGGGCAGGAAGAAAACATGTTCCTGAAATTCGAACCCAAAGCAGGGGTTGCCACCGCTTTCGCGGAATTCGAAATCGTGAACAACGGCGGGGTCTGCGCCGCGGCGCAGAAACTGAAATTCGTCGGCTCCTTCAAGGCCAGGCCGAACGGGGCGACAATCGTCTGCACCCACGCGGATATCACAACCCAAGGGACCCTCCGGTTCGGTAGCGCTGCCGGCCCGAAAGGGGGGCTGGAAGGCAAGATCACAATCAAAGCCGGCGAAGGCAAAGAAGGCGAAGGCAAACCCACAAATCCGATTGCTCCGACAACAGTCGAAACACCGTAGCCGTAGCTGTCTGAACGGCAATACGAGATCGGACAGCGAGCGAGCCGTTTGTAGGCTCGCTCGCTTGCCCTGCGGCGATGATCGCCCATCCGTCCAGTCGGCGCACGCACGGGCAGGGGGCTGGAGAGGCCAATAAACACCAGGGTCTTGACAGCGGAAAGGGATCGTGATCCACTCGACGCTATTGGGAACGGCAGAGGTCGCTATGGGGGCCGCAGGCGTCCACTTTGGACGGCGAAGCTCAGCTGCACGAGGGGCGGTCGGCTGTCGATCCCATGGAAAGGCAGCAACAAATTGAAAGGACCAAAGATGAAGAAGCTCCTAGCGGGAGGCGTGGCAGCGGCACTGGCGTGTTTGATGTTCGCCTCGGTCGCGACGGCCTCGTCCCACAACCCGAAAGGGGAATACTCGGTCTTCAAAGAGTGCCCCCTGAACCGGGCGACGATCACCGACTGCATCTACTCGTTGAGCAGCAAAGGCGCGTTCACGATCGGCAAAAAGACGGTGCCGCTGGTCAACCCGGTGACGCTGCAGGGCGGCGTTGAAGGCGAAGGCGAAGCGGTCCAGTTCTACGGTGCCGAGAACGGCGACACCCTCTCGAAAACGCCGCAGCCGGTTCCCGGCGGGCTGCTCGGGATCACCGCGCCGACCTGGTGGCCGAAATTCATTCAGGACTGGTTCAACAACCTGATCAACGAAGGGTTCACCGGCGTCAACGCCACGATCGAACTGGCGGGCGCGACCAAAGGCCTGACCGGGATCAAACTGAACACGACCAACCTGTTGATCGAAAGCGGCACGGCCCTCGGCCTGCCGTCGAAAGTGCACCTGGAAAACGCGATCCTCGGCTCCAGCTGCTACATCGGATCCGACAAAGCCCCGGTGCAGATCAACTTCACCAGCGGCACCGACGGAGCCCTCAAAGGCAACAAAGGCACGCTGGCGTTCAACGAAGAATTCACGATCATCACCCTGAGCGGCGGCAAACTGGTGAACAACTCGTTCGTCGCTCCTGCCACCAACGGATGCGGAGGGATCTTCTCCTTCTTCGTTGGTCCGCTGGTCGACTCGATCATCGGGGTGCCGGCAGGCAAAGGCGTCAACTCCGCCTCGCTCGAAGGCGTGATCAAGGACGGCCTGGCCGAAGCGGTGAAAGCGAGCGAATAGCTCTCGCCACTAACCAGCAGTTCTGAGCAGCACCCGAGCCCCCGCCGCGCAAGCGGCGGGGGCTCTCTTTGCGCCGGGAGATAGAAGACATTCCCACATACCCGCGCATTCTTGCCCTACACGGCGGTTCGCTCCAGGCTGGGTCGGCGGGAGGGAAAGCCCACCCGCGCAACCAACCAGAAGGAGCAGGAGATGAACCGCTTGAGAGCAGCTATTGGCCTCTGCGCCCTTTGCGTAGTGGTGTGCAGCGCGTTTGGGGCGCAGGAGGCGGGGGCCGCGCCAACGGGGACAACAGCGTTCACATGTGCGAAAGACTTGGGGGCGCTTAGGGGAGAACACTGCCTGTCTTCAGGGTCGGCTCCCGCAGAATATGGCCACAAAGAAATCGCCGAAGAAGTCACAACACACGCCACAGTCGGCAACGAGAAAACTAGCGGCGAAACAACGGCTGCAATACCATTCGTCCTTAAGGCGACCGTAGCGACCATTCCGATCAAAATCGAAGCGAGCGGCTTGATGACGACAAATGGCGCCTGGCTGGAAAATAGGATCGACCCTTCGACCGGCGAACACTACGCATCCGGTGAAGGGCAAATCAATTTCACCGGGGTCACCGTTCCGGAACCGGCCAACTGCAAAATAGTTCAGGGAGAAAAAACCGGAGAAGTTGAGACCACTCAGTTAGTGGCGACGACCAAAGGTCAGGGCGACCTTCTGAAGATCGAACCGGTAGCTGGGGCTGCCACCGCCTTCGCTGAATTCGAAATCTCGAATAACGGCGGCACCTGTGCTGCGGCGCAGAAAGTGAAACTCGTCGGCAGCGTGCTGGTCAACCCAAACGGGGCGACAGTCGAATTCACCCACGTAGAAGTGACAACGCAAGGCAAACTTCGCTTCGGCAACGCTGCCGGCCCGAAAGCAGGGCTTGAAGGCAAGGCCACAATCACGGCTGGCGCGAAGAAATTCAATGAAGGCGAACCGACAAATCCGATCGCCGCGACAACAGTCCCTACACCCTGCGCGTAGGCTGTCTTGTACAGGCCGGTAGCTCTTCCCCTCAAGGTCACTTAGCAGGATTAGAGCCCGTCGCGAGAGCGACGGGCTCTAATGCCTCAAGAGATAGAAGACATCCCCACATAACCGCGCATTCTTGACCTACACAGCGGTTCATTCCAGTCTGGATTGGCGGGAAGAAGTCGCCCGCTCACTCAACCGACGGAGCAGGAGAATGAACCGCTTGAGAGCAGTGACCGGCCTCTGCATGATTTGCATAGTGGCGTTCAGTGCGATTGGGGCGCAGAGCGCCAGCGCGGTGACGAAAGGCACAACAGCGTACACATGCAAGGTGCCCGGCGTGGGCGATACCCCTGTTGGGGCAAGCTTCAGCGATGCGCATTGCACGGTAGCGGGAGGATCAACCCGGCATGTCGAAATACCCGCTAACACCACAACACACACGACAGTGGGGAACGAGAACACGCAGAATGGAACAACTGAATCAACCCCATTCTCGCTCAAAGCGACGGTGGCCACCATTCCGATCAAGATCACAGCAACGGGCGTGACGACTACAAACGGCGCTTGGCTTGAAAACAAAACAGAAGGCGCGGAACACTACGCGTTCGGTAAGGGCAAAGTCCTATTCACCGGAGTGGTCGTCCATGAACCGGCTAACTGCACAGTTGTCCAAGGTGCCAGAGTGGACGAAATCGAGACCGAAGAATTGGAAGGCACGACCAAAGGCCAAGGGGATTTCGTCAAGTTCGCACCCGTAACCGGGAACGTCATCGCCGAATTCGAAATCGTGAACAGCGGTGGCACCTGCGCCGCGGCGCAGAAAGTGAAAATCATCGGCAGCGTGAAGGGGAAACCGAACGGGGCGACAATCGAATTCACGCATGAAGAAGGGACAACTCAAGGTACTCTTCGGTTCGGGAGCGCCGTAGGCCCGAAAGCCGGGCTGGAAGGCAAGCTCACAGTCAAAGCTGGAAGGGGGGGATTGGACGAATCCTGAGACGACACAGCCGATCGCCGGGACAACAGTCGAAACAATGTAGCCGCACGGCTGGTGTAGATGTACGTCGCTTGGCTGGAGTGAGATCACGCTAGCTGATCGCTCCTTGGTCGGCTTGCGTGATTGACAGGGGTAAATGCCGTTGTAGACTAATCAAATGAGCCTGAGGAAAGATGGGAAGCTCAACGTCTTCGTGCTCGTAGGGGTTGCATGTGCACTGAGCCTTTCTGCCTGTGGTGGCGGCTCGGGTTCTTCGGGAGAGACGGCAAGCAAAGACGGAAAGGGCGGAGAACCGAGCGCGGAATTCGCGGGGAACGGGCCGAACGGCGAACTGGCCAGTGTCGGCAAGGAATCCAGTGCGGCGGAACGGGAAGCAGCGTCGGCGGTGGTCGAAGAGAGCTTCAAGGCGCGCGCTGCCGCTGACTGGGAAGGGCAATGCGAAACCCTCGCGGCTGCGCAGGTCAAGCCGCTCGAAGATTCGCCTCGAAAGGGCGCTGCTGGCAAGGACTGCGGAGCGGCTCTCGAAGCAATAGCGAAGAGAAGCCCCAAAGGCGTACTCAAGAACCCGATGGCCGAACCCTTGACCGCAATGCGAGTGAACGGCAGCTATGCATTCGCCTTTTTCCACGGCGTCGATGGCAAGAATTACGTGATTCCGATGGTAAAAGAAGGCGGCGAATGGAAGGTCGGTGCCTTGGTCCCGGAAGAAGTCTTCTAGGCGCGCGTCTGGCGTCGGGCCGTAGTCACATCCGATAGACGGGCGCCGCTGGCTCTGTCAGCGGCGCGTTGGCGCAGGCGCCCAGCGCGAGACCGAGGACGCGGCGCGTGTCAAGCGGATCGATGACGCCGTCATCCCAGATCCGGGCGGTGGAGTAGTAGGGGTTGCCCTGGCGCTCGTACTGGTCGCGCAGTTCGGCGCCCGTCTCGGGCTGGCCGACCTCGGCCATCACAGTCGCCGCCTGCTCGCCGCCCATCACCGAGATCCGGGCGTTGGGCCACATCCAGAGGAAGCGGGGGGAGTAGGCGCGGCCGCACATGCCGTAGTTGCCCGCCCCGAAGGAGCCGCCGACGATCACGGTCAGTTTGGGGACACGGGCGGTGGCGACGGCGGCGACCATCTTCGCGCCGTCCTTGGCGATCCCGCCGGCCTCGTATTCGGGCCCGACCATGAAGCCGGAGATGTTCTGCAGGAAGAGGAGGGGCACGCGGCGCTGGTCGCAGAGCTCGACGAAGTGGGCCGCCTTCAGCGAGCTCTCGCTGAAGAGGATTCCCTGGTTGGCGACGATCCCGACCGGGTGGCCGTGGATGTGGGCGAAGCCGCAGACCAGCGTCGTCCCGTACTCGGCCTTGAACTCGTGCAGGAGGCTGCTGTCGACGATGCGGGCGATGATCTCACGCGGGTCGTAGGGCGTGCGGCTGTCTGGTGGGACCGCGCCGTAGAGGGTCGTGGGGTCGACCGCCGGCTCGGTGACGGCGGCCCTCTGCCAGGGGGCGGTCGGCTTCGGCGGCAGGGTGGCGACGATCGAGCGCACGATCCGCAGCGCGTCGGCGTCGTCCTCGGCGAGGTGGTCGACGACGCCGGAGGTGCGGGCGTGGAGCTCGCCGCCGCCGAGCTCCTCGGCGCTCACCTCCTGGCCGGTCGCAGCTTTGACGAGGGGCGGGCCGCCGAGGAAGATCGTGCCCTGGTTGCGGACGATCACGGTCTCGTCGCTCATCGCCGGCACGTAGGCGCCGCCCGCGGTGCAGGAGCCCATCACCGCCGCGATCTGGGGGATGCCCCGGGCCGACATCGTCGCCTGGTTGAAGAAGATGCGGCCGAAATGCTCGCGGTCGGGGAAGACCTCGTCTTGCAGCGGCAGGAAGGCGCCTCCGGAGTCGACCAGGTAGACGCAGGGGAGGTTGTTGTGGAGGGCGACCTCCTGCGCCCGCAGGTGCTTCTTCACCGTCATCGGGTAGTAGGTGCCGCCTTTGACGGTGGCGTCGTTGGCGACGACGACGACCTCGCGGCCGGCGACGCGGACGATGCCGCTGATCATCCCAGCGCCCGGCGCGCCGCCGTCGTAGAGATCCTCGGCCGCCAGCGCCGAGAGCTCGAGGAAGGGCGAGCCGGGATCGCAGAGGCGGTCGACCCGCTCGCGCGGCAGCAGCTTGCCGCGGGCGGCGTGGCGCTCGCGCGCCTTCTCCCCGCCGCCGGCCTGGGCCCGCGCCAGCCGCTCCGCCAGCTCCCCGGCCAGCCGCCGGTGCTCGGCCTCGTTGCGCTCGAACTCCTCGCTGCCGGGCTTGGCGTGGCTGTGCAGCAGAGTGCTCATCCCGTCTCCTCCTCGGTGCCCAGCGCGATCAACTCCTGGCCGCGGGCGATCTGGTCGCCGACGGCGACCAGGACCTCGGCGACGACGCCGTCGCGCGGGCTCTGGATCGCGAGCTCCATCTTCATCGACTCGAGCACGACGAGGACGTCGCCCTCGCCGACCTCGTCGCCGGCGGCGGCGCGGACGTCGATCACGACCCCCGGCATCGGCGCCTCCAGCGAGCCGCGGCCCGCGGCGCCGCGGCCGGCGGCGGCTTCGGGGACGAGCTCGAACCGCGCCGGCTCGGCAGCGCCGTCGACGATCCAGACCCCGTCGCCGTCTCTATATATAGGGAGCTCCCGGGCCTCGCCGCCGACCTCCAGCGTGCGCCCGTCGAAGCTAAAAGCGCCGGAGCTCTCGCCGCTCTCCCAATCCCACGCGTCGCCGGCTCCGCGGATGGCGACGCCGAGCTCGCCGTCGGGGCCCGCCACGCGCGCTCGCGCCCAGGCGGGGCCGGAGGCGCGCCAGCCGTCGCGGGCGTCCCAGGGGTCGTCGCTCGGCGCTGGGCCGAGCAGGACCGAGAAGGCGACGGCGGCGAGCGCCGGGTCGAGCGGGGGAGGGGAGATCTCGGCGCCGAGGCGCTCGACAAGGCCGGTGTCGATCTCCCCGGCACGCACCTCGGGCCGTGCCAGCAGCGCCCGCAGGTAGGCGGCGTTGGTCGCCGGCCCGAGCACGACCAGCTCGGCGAGGCCCTGCTGCAGCTCGGCCAGCGCCGCGCCGCGGTCGGTGCCGTGGGCGACCAGCTTGGCCAGCATCGGGTCGTAGTCGGTGCCGACCTCGCTGCCCTGCTCGATGCCGCTGTCGACCCGGATCGCGGTCGGCTCGGTGTAGGCGACGACGCGGCCGGCAGAGGGCAGGAAGCCGTGGGCAGCGTCCTCGGCGTAGAGCCGCGCCTCGATCGCGTGGCCGGTGAAGGTGACGTCCTGCTGGGCGAAGGGCAGCTCCTCGCCGGCGGCGACCCGCAGCTGTAGCTCGACCAGGTCGAGCCCGGTGACCGCCTCGGTGACCGGGTGCTCGACCTGCAGCCGGGTGTTGACCTCGAGGAAGAAGAAGGCGCTCGGGTCCTCGCGCTCGGCGATCAGCTCGACGGTGCCGGCGTTGACGTAGCCGGCGGTGCGGACCAGCGCCACCGCCGCGGCACCCATCTGCTCGCGCAGCTCGGCATCGACGACCGGGGAGGGGGACTCCTCGACCACCTTCTGGTGGCGGCGCTGGAGGCTGCACTCGCGCTCGCCGAGGTGAACCGCGTTGCCGTGGGCGTCGGCCAGGACCTGGACCTCGATGTGGCGGGACGCCTCCAGGTAGCGCTCGGCCAGCAGGCGGTCGTCGCCGAAGGCGCCTCGCGCCTCGCGCCGCGCCGCAGTCAGCGCCTCGGGGAGGGAGGAGAGGTCCTCGACCACACGCATCCCCTTGCCGCCGCCGCCCGCGGCCGCCTTCAGCAGGATCGGCAGCGCCGCGCCGGCGGCCCACTCCCTGATCTCCTCGTCGCCCAGGTTCTCGCCGCTCAACCCCGGCAGGATCGGCACCCCGGCTGCGGCCGCGGCGTCTTTGGCCGCGACCTTGTCGCCGAGCAGCGCCATCGCCTCCGGCCCGGGGCCGACGAAGACGATCCCAGCCTCGGCGCAGGCGCGGGCCAGCTCCGGGCTCTCGGAGAGGAAGCCGTAGCCGGGGTGGATCGCCTCGGCGCCGCTCTTTCGCGCCGCCGCGACCACCCGCTCGACGTTGAGGTAGGACTCGGCCGCCGGCGTCGCCCCGATCCACTCGGCGCGGTCGGCGCCGCGGACGTGGGGGGGGCCGGCGTCGGCGTCGCTGTAGACGGCGACCGACTCGATCCCGAGCCGCCGCAGCGTGCGCTCGACTCGAACCGCGATCTCACCGCGGTTGGCGATCAGGACGCGGGAGAACACGGGCGCTCAGCTCCTCCGGGCCGGGTCGCTCAGACGCCGAGCGCCCGGGCGATCACCATCTGCTGGACCTCGTCGGTGCCCTCGCCGATCGTCAGGATCTTCGCGTCGCGGTAGAAGCGGCAGACCGGGTACTCCTCGATGTAGCCGTAGCCGCCGTGGATCTGGACCGCCTCCTCGGCGCAGCGCACCGCCAAGCGGCCGGTCTTCAGCTTCGCCTGCGCCGCGGTCAGGGAGAAATTCTCGCCGCGGTCCTTCAGCCGCGCGGCTTTGTAGACGAGCAGGCGGGCGGCCTCGATCTCGGTCGCCATGTCGGCGAGCTTGATCTGGATCGCCTGGTACTGGGAGATCGGCTTGCCGAAGGCGCGCCGCTCCTTGGCGTAGGCGAGCGCCTCGTCGAGCGCCCCCTGGGCGAGGCCGACGCCCATCGCGGCAACCCCGATGCGGCCGATGTCGAGCACCTGCAGGAACTGGCGGAAGCCCATCCCGCGCGGGCCGAGCAGGTTCTCCTCCGGGACCCGGGCGCCGTCGAAGCTGAGCGGCCGCGTGTCGGAGGCGTTCCAGCCCATCTTGCGGTAGGGCTCGCCCTGCTCGTAGCCGGGGGTGCCGTTGGGGACGATCAGGTTCGAGATCTCGTCCTCGCCGGTGCGGGCGGTGATGCAGACCATCCCGGAGATGTCCGTGCCGGCGTTGGTGATGAACTGCTTGGCGCCGTCGATCACCCATTCGCCGCTCTCGAGCTTGGCCTTGGTGTGGACGTTGCCGGCGTCGGAGCCGGCTTCCGGCTCGGTCAGGCCGAAGGCGCCGAGCTTCTCGCCCGCGCAGAGCTGCGGCATCCACTCGCGCTTCTGCTCCTCGCTGCCGAACAGATGGATCGGCTGGGTCCCGAGCGAGGTGTGGGCGCAGAGCGTGATCGCCACCGAGGAATCGATCCGGGTCAGCTCCTCGACCGCGATCGCGTAGGCGAGCGAGTCGCCGCCCCCGCCCCCGTACTCCTCGGGGAAGGGGATGCCCATCAGGCCGAGCTCGCCGAGCTTGGCGACGATCTCGTAGGGGAAACGCTTCTCGCGGTCCAGCTCCTCGGCGGCCGGAGCGACCTCCTGCTGGGCGAAGTCGCGGACGGTGTTCTGAATCAGGCGGTGCTCGTTTGAGAGTTCGAAGTCCATGGCCGGATGTATACCGAATGAGCGCTCTAATTTCGAGGGATCGTTCGGTTTTGCATAGACTTTCCGACAATGGCGACCGCGTCAAAGAGCAGCGGCCGGCGCTCCAAGGCGGAGCCCCCGACCCGGCCCGCCCTGCGCCAGCGCTATGAAAAGCGCCGCCGCGAGGTGATCGCGACCGCCGCCGCGCTGTTCGCCGAGCGCGGCTACCAGGCGACCTCGATGAGCGACCTGACCGAGGCGACCGGCCTCGCCGCCGGCGGCCTCTACCACTACATCGAGAGCAAGGAGGAGCTGCTGATCCTGATCTGCGACGAGCTGCTCGACCCGTTGCTCGAGCGCGCCCGCGAGATCGTCGCCACCGAGGCAGCGCCGGCCGACCAACTGCGCGCCCTGCTTCACGCCTGGCTCGAGCAGATCGCCTCCCACCGCGACCACATGCTGGTCTTCGCCCAGGAGCGCCACGTGATCGAGCGCGAGCCGCAGTGGCGCCAGGTTCGCGGCCAGCGCAAGGAGTTCGAGCAGCTGCTCGACGACGTCCTCGCCCGCGGCGAAGCCGACGGCTCGATGCACTTCGACGACCGCGCCTTCACCCTCCTCACTCTGCTCGGGATGGTCAACTACACCCCCCAGTGGCTGAAGCCCCGCGGCCGCCTCACCCCCGCCCAGATCGCCGACGGCTACTGCGACGTGATCTTGGCGGCGGCGAGGCGCTGAGGCGCCATCGCGGGGCGCGAACTTACGGTGTTGCGACTGTTGTCGGGGAGATCGGCTTTGTGGTCGCGTCGTCAGCACCTTTTTTCTTAGCGGTGACTGTGATCAGGCCGTTGAGGCCCACGACCGGTCCGGCTTCATTGCCGATATGCAGCGCGCCTGAGTTTGTGGTTTCGGTTTCGTCGAATTTGATTGTCGCGCCGTTGGGGATGCCGGTGGCCGTTCCGACGACCGGGTAGGTGCCCGCCTGGGCGCACACCATCGCTCCCGATTTGACGACCCGGAATTCCGCGATCAGGCCAGCGACTGCGGCGAACAGTCTGATGCCCATTCCGTGTTCCTTGGTGTTGAGGCCCACCACTTTGGTTTTGATCACGCCGAGTCCTCCGGGAAGGCCTTCGACCGCGCAGTTCGGGTTGCTGGTGGTCACCCCGGTGAGTTCGATCGATGCGGTCGCGGCTTCTGTGAAGTGCTCGCCACTGCCCAGCTGGTTGTTTTCCAGCAGGCCTTCGGCGTTCACACCGGTCGCCGTGATCGTGAATTTAGCTCCCCCGATGGTCGAGTGGAGGGAAAAGTTCGTGGGTTTGGTTGTCGTGCTGTCGGTCTTGGCGTTACTCAGTTTGGCTTCTGTGATTTCCCCTGGGGGGACTTCCACGTGGCCGAATGCGGTGCCGGTCTCCCCGGGTACACAGTGCTCGGTTTTGAAATCTTTCGTTTTTGCGTCAGAGGTGCATGTGTACGCTGTTGTGCCGTTGGTTGCGGCAGCGGCGCTCTGGGCGGCGATGGCACTAAAGGACAGCGCGCAGAGAGCCATAAGGACAGTGAGGGTTCTACGTCCCGTCATCTTTCTCCACTCCTTCGTTGGATGCCTTGGGCTGGGCGCGGAAGCTCGCCTAACCCGACAGCTCCAGAGTCACCGCTGATCGCAAGCGAGTCAATCGGCCGATCCGCGGGTGCGCGGATCGAGGTGGGACACGCTGTCGCGCGGGCTCAGTCCATCCCGGCGCGCTGGGCGGCGAGGCGGCCGAGGCCTTCGACGCCCTCGCCGAGGCGGCCGAAGTAGGGGTCGGCGGTGGTGCCCTCCTGGAACCGCTTGTAGCTGCCCTCGAGGAGAGATCGAGCGCGAGCCGCAGTGGCGCCAGGTCCGCGGCCAGCGCAAGGAGTTCGAGCAGCTGCTCGACGACGTCCTCGCCCGCGGCGAAGCCGACGGCTCGATGCACTTCGACGACCGCGCCTTCACCCTCCTGGCCCTGCTCGGGATGGTCAACTACACGCCGCAGTGGCTGAAGCCCCGCGGCCGCCTGAGCCCCGGCGAGATCGCCGACGGCTACTGCGATGTGATCCTGGCCGCAGCAGCCGTCTGAACCCCGTCTCGCACTCGACGGGATCGAGGCAGACACGAAATGCGTTCTGGCTCAAGCTATGTCAGAACTGTTTTCGTGACGATCGGGTGTGTCGCTCCAGGGTTTTCGTTGAATTTGTTCGTGCCGGCCGTGATTGTGACCTTGCCTTCGATTCCTGCCTTCGGACCAGTTTTGCTGCCGATCCTCAGCGTGCCCTGGCCTGTGGTTCCTTCCGCGGGGGTCACTTTGCCGTGCTGGAATTCGGTTGTCGCCCCGTTCAGGGTGCCCAAGACGGAGCCGACGACTTTGATGGTCTGCGCAGCGATACAGCTCGCGCCCACGATTTTGAATTCCGCGAATACTTCGCCCACCTTCGGTTTGAATAGCACACCGTCGCCCTGTCCTTTGGTCGTCCCTTCCAGCAGGTTGGTCTCGACTACGCCTTTGACTCCACCCTGTTCCACTTCGCAGTTCGCCGGTTCTGTAAGGGTCGCTTGGGTAAAATTGATTTTCCCTTCACCGAAGACGTAGTGTTCTCCGGTGGTCGGGTCTTTCTTGTTTTCGAGCCAGGCACCGTCTGTGCTCATCACTTGTTTCGCATTGATGGCGACCGGAATCGTCGCGATGGTTGCCTTCAGCTCGAAGGACGTCGATTCAGTTGTTTCGTTTTTGGTTTTTTCGTTCCCGACTGTCGCGTGTGTTGTGACGTTTTCGCCAATCTCGGTGAGTGAATGGTCCTGCACTCCTCCTCCTGAGACTAGGCAGTGCTCGCCCCTGAGCAAACCAAAGACCGGGTCGTCGACACATGTCAACGCTGTTGTACTGGTAGTTTCGGCGCTTGCGCTGGGTGCTGCAGCCGTGCTGATCGCCAGTGCGAAGAGTGCGCAGATGCTGATGAGGATCTTACGTTCGATCATGTGAAGTCTCCTTGGGTGAACTGACTGGCCCCGGTTGGGGCGTACAGCCACTCCAAAGTGCTTGAGGAGTGGATGGTTGTCAATCAGCGATTCCGCGCGTGCGCGGAATCGCGCAGCTATAGGCCGGCGCGCTGGGCGGCGAGGCGGCCGAGGCCTTCGACGCCCTCGCCGAGGCGGCCGAAGTAGGGGTCGGCGGTGGTGCCCTCCTGGAAGCGCTTGTAGCTGCCCTCGAGGAAGATCGCCGCCTTCCAGATCGCCAGGACCTGGTACCAGGGGAGGGCGTCGATAGGGTAGCCGGTGGCGGCGGCGTAGCGGTGGCCGATGGCGTCGCGGGTGGGGAAGCCGGGGAGGCGGGTGACGGAGGAGAGGTCGCCGACGGTGTTGTAGGGGTCGTCGGGCTCTGCCCACATCGCGGTCATGTAGCCAAGGTCGGCGAGGGGATCGCCGATCGTCGCCATCTCCCAGTCGAGGACGGCGATGAGGCGGGGCTCGGCCGGGGCGTACATGGCGTTGCCGAGGCGGTAGTCGCCGTGGACGAGGGTGGCTGCCGGTGACTCCGGGACGTTGGCGCCGAGCCACTCGGCGACCCGCTCTAGATCGGGCAGCGGCCGCGTCGCGTTCAGCTCCAGCAGGCCGCTGAACCGTTTGAGCTGCCGCTCCAGGTAGCCGTCTGCGCGCCCAAACTCGCCCAGGCCCGCTGCCTCGTAGTCGATCTCGTGCAGTTCGACCAGGCAGTCGACGAGCTCCTTGGCAATCCGCCGCGGCCCGCCCTCGCCGCGCAGAGCGTCCGGCAGCGCCTCGGTCAGGACGTGGCCCTCGACGAACGGCATCACGTAGAAGGGCGCCCCGACCACGTCCTCGTCCTCGCAGGTGGCCAGCACCTCGGGCACGCGGAAGCCGAGCGGGTAGAGCGCCGCCAGCAGGCGCGCCTCACGCAGCACGTCGTGGGCAGAGGGGGGGAGGGGACCGCGGGGCGGGCGCCGCAGGACCAGCTTCGTCTCTCCGCGCCGCAGCAGATAGGTGACGTTGGAATGGCCGTCGCCGAGCGGGCTCGGCTCGATCGGCCCCGTGCCGAGGCCGGCGGCGTCGAGGAACTCCGCCAGCGGCTCCAGGACCAGCAGCGGCTCGAGCACCATGTCCGCCGCCTCCGCCGCGGTTCGGACCACGTCGGAATCAAGACGGACCATGGGCCGAACATAGCCTTGGCCCGAGGAATCTCCAGGCGGGCGCCGGCGGCCGTCTGTGGGGATCGACAGCCGCCCCTCGCTTCGTCGTTTCCACAATCCGGCCGCGGTCGCCGG
This sequence comes from Solirubrobacterales bacterium, assembly GCA_035509895.1. GTDB lineage: Bacteria > Actinomycetota > Thermoleophilia > Solirubrobacterales > 70-9 > VAYN01. The sequence goes on from DATKIA010000017.1 coordinate 14,863, forward strand.
GCACGGCTGCGGCGGCTATTTGCGATGGTCGATCGAGGGGTCCCGCGCAACCGACGGAGGAGAAGCGATGTACAAGCTGTACTCGTACTGGTCCGCGCCCAGGCCGGAGGACGTCGAGGCCTTCGAGCAGTACTACGCCTCGACCCACTGCCCGAAGGCGGCCGTGGTGCCGAACCTCGCCCGCCTGGTCACCAGCCGCACCAACGAGGGCTTCGAGGGCGGCGAGGCGATCCATTACCGGATCGCGGAGATGGTCTTCCCCGACAAGGCGGCCTTTCAGGCGGCGACCGGGTCGGAGGAGTGGACGACGCTGCGCGAATGCTCGGGGACGATGATCGAGCGTTTCGGCGTCACCCTCACGGTCGAGGCCGGCGAGGAGGTCATCGCCGACCTCCCGGGGAGCTGAGGCGGATGGCGATCTGCGTCACCGGCGGCTCCAGCGGGCTCGGACGGGCGATCGCCGAGCGCTTCGCGCCCGGCGGCACCGACGTCTTCATCAATTACCACGCCAACGACGAGGCGGCGGCCGAGGCCGAGGCGGCGGTCGCCGCGGCGGGTGGCACCCCGCACCTGATCAAGGCCGACGTCGGCACCGAGGAGGGCTGCGCTGAGGTGATCGCCGCCGTCCGGGCCAAGGTCGACCGCCTCGATCAGCTCGTCCACGGCGCCGCCAAGGCGCAAACCGGGTCGCTGCTGGGGATGAGCTCGGCCGACTATCGCGAGTCGATCGCGGTCAACGGGATCGCCCTCGTCGACCTCGTCCGCGAGGCGCTGCCGATCATGGCCCCAGGCGCGACCGTCTTCTACTTGACCAGCCGCGGCGCCCGCTTCGTGATCCCCAACTACGGCTCGCTCGGCACCGCCAAGGCGCTCGGCGAGCACGTCGTCCGCTACCTCGCCCGCGAGTGCGCCCCGCACGGGGTGCGGGTGATGAGCGTCTCTCCCGGCGCCGTCGACACCGCCGCCTTCCGCTCGATGTTCCCCGACACCTGGGAGGAACGGCTGCAGGCGGCGGCCGCAGCAAACCCGATGGGCCGGGGCGTCACCGTCGAGGACTGCGCGGCGCTGGTCGAGATGCTCGCCAACCCGGAGCTGGAGATGGTTCAAGGCCAGACGATCACCGCCGACGGGGGCGCCTCCCTGTGACGTCCCTCGGCCTCGCCGGCGGCAGCCAGGACTTTCCGCTGACCCTGACCCACGTCCTCGGCCGGGCGCGGACCGTCCACCGCCGAGCCGAGGTCGTCTCCCTGCTCGACGCCGAGGGGACGACGAAACGGGCGCGGATGGACGAGGTCGGGGTGCGGGCAGACCGGCTGGCGGCGGGGCTGCGAACGCTCGGGGTCGGGCCCGGCGACCGGGTCGGGACCTACGCCTTCAACTCGCAGGAGCACCTCGAGGCCTACTACGCGGTGCCCTGCTCGGGGGCGGTCCTGCACACCCTCAATCCCCGGTTGTCCCCGGAGCAGGTCGCCTTCACGATCAACCATGCCGGCGACCGCGTGATCCTGCTCGACGCAGTCTTGGTCGGAGAGATGGAGCAGGTGCTGCCGCTGCTGGACGGCGTCGAGCGCTTCGTCGTCATCGGCGGCGAGGGCGACGGGCGCGGCGCGCTCCCCGCCGACACGCTCAGTTTTGAGGAGCTGCTCGCCGCCGGCGAGCTCGCCGCCGATGACGGCGGCTTCGAGTGGCCCGAGCTGGACGAGCGCGCCGCCGCCGCCCTCTGTTACACGTCGGGCACGACCGGCAACCCGAAGGGCGTCCTCTACTCACACCGGGCGCTCTGCCTGCACACGCTGGTGATGGCCGGCCACGACGCCTACCGGATGTCCGAGCGCGACCGGATCCTCGCCGTCGTGCCGATGTTCCACGCGATGGGCTGGAACCTCGGCTACCTCGCCGGCGCGGTCGGCGCCGACCTGGTGATGCCGGGCCGCTACGTCCAGTCCGAGCACCTGGCGCGGCTGATCGCCGAGGAGCGGGTGACGGCGACCTGCGGCGTGCCGACGATCTGGATGGACCTGCTGCGCCAGCAGGGCGCCGACCTCTCCAGCCTCGAGCTGGCGATCTGCGGTGGCACCCAGGTCCCGCCCGCCCTGATGAAGGACTTCGAGCGCGACCACGGGGTCAAGGTCGTGCAGGGCTGGGGGATGACCGAGACCCTGCCCGGCGCCGCCCTCGCCCACGACCCGCCCGCGAGCGCGGACGACGACGAGCGCTGGTTCCGCCGCGAGCACGCCGGCCGGGTGACGCCGTTCTACGAGGTGCGGATCGTCGGCGCCGGCGACGAGGTGATGCCGAACGACGGCGAGACCCCGGGCGAGGTCGAGATCCGCGGCCCGACCGTGATCGCCGAGTACTTCGAGAACCCCGAGGCAACGGACGCTGCGATGGACGACGGCTGGCTGCGGACCGGCGACGTCGGCACGCTCGACTCCGAGGGCTGGCTGCGGATCACCGACCGCGCCAAGGACGTGATCAAGTCCGGCGGCGAGTGGATCTCCTCGGTCGACCTCGAGTCGGCGCTGATGGCGCACCCGGCGGTGGTCGAGGCGGCGGTGATCGCCCTCCCGGACGAGCGCTGGAGCGAGCGGCCGCTGGCCTGCGTCGTCGCCGAGGCCGAGGTCGGCCCCGACGAGCTGCGCGAGTTCATCGCGCCGCGGGTCGCCAAATGGTGGCTGCCCGACGAGTTCGCCTACCTCGACGAGATCCCGAAGACGAGCGTCGGCAAGTTCGACAAGAAGCTGCTGCGGGAGATGCTCGCGACGGACCGGCTTCCCGGCCGCCTGCGCGCTGGCGCGGCCGCGACGAAAGGAACGTGATGTCTGGACGGCTGGAGGGAAAGTGCGCGCTGGTGACCGGGGCCGGCTCGGGGATCGGGCGGGCGACGGCGGAGATGTTCGCCCGCGAGGGGGCCAAGGTCGCGGTCGTCGACCTCGACGCCGCCAGCGCCGGGGCGAGCGCCGAGGCGATCACCTCCGCCGGCGGCGTGGCGCTGGCGATTCCGACCGACGTCGCCGACGCCGCCGCGGTCCAGGCGATGGCCGACAGGGCGGTGGCCGAGCTCGGCGGCGTCGACGTCCTCGTCAACAACGCCGGCATCCTCGACGACTACCTGCCGGCCGCCGAGACCCCAGACGAGGTCTGGGAGCGGGTCATGGGGGTCAACCTCAAAGGCCAGTTCATGGCCTGCCGGGCGCTGATCCCGCAGATGCTCGAGCGCGGCGGCGGCGCGATCATCAACGTCGCCTCGACCGCCGGCCTCAACGGCGGTAACGGCGGCGCCGCCTACACGACCTCCAAGCACGGCGTGATCGGCTTCACCCGCCAGCTCTGCTTCGACTACGCGCGCAAAGGGCTGCGCTGCAACGTCGTCTGCCCGGGCGCGGTCGAGACCGGGATGACGCACGAGATCTTCTCCTCCGGCGACGCCGAAGTGATGAAGGCGGTCGAATCGGCGCCGATCGGCCGCTGGGCGCAGCCCGACGAGCTCGCCGCCGCCCTGCTCTTCCTCGCCAGCGACGAGGCCTCCTTCGTCAACGGCGCCGTCTACGTCGTCGACGGCGGCTTCGACTCCAAGTAGGCACAGCTTCCAAAGAACCCAACCACGAACACGGGGACAAAGAATGGACAAAGCAGCGTTCGCCAACTCATACTCACTTCCGATCGGCCCGGGCAGCATGTACGGCCCGCCGCCCTACCTCTACCGCGGGGTCGAAGACTGCTTCATCGTCTACGAGGCCGACCGCGCCGGGGTCGAAGCGCTGCTGCCGCCGGGGCTCGAGATCGCCGACGAGGTCCCGACCTGCATCGCCTGGGCGCGGTGGGTGCCGTTCTCGACCTTCGGCCCCTACCACGAGGCCTACATCATGATCCGCGCCAACCACGGCGACACCACCTACCTCTACCAGCCGTTCATCTTCGTCGACAACGAGATCCCGCTCGGCGCCGGCCGCGAGATCTGGGGCTACGCGAAGAAGCTGGCCGTGTTCGAGCGCAACTGGGGCGGCGACGGCGTTCCCTACGGCGAGCAGATGGTGTTCACGGTCGAGCGCCCGAAGGGCAACCCGATCATGACCGCGACGATGGTCGCCGACCGCCTCGCCGACCCGGCTGAGCTCGAGGACACTCCCGTGCTCTCGACCCGGATCATCCCCAACTCGGAGCCGAACAAACGGCCCTCGGTGGCGGAGCTGGTCCGGCTCGACGTGCCGGCGACGCTGCATGTCGCCCAGGACGGGACCCACAAGCTCTGGGCCGGCCGCGGCTCGCTGACGATGAACACCGTCTCCTCGGTCGACCCCTGGCACCTGCTGGCGCCGAAGCGGATCCTCGAGTGCTACTTCGGGATCTACGACTTCGACCTCCCGCACGGCCGCGTCATCCACAACTACCTCAAGGACGAGGAGATGTGGCAGGGGATCGAGGCCGAGGCGACGCTCGCCGTCTAGCTGTCCGGAACCCGATCGCCCTATGTCAGGGCAATCGGGACGGGGCCGCTGGTCTTCCTGACTGTGATCCTTGCTTCGAATCCGGCGACCGGACCGGAGATCGCGTTTTTCAGACGCAGCGTTTTGGCTTCTGTCACCGTTTTGTGTTTGAAGGGCACTGTCGCGCCTTCCGCTTTGTTCGAGGCGATGGTTCCGTAGACGGGCCAGGTCCCCCTCACCCCCGCGGGGCAACCGGCGCCGGCGATTTCGAATTCCGCGATCAGGTTCCCCGACTGGGGTTCGAGCTTGACGATGCCTTTTTCCTGGCCTTTCGTCGTCGCCCTCATCGGCTGCGCGATCAGTGTTTCCGGCGTCCTCGTGCCACCGGGGGTGATCCCGATGAATTCACAGTTCGGCGGATTGGTCACCGATACTTCCGCGATGTGAACTTCGGAAGCGAGACCTTCAGCGTACATTTCTTCGCCGCTGGTGTTGTTTTCGATCGTCCCGGTGTTCCCCAGAAGTGTCACGAACTTGGCTTCGATGCGAACTTCCACGCCGGCGATGGTCGTCTTGAGGATTGCGGGTTCCCAGTTCGGTTCTGTGGTGATATTCGTCCCTTCGCTCGCGATTTTGGTTTTTTCCGGTGTCGCCGCGTGGAAGATGGACCCCCCGGCTTCCAGCGTTTTGCAGTGTTTGTCGGCGAAGCGGTCGGTGTTGAGCGGCGTGCCGGTGCTCGTGCATTCGACGGCTGTCTGGCTGGCGGCGCTGGCGGCCTGTGCCGCGAAAGCGCTGACGATCAGCGCGCATAGCAGGCCGAGCACGGCCAAGGTCTTGGGTGCGGTCATCGTGTACCCCTGTCGGTTGTCCGTTGCGGTCGGACGAGCCCCCCGAGCCCAGCATCGCGCGCAGGCGCGGCGAGTCAATCGGCGGATCGGCGCGCGCGCTACTTCGCGCTGATCGAGTTGCCGAAGGTGTCGACGAAGACGGTGTCCTCGACCGGGGCCCGGGTCAGCTTCTTCGGGAAGCCCTTCGCCGGGTAGCCGGCGACGACGTGGGCGGCGGTGATGAAGCCCTCGGGGATCTCGAGCAGCTCCTTGACCTCGGGCTCGGAGCCGACCAGCAGCGAGGTGATCGTCGTCGCCACGCCCTCGACCCGCAGGGCGATGCAGAGGTTCTGGACGTAGGGGTAGATCGAGGCGCCGCCGACGACCGCCGGACGGTCGAGCTCGAGGTCCGTTATATAGAGCGCGTCGAGCTTGGCGCAGACGACGATGATCAGCGGGTGGGCGGCCAGGTTCTCGGCGAACTCGTTCGCGTTCATCAGCGCCTTGCGGGCCGAGGCGTACTCGCCGAGGTTGCGGGTGCCACCCTCGGCGGCCTCGAAGTAGGCCTTCCACCAGGGCAGGTAGAGCTCGGCCAGGTGCTCTTTCTTCGCCGGGTCGCGGACGACGACGAGCCGCACCGGCTGGCGGTTGCCGCCCTGGGGCGCGAAGCGGGCCGACTCGGCGGCCTTGTAGACGACCGCGTCGGGAACGTCTTGGTCGAGGTAGAAGCGGGTGGCGCCGATCGTCCTCATCGCCTCCAGGGCATCCATGCCCTGATCCTCGCACTCAGCCGGCGTTTGGTTCGGACAATCCGCGCTCGGCTTTGGAGAGGTACTTAGAGGCTTCGCCCCATTTGTCCTGCAGCGGCGCTTCGACCGTGGCCGCTTCGCAGCTCGGCACTTCGACGCAGTCGGTCCAGGTGTTGCTGGCGGCGATGTAGCGGTTGAGCGCTTTCTCGCCGGGCGTTCCCACCGCCTGCACGCAGCCGAGCGTCAACTCGTCGGCCGGGACCTCGTCGTAGGCGGCGATGATCACCCGCACGGCGTCGACGTACTCTTCGTAGGCGAGCCCCGAGACGAGGCGGGTGCGGAGGTTGTCCATCGCCTTCAGGAACGGGTCGAGTTGGGTCAGGCAGCTGCTCGATGCGGGGGCTTTGGTCTTCGGCGCGGCGCCCGTGGAGGTGTCGTCTGCCGACGCCGAGATCTGCGTCGTCTTCGCCTTCGCGGTCGCCTCCGGCGAGTCCCCGCCGCAGGCCGAGAGCGAGAGCGCGAGCACCCCCGTCGCCAGGCACGAGATCACCCATGCCACCGTTCGTCCCATGCCGCCGCTTCGCATTCGCAACAGGCTAGGCGAAGGCGCGGAAGAGGTGCGCCGGTCCACCGCTTGCTGTACAAACCGGGCGATGCGGAGCTGGAGAAGGCTTGCCTCGATCGCGGCCGCGTGCGTGGCGCTGGTCCTGGCGCTCGCGCCTGCTGCGGGGGCGGTGCCGCCGCGCGCCAGCGTGCTCGTCGTCGGCGACAGCCTCGAGGAACTGACCTCGCCCCACCTGCCCGACTACCTGCCGGGGATCGAACTGACCGTCAACGCCGTCGGCGGCTCCAACACCTACGAAATCCTCGACCTCTTCGAAGAAAGCTATGACCCCTCGCAGTCGGTGATCGTCTTCGACGGCGGCACCAACGACAACCCGAGCTATCCCCAGATCCTCGAAGAAAACCTGGCCAAGGTCGCGGCCACGGTCGGCGACCGCTGCATGGTGGTGCCGACGATCCACGGCTACACGGTCGAAGGCGTCGACAACCACGGCAAGAACGCCGTCGTCCACCGCTTCGCCGCCTCGCGGCCGGGGACCGAAACGCCGGACTGGGCGAGCCTGGTCAACCACGACGACGCATTGCTCGAACCCGACAACCTGCACCCTTCGCCGGAAGGCTCCGAACGGCGGGCGGAACTGATCGCCCAGGGGATCCTCGGCTGCCTCGCCTTCGAGGAAACGGCCGGGGTCGCGGCGCCGCCGCAGGAAACCGAAGCGGGCGTCTCCTCGGCCGAAGTCGAAACGGTGCGGCTGAAGCCGGTCGGCAAGCTGGCGCAGCGGGAAGAGACGATCCTCCAGTCGGTGACGATGGGGCTGTTCCGCGACGCGGCGATGCTGGCGTTGCTGCGCGGGCTGCTGCCGGGGGGCTGAGCGCGCTGTGGTACCGCCGCTGCCGTTCGACCCGATCGAGGAGGCCCGCCGCCACTGGCGCGAGCGCTGGGACGAGGACGCGGCGACCGAGATGGTCGCGGTCACCTCGATCATGCGCGTCCACCAGATCCTGATGGCGCGGCTGAACGAGCTGCTGGAGCCGTTCGATCTCACCTTCCCCCGCTATGAGGCGCTGATGCTGCTGCACTTCTCGCGCCGCGGCTCGCTGCCGTTGGGGAAGATCGGCGAGCGCCTGCAGGTGCACCGGACCAGCGTCACCAACACGATCGACGGCCTCGAGAAGCTCGGCTTCGTGCGCCGCGTGCCCCATGAGTCGGACCGGCGCGCGGTCCTGGCCGAGATCCTGCCCGAGGGCCGCCGCGTCGCCGAGGCCGCGACCACCGCCCTCAACAGCGCCGACTTCGGCACCGCCCCGCTCGACGAGGACGACCTCGAGGTGCTCTTCAAAACGCTCCGAACCCTGCGCGACGGAGCCGGCGACTTCACGTAACGGCTGAGTTTGCACTTTGTCGGCCAGTACACGACAAAACGCAAACTCAGCGTTGTCTTTGGGGGAGATACGTGGTATTCCTACTATCTGTGAGCCGCGTATCTCTCGACCCCGCCGACCTCCCCGCTGAGACCGACGTCTCGGAGCTGCCGCTCCGCTTCGTCACCGCCGCCTCGCTGTTCGACGGCCATGACGCCGCGATCAACGTGATGCGGCGGCTGATCCAGGACTCCGGCGCCGAGGTCGTCCACCTCGGCCACAACCGCAGCGTCCGCGACGCCGTCCGCGCCGCGGTCCAGGAGGACGTCGACGGGATCGCGATCAGCTCCTACCAGGGCGGCCACACCGAGTACTTCAAGTACGCGGTCGAGATGCTGCGCGAGTACGGGGCCGACCACATCCGCGTCTTCGGCGGCGGCGGCGGCACGATCACCCAGCGCGAGATCGAGGAGCTGGAGCAGTTCGGCGTCGAGCGGATCTACCACCCCGAGGACGGGATGAACCTCGGCCTGACCGGGATGATCGACGACCTCGTCGAGCGCGCGAACGCGAAGCGGGTCGCCTCGGCGGTCCCTGCCGCACCCGGCAGCGCCGACGAGCTCTCGGTCGCGCAGATGCTCTCGGCGCTCGAGGACGGGATCGTTAGCGATGACGAGCTCGGCCGCCTGCGGGAGGAGTGGCGGGCGACGGGGGCCGGGGTTCCGGTCGTCGGCGTCACCGGCACCGGCGGCGCCGGCAAGAGCACGGTCACCGACGAGCTGCTCTCGCGCTTCATGCAGCACCTGCCCGACCTGCGGATCGCGGTGCTCGCGGTCGACCCGACCCGGCGGCGGACCGGCGGCGCCCTGCTCGGCGACCGGATCCGGATGAACAGCCTCCGCCACGAGCACGTCTTCATGCGCTCGATGGCGACCCGGCGCCAGAACCTCTCGACCAGCGCCGTGCTCGGGGACGCGGTCGCCTTCCTCCGCGCCGCCGGCTATGACCTGGTGATCGTCGAGACCGCCGGCATCGGCCAGAGCGACTCCGAGATCGTCGACCTCGTCGACATCCCCGTCTATGTAATGACGAGCGAGTTCGGCGCCGCCAGCCAGCTCGAGAAGATCGACATGCTCGACCTCGCCGAGCTGGTCGTGATCAACAAGTTCGACAAGCGCGGCGCCGACGACGCGCTGCGCGACGTCCGCAAGCAGTGGCGCCGCAACCACGTCGCCTTCGAGGTCGCAGAAGACGAGATCCCGGTCTACCCGACGATCGCCAGCCAGTTCAACGACCCCGGCCTGACCTGGATGTGGCTCAACCTCTGCCGCAGGCTGGCCGAGCGCGCCGGCGAGACCGCCGAGCGCTGGGACCCGGAACTGGAGCTCGAGAACCACCAGCCGCTCGGCAACACCCTGATCCCCGGCGCCCGCGTTCGCTACCTGGCCGAGATCGCCGAGCAGGGCCGGCAGATCAACGCCGAGGTCGACCGCCTCGCCGAGCTCGCCGCCCGCGCCCAGCACCTGCACGAGGCGCTCGCGGCGGTCGGCGAGAACGGCGAGCTGCGTGCCGCCTACGAGGAGACGATCGCCGCGCTCGGGCCCGAGGCGGTGGGCCTGCTCGAGAGCTGGGACGAGCGGATCGAGTCGATCAGCGGCGAGACCTACAGCTACACGGTCCGCGGCCGTGAGATCACCGGCCCCAACTACCGCGAATCGCTCTCCGGCCAGCAGGTGCCGAAGATCGCGCCGCCACATTTCGACGGCTGGGGCGACCGCCTCCGCTTCCTGATGAAGGAAAACCTGCCTGGCTCCTATCCCTTCACGGCCGGCGTCTTCCCCTACCGGCGCGAGGGCGAGGACCCGACCCGGATGTTCGCCGGCGAGGGCTCCCCGGAGCGGACCAACCGCCGCTTCCACTACCTCTCCCAAGGCCAGCCCGCCGCCCGCCTCTCGACCGCCTTCGACTCGGTCACCCTCTACGGCGAGGACCCGCACGAGCGTCCCGACATCTACGGCAAGGTCGGCAACTCCGGCGTCTCGATCGCCACCCTCGACGACGCCAAGAAGCTCTACTCGGGCTTCGACCTCTGCGCGCCGACCACCTCGGTCTCGATGACGATCAACGGTCCGGCGCCGATCATCCTCGCCTTCTACATGAACGCCGCGATCGACCAGCAGGTCGAAAAGCACCTGCGCGAGAGCGACCAGTGGGAGGCGACCGAGCGCAAGCTCGACGAGCTCTTCGGCGACCGTCCCCGGCCGGTCTACAGGGGCGAGCTGCCGCCCGGCAACGACGGCCTCGGGCTCGGCCTGCTTGGCGTCTCCGGCGCCGACGTCGTCGACGCCGAGACCTACGAGCGGATCAAGGCGGAGACGCTGCGCACGGTCCGCGGCACCGTCCAGGCCGACATCCTCAAGGAGGACCAGGCGCAGAACACCTGCATCTTCTCGACCGAGTTCGCGCTGAAGATGATGGGCGACGTGCAGGAGTACTTCGTCGCCAACGAGGTGCGGAACTTCTACAGCGTCTCGATCAGCGGGTACCACATCGCCGAGGCGGGGGCGAACCCGATCTCCCAGCTGGCGTTCACGCTGGCGAACGGGTTCACGATCGTCGAGTACTACCTCGCCCGCGGCATGGAGATCGACTCCTTCGCGCCCAATCTCAGTTTCTTCTTCTCGAACGGGATGGACCCCGAGTACGCGGTGATCGGCCGGGTCGCGCGGCGGATCTGGGCGCGGGCGATGCGCGAGCGCTACGGCGCCTCGGAGCGCAGCCAGATGCTCAAGTACCACGTCCAGACTTCGGGCCGCAGCCTGCACGCGCAGGAGATCAGCTTCAACGACATCCGCACCACGCTGCAGGCGCTGTACGCGATCTTCGACAACACCAACAGCCTCCACACCAACGCCTACGACGAGGCGATCACGACCCCGACCGAGGAGTCCGTGCGGCGGGCGGTCGCGATTCAGCTGATCATCAACCGCGAGCTCGGCCTCAACTTCACCGAGAACCCGTGGCAGGGCTCGTTCGCGATCGACGCGTTGACGGACCTGGTCGAGGCGGCGGTCTACGAGGAGTTCGAGCGGATCTCCGAGCGCGGCGGCGTACTCGGCGCGATGGACACGATGTACCAGCGCGGCAAGATCCAGGAAGAGAGCCTCCACTACGAGCGGCTCAAGCACGACGGGACGCTGCCGCTGATCGGCGTCAACACCTTCCTGCCGAAGGACGGCGGCGGCGAGCAGACCGAGGGCATCGAGCTGATGCGCTCCGACGACGGCGAAAAGGACGAGCAGATCGCCTCGGTCCGCGCCTACCAGGCGCTCGGCGAGGAAGCCCGGCCGCCGGAGCTGACCCGCCTGCGCGAGGTCGCCCGCGAGCGCGAGAACGTCTTCGCCGAGCTGATGGAGGCCGTCAAAGTCGCCTCCCTGGGCCAGATCTCCGGTGCCCTCTACGAAGTCGGCGGCGAGTACCGCCGCAACATGTAGCTTGGCGCGATGAACCCACTTCTGGCCGAGGTTGCGTTTTGCCTGTTATAGAAAGGCAAAACGCAACCTCGGCGGAGGAGGCGCGGATCGTCTGCCTCGTTCCCAGCATCACGGAGCTCATTTGCGAGCTCGGCCTGGCGGCGCAGCTGGTCGGTCGGACCGGCTTCTGCATCCACCCCTGGGAGACGGTGCGGCGGATCCCGAAGGTGGGGGGGACGAAGGACGTCAAGCTCGAGCGGGTGCGGGAGCTGGCGCCGACCCACGTCGTCGTCAACGTCGACGAGAACCTGAAGGAGGACGCCGAGGCGCTGGCCGAGTTCGGGGTCGAGGTCGTCATCACCCACCCGCAGCGCCCACGCGACAACCTCGGCCTCTACCGGCAGCTCGGCGGCCTGTTCGACCGTGAGGCCGAGGCGGAGCGGCTCTGCGCCGAGTTCGAGCGCGCCTACGCGCGGGCGACCGCGGCCGAGCACCCGCCCCGCGAAGTCCTCTACCTGATCTGGCGCGACCCCTGGATGACCGTCGCCCCCGACACCTACATCGCCCAGACCCTGGCCCTGTTCGGCTGGCACACCCTCCCGCCCTCCGACGTGGTTGAGGTTCGTGGTCTATACGGCACCAAAGCTCAACCACAGCGGTATCCGGAGGTCGATTTGGGGGACTTCGCCGGCAGGGTCGACCGGGTGCTGCTCAGTAGTGAGCCGTTTCACTTCAAGCAGCGGCACCTGGCCGAGGTCGAGGGGCTCGTCCCGGGCGCCGAGGTCTCTTTGATCGACGGTGAGATGACCTCTTGGTACGGGTCGCGGGCGATCGCCGGGCTCGACTACCTCGCCGAGTACACGGTGGAGGCGGTGGCATGAGCCTCGGCTCCGGCGGCACGGTCGCCCTCTCCTGGAGCGGCGGCAAGGACTCCTCGCTGGCGCTGTGGGTGATGCGGGAGGAGCTCGGGACGCCGCCGGCGGTGCTGCTGACGACGATCACGGAGGACTACGACCGGGTCAGCATGCACGCGGTCCGGACCGAGCTGGTGCGGGCCCAGGCCGAGGCGGCGGGCCTGCCCCTGGTCGAGATCGGGATTCCGGCCGCCTGCGTCAACGAGGTCTATGAGCAGCGGATGGCGGCGGCGATGAACGCGCCGCCGCTGGCCGCAGCGGAGACGATCGCCTTCGCCGACCTCTACCTCGAGGAGATCCGCGCCTACCGCGAAGAGCGGCTGCTCGGCGCCGGCCGCAAGGCGCTGTTCCCGCTCTGGGGCCGGGATACGACCGAGCTCGCCCACCAGTTCATCGAGGCCGGCTTCGAGGCGACCCTGGTCAGCGTCGACCCGAGCCAGATCGACGCCTCCTTTGCCGGCCGCGCCTTCGACGAGCAACTGCTCGCCGACCTGCCGGCGAGCGCCGATCCCTGCGGCGAGAACGGCGAGTTCCACTCCTTCGTCCACGCCGGCCCGATCTTCGATTCCCCGATCCCGGTCGCGACCGGCGAGACTGTCGTTCGCGAGGGCTTCGTCTTCACCGACTTGAAACCAGGAGGATCTTGATGACCGTTGACAGCGTCGGCAGCAGCGAGGGGCTCTACTCGATCCCCCAGGAGATGGTTGATTTCCGGGAAACGATCCGCCAGATCGCGACCGAGAAGATTGCGCCGCGGGCCGGCGACATCGATCGCAACGCCGAATACCCCTGGGACATCCGCAAGCTGCTGGCCGAGCAGGACATCCTCGGCCTGCCCTTCGACGAGGAGTACGGCGGCACCGGGACCGGGACGCTGATGCTGCAGATCGGGGTCGAGGAGATCGCCAAGGCCTGCGCCTCTAGCGCCTTGATCCTGATGATCCAGGAGCTGGGGACGCTGCCGATCCAGCTGTTTGGCTCCGACGAGCAGAAACAGCGCTTGCTGCCGAAGTGCGCCAGCGGTGAGTGGTCGCCGGCCTTCGCGCTGAGCGAGCCGGAGGCGGGGTCGGACCCGGCTGCGATGCGGACGACCGCGGTCAAGGACGGCGACGAGTGGGTGATCAACGGCCAGAAGAGCTGGATCACCAACGCCGGCGTCGCCGACTTCTACGTCGTCTTCGCCTCAACCGACCGTGAGAACCGGCGGACCAGCGCCTTCGTCGTCGAGAAAGAGCGCGAGGGCTTCGACCCGGGCCAGCTCGAGCACAAGCTCGGGATCAAGGGCTCGCCGACCGGCTCGCCGAGCTTCACCGACGTGCGGGTCCCGCAGGAGAACCTGATCGGCGAGGAGGGCCGGGGGCTCTCGGTCGCGCTCGGCACGCTTGAGCGCACCCGCCTCGGCGCCGCCGCCCAGGCGGTCGGGATCGCCCAGGGCGCGACCAACTACGCCAACGAGTACTCGAAGGAGCGGATCGCCTTCGGCAAGCCGATCAACCAGCTGCAGGCGATCCAGTTCAAGCTCGCCGACATGGAGGCCGGTACCGCCGCCGCCCGTGAGCTCCTCTACAAAGCCTGCTCGCTGGCCGACCGCGAGCAGCGTCCCGCCGACCTCGGCAAATGGACCTCGATGGCGAAGCTGATCGCCTCCGACAACGCGATGAAGGTGACGGTCGAGGCGATCCAGGTGCTCGGCGGCTACGGCTATGTCAACGAGTACCCGGTCGAGCGCATGCTGCGCGACGCCAAGATCACCCAGATCTACGAGGGCACCAACGAGATCCAGCGGGTCGTGATCGCCCGCGCGATGGACGAGTGAGGACGACGGCGATCGAGCCGTTCCGGGTCTCGGTCTCGGAGGCCGAGCTCGAAAACCTGCGGGCCCGGTTGGCGGCGACGCGGTGGCCGCGTGAGGAGCCAGTCGGGGACTGGTCGCAGGGGGTGCCGCTGGGGTACGTGCGGGAGCTCTGTGAGTACTGGCGGACGGAGTACGACTGGCGACGGGCCGAGGCGAAGCTGAACGGGCTGCCCCAGTTCCGGACCGAGATCGACGGGCTCGGGATCTACTTCATCCACGTCCGCTCGCCGCACGAGGACGCGCTGCCGCTCGTCCTCACCCACGGCTGGCCCGGCTCGGTCTTCGAGTTCCTCGACTCGGCCGGCCCGCTGACCGACCCGACCGCCCACGGGGGCGAGGAGGAGGACGCCTTCCACCTGGTGATCCCGGCGCTGCCCGGGTACGGCTTCAGCGATCCGCCGGCGGAAACCGGCTGGGGCACCAACCGGATCTCGTTCGCCTGGGCGGAGCTGATGGCCCGGCTCGGCTACGAGCGCTACGGGGCGCAGGGCGGCGACTGGGGCTCGGCGGTGACGCGGGCGCTGGCCCGCAACGACGCCGCCCACCTCGCCGGCATCCACCTCAACTCCGAGTACGTGACCCGGGCGACGATCGCCGAGCTCGGCGTCGAGACCGAGTTCGAGCGCACGGCGATGGCCGCCCGCGAAGAGTTCAACCGCAGCGGCCGCGGCTACTCGCGCCAGCAGTCGACGCGGCCGCAGACGCTCGGCTACGGCCTCGCCGACTCGCCCGCCGGCCAGCTCGCCTGGATCGTCGAGAAGTTTGCCGCCTGGTCTGACTCCGGCGGCGACCCCGAGCGCGCCTTCGACCGCGACGCCCTGCTCGACAACATCAGCCTCTACTGGCTGACCAACTCCGCCGCCTCCTCGGCCCGCCTCTACTGGGAGACGGTGCAGTCACCGTCGGCGCAGGAGCCCGGCGCCGTGCCGACCGCGCTCAGCGTCTTCCCGCACGACATCAACCCGATCCCCGAGCGCTGGATCGCCGCCCAGAACCCCCACCTCGTCTACTACAACCTGCTCGACCGCGGCGGCCACTTCGCGGCGATGGAAGTCCCGGAGCTATTCGTCACCGAGGTCCGCGCCGGCTTCCGCGCGATCGCTTCGCGACGCTGAGGGGGCCGTTCGCTAGGCGGCGAGGGCCGGTGCCGTGCCTGGCCGCGCCGCCGCCGGGAGCAGCAGGGCCGAAAGGCAGACCATCGCGAAGGCGGTGATCTGGACGGTGATCCCGAGCGGGCTGGGGGAGAGGGGGTCGCCGAAGACGAGGACGCCGCCAAGGATCTGGGTGGCGTTGGCGACCAGGCCCATCAGCCCGATCGTCTCGATCGCGCCGCCGAGCTGGAGGGCGGAGACAGCGGTGTACTGGGCGAGGAAGCCGCAGAGGACGGTGAGGGCGACGAGCGGGACGATCAGCGCCAGGGTGTCGCCGCCGCCCCCGGTCAGGCCCTTGATCGCGATCCCCGCCAGGGCGAAGAGGAGGCCGGCGAGGGCCGCCAGGAGGACGCCGCGGCGGGCGGCGAAGCGCTCGGCGCGGTGGCCGAGGGCGAGGCCGGCGGCAAGCAGCACGAGGCCGCCCTCGAAGCTGACGATCGCCGCCAGGGAGAAGCCGGAATGGCTGCCGCTGAAGTGCGGCAGGGTCAGCGCCAGCAGGACCAGGCCGGTGCCACCGAGCAGCAGCGCCAGCCACTGGCGCCGCTCGACCCGGTGGCCGAAGATCCGCTGCGACATCACCGCCAAGGTGACGGCGCCACCGGCGAGCACCGCCTGAACCAGGGAGATCGGCGCCATCGCGAGCGCCGCCACGTGAACCAGCCAGGCCAGCGCCGCCAGGCCCCAGCCCGCCGCGAACCAGGGCGATGTCGCGAGGCCGCGGATGCTGCTCAGCGGTCGGGCGATCTGGACCCGGTCGGCGTGCTGGCAACCCCGGTGCTTGAGCAGCGAGGCGAGGTTCGTCATCAGCGCCACCGCGACTGCGAGGCCGAGCCCTATCTCCACGAGACCGCCTTCGCCTCCTCCTCGAGGCTGAGGCGAACCGCCTTCACCGCCGAGGCGGAGGTGCGGCAGGCCGAGGCGATCCGCCCGTCGGGTGAGTCCGGCGTGCGACGCACCTCGAACGCGATCACCGCCGAGCGACGCAGGCGGGCCCGGTCTTCGGACGAGCAGTCCGACGGAGCGGAGTCGATCGCGGCCTCACCGGCCAGGGCGCGGCTGCAGCTGAGGCAGAAGATGCCCTCCTCCGACTGCGTCCAGGTGCTCGGTCGAGCGGCGGCAACGCCGTCGATCCGCCCCACCGACACCGCGCATCGGTTGCAAACCCACCTCGAATCGGAAGCGGCGATCTCGTCGGCTCCTGCTCGACTGCCTTGGGAGATCCAGCAGCCCCAAAGCGCCCATGGCACAGGAGGTGACGGAACCTCGCGGGTGGCGGAACGCCAAACCCGACCCACCTACGGTAGCAGTCCGGCTGCCAGCCTCAGTTGCGCGCGGGGGCCGCGCCCCGCGGCGTGCAGTCGGCTTCGCGCCCCGGCCGCAGCGGTGGGCCGTTGATTCCGCAGGAGAAGTCCTCGAGTGCCTGCTCGGGGGTGTCGCCGCCCGGCTCGGGTTCGGCGTGGAGGACGTCGGCGCTGATCGTCAGCCAGGCGAGGATGCCGCCGAGGGCGGCGAGGACGGCGCAGATCATCATCGCCATGTGGAAGCCGGCGGTCATCTTCGAGGCGACGTAGAAGTCATCGCCGGTGAGGCCGACGGCGAGCGGCAGGACGGCGACGGCGAGCAGCCCGCCGACGCGGGCGACGGCATTGTTGACGCCGGAGGCAACTCCGGAGTGGCGGGCGTCGGCGGCGGCGAGGACCGTGGCGGTAACCGGGGCGACGACGAGGGTGAGGCCGAGGCCGAAGACGATGATCCCCGGCAGGATCGCGGTCAGATACGAATCGCCCGGGTCGACGAGCATCAACATCAGCAGGCCGACGGCGATGATCAGCGGCCCGATGGTGAGCGGCAGCCGCGCCCCGATCCGCTGCGCCAGCGCCCCTGAACGCGCGGAGAAGAGCAGCATCAGGAAGGTCACCGGCAGCGAAGCGGCGCCGGCCTCGATCGGCGTGTAGCCCATCGAGATCTGGAGGAAGGCGACGAGCAGGAAGAAGAAGCCGCCGAGCGCCGCGTAGACGACGAAGGTGACCGCGTTGGCGGCACTGAACTGGCGCGAGCGGAAGATCTCCAGCGGCAGCATCGGCATCGGGCTGCGGCGCTCGACGATGAAGAACGCGACCAGCGCGAGGACGCCGCCGATGCCGGCGACCCAGACGGCTGCCGAGGCGTCGGATGCTTCGATCAGGGCGTAGGTGGTGCCGGCGAGTCCAAGTGCGGTGAGGATCGCACCCAGGTAGTCGATCCGTTCGGCCGCCATCGGGTCGCGGCTCTCCGGCACGTGCTCGGTCGCCGCCCAGGCGACGAAGATGCCGATCGGCAGGTTGATGACGAAGATCGCCCGCCAGGAGATGGCGCCGATCAGCCAGCCGCCGAGCAGCGGCCCGAAGGCGGTGGCGACGCCGCCGAGGCCCGACCAGGCGCCGATCGCTCGCGCCCGGTCGCTGGGCCGGAAGCTGGCCTCGATGATCGCCAGGCTGCCGGGCGTCAGCAGGGCGCCGCCGACCCCCTGCAGCATCCGCGCTGCGATCAGGAACTCGACGCTGGGGGCGATCGCGCAGAGCAGCGAAGAGGCGGTGAAGACGCCGACGCCGAGGACGAAGACGCGGCGGCGGCCGAAGCGGTCGCCGAGCGAGCCGCCGAGCAGGATCAGCGAAGCCAGCGTCAGCAGGTAGCCGTTGAGGATCCACTGCAGGGCGCTGGTCGAGGCGTCGAAGTCCTTGCCGATGTCGGGCAGGGCGACGTTGACGACGGTGCCGTCGAGGAAGGCCATGCCCGAGCCGGCGACGGCGACCGTCAGCAGCCAGCGCCCGGCCGAGCTCTTGAAGGCGATCCCGTCGCCGGCCGCGGCCGGGGCGGGTGCCTCGGCGCTCACGCCGCCAGCCCCTCGGCAACGGCGGCCACCAGGCGCCGGATCGCGTCTGAGCCCTCCTCCGCGTGATCTGGGTTGAGCTCGGTGATCGTCAGCGCCGCCAGCTTTGGCGAAGCCAGCAGCGCCTTCAGGGCGCGCAGCGCCGTCTCGAACGGGAGCCCCTCGTTGCGGCCGGTGTTCTCCGAGAGCGGCGTATCGGTGAAGTCGACGACGTCGACGTCGAAGTGGACCAGCAGCCGCTCACAGCGCGGTTCGAGCAGCGCCAGCGCCCCGACCGCGGCCCCCTCCGGGTCGGCGGCGACCTCCTCGACGTTCTCGCGAACGATCCCCAGCCGCCGCACCTGGTCGGCCTCGAACGGGGTCGCCTGCTCCGGGCCCCAGCCGAACAGCAGCACCTGGTCGGGATCGAGCAGCGGCACCCGGTCGCCGGCTTCGACCAGCTCCGGTCGCGCCCCCTCGACGCCGAGCATGTGGGCCATCCCCATCCAGTCGAGCGCCCCCTCGCGGACCGAGGCCGGCACGTTGAGGTCGGCGTGGGTATCGAAGTAGAGGAGCCCGACCCGCTCCGCCTCGGCTTCCTCGTCGGCTTCGACGTGGCCGGCCACGGTCCCGATCCCGACCGTGCAGTCGCCGCCGAGGACCAGCGTCACCTCGCTCTCGGCCGCCGCCTCGGCGACCCGGTCGGCGCTCTCACGGACGATCGAGACGACGCGGCCGAGGTTCTGCGCCTGCCGCCCCTCGCGGTCGGGCCGCCAGCGCCAGAGCTCGCTGTCGCCGCGGTCGTCGACCTCCAGCCCGGCCGCGTCCAGCGCCTCGATCAGCCCCGCCTCGCGCAGCGCCGCCGGCGCTTGCTCCTGCCCCGGCGCGAAGGCGCCGGCGCTGGTCGGGACGCCGATCACCGCGACGGAGCGCATCCCGGCCTCAGCGCGCGATCGCGATGTTGAAGTCGGCCGTCTCCAGCGTGCCGTAGAGCCGGACCCAGAGTGCCACGTACATCTCGGTCGCCCGCGCGCCAGTCAGGTCGCCGAGGTCGGTGATGGATTCAGGCGGCCAGCCGAAGGCCTCGAGCAGCGCCCGCACCTGCGCCTTTGCCGCCTCGTCATCGCCGCAAACGAAGATCGTGTGGTCGCCGCGGACCCGGCCCGGGTCGACCATCACCGTGTTGTTGACCGTGTTCAGCGCCTTCACCACCCGGGTCTCCGGGAAGGCGGCCTGGATCTGCTCGGCGAGGCTGTCGTCGTTGCAGACCGAGAGGGTGGGGGGAAAGCCGGCGGAGAAGTCGAGCGGGTTGGCGACGTCGACCAGCGTCTTGCCGGTGAGGTTGTCGGCGCCGGCCGCCTGCAGGGCGTCGAGCGAGGCGACCCCGGCGGTGCAGTTGAAGACCAGCTCCGAGGCCGCGGCGGCGTCGGCGAAGCTGCCGCCTTTGGCGCCCTCGCCGGCCGCCGCCAGCCACTCGCCAAGCGCCTCGCCGTCGGCCGAGCGCGACCCCATCGCCACCTCGTGCCCGAGCTGCACCAGCCTGGTCGCGATCGCGCGCCCAACCGAGCCGGTTCCCAGTACAGCGACCCTCATCCAAGCCCTCCTTCGGTTCGAAACCCGTCGATCAGGCTAGCGGGCCGCGCCCGCCGGCTGGGGCTCAGCCCTGCAGCTCGGGCGGCAGCGCCTGCGGGCCGTCGGGGTAGAGGCGTGCCAGCTGCGTCCTGCCGAGGTCGGCGGCGGCGCCGAGCAGGCGGTAGGCCATCTGCCAGCCTCAGCCGGAGGCGGTCGTCGCTGGGCTGGCAGCGGCGTCCTCGCCCCGGTAGGTCTCCAGCAGCTCCAGCTCTTGCTCGCGCTTGGGGAAGAGGATGAAGACCACGGCCATGCCGAGGGCGACGGCGATCATCCCCGCGGCATAGGTCCAGTCGCCGCCGTCGAGGAAGGAGCTGCGGGCGGCGCTGACGATCTGGGTCGCGTACTGGGGGTACTGTTCGGCGGTGTTGACGGCGCCGGAGAAGGACTTGGTCAGTTCGTTCTGGACCCGCTCGCTGACGTTCTGCCCTTCCGGCGAGGAGGCGATCTGGGAGCTGAAGCTGGCCGCGTATCCCGCGGTCAGCAGGGCGCCGAAGATCGACTGCATGATCGCGCCGCCGAGGTCGCGCTGGAGGTCGGCGGTGCCCGAGGCCATGCCGGCGCGCTTGACCGGGACCGAGCCGGTCAGCGAGCGCGAGGCCGGGGTGCCGGCGAAGCCGACGCCGATCCCCATCAGGAGGAAGCCGAGGCCGACTTCCCAGTAGGCCGAGCCCTCTTCCCAGAGCGCGAACATGACGAGGAAGGCGAGCAGGCAGGAGGTGAAGCCGAGCAGGAGGACGAAGCGCGAGCCGTGCGACTCGACCAACCGTGCCGAGCGTGGCGCGACAACCACCATGCCGAGGGCACCGGGGATGATCGCGGCGCCGGCTTCCAGGGTCGAATAGCCGAGCACGTTCTGGACGAACTGCTGGCCGATGAACATCGCCCCCATCAGCGAGCCGAAGACGATGATCCCGGCCAGCGCCGCGACCCAGAAGGTTTTGCGGGCGGCGATGTGGAGGTCGTAGAGCGGGTTCTTGGCGCGGCGCTGGCGCAGGAAGAAGGCGACGCCGGCGGCGATCGCGACGATGCCGAGGATCGCCGCCGTCTTACCCTTGCCTGGTTCGGGGGCGAGGTTGATCGCCAGCACCAGGGTCGCGACCATCGCGATCGAGACGATGCCGCCGAGGTGGTCGACCGGCTCGGTCGTCTCGTTGACGTGGGCGGGGACGAGCTTCCAGGCAAGCACGAGCGCGATCGCCGCGAAGGGGGCGGTGACGATGAACACCGACCACCAGTCGAAGCCTTCCAGCAGCGCCCCCGCCAACAGCGGGCCGAGCGCCGAGAGGCCGCCGCCGAGCGCCGACCAGAGCGCAATCGACCTGGTCCGCGGTGGCCCCGACCAGAGCGCCGTGATCAGCGCCAGGGTCGTCGGGTAGGCCATCCCGGCGGCGACGCCGCCGAGGACGCGGGCCAGGAACAGGACTTCGGCCGAAGGTGCGAAGGCGGCCAGTGCCGAGAACGGGATCGAGAGTGCCATCCCCAGCACCAGCAGAGCCTTGCGCCCGTAGCGGTCGCCGACCGCGCCCAGGTAGAGCACTGAGGCCGCCAGCCCGAGCGAGTAGCCGACCGCGATCAGGTCGACCATCGTCTGGCCGGCGTCGAAGTCCTTGCCGATGTCCGGCAGGGCGACGTTGGCAACCGAGAGGTTGATGTTGGCGACCCCCGCGACGAGGATCAGCGTCGCGAGGACCAGGCCGGCGCGCTTGGGGGCGCTCGATTCCACGCCGGTCGGCTCAGACCTCGAGCCAGGTTCCTTTCGGCCCGAGGTTGCGCAGCGGGGTGCCGCCCAGGTCGCTCTCGCAGCCCCAGGCCTCGTGGATGTGGCCGAAGACGGCGAGGCGCGGCCGCTTCGCCTCGATCGCCGCCGCCAGCGCCGGGCTGCCGAAATGGGTGCCGTCGCTGCCGCTGTCGCAGTGCCCTCGCGGCGGCGAGTGCAGGATCAGCACCGCCCCCTCGGGGCAGGGCGCCAGCATCGACCTCGCCGCCTCCTCGTCGAGGTCGAAGCTCCACTCCCAGGGCGTGACCGGGATGCCGGCGCCGAGGCCGAAGAACTCGACACCCTCGATCGTCGCCCCCTCGCCGTGGAGGACGGTGGCGGCGCTCCACTCGGCGCCGGCCGCCGCCCGCAGCGCGTCGACGGTCTCGTTGTTGCCGGGGACGAGCAGGGTCGGGGTCGTGATCGAGGCCAACGCGTCGATCGTTTCCTCCAGCCCCTCGTGGACCGAGGCGAAGTCGCCGGCGCCGATCACGACGTCGGCGTCGGCCGACATCTCGACCAGCTCCGCCGCCTGGCCGAGATCGCGGTGCAGGTCGCTGAAAGCGAGCAGCTTCACGCAGTGGACCCTATCGCTCAGGTTGGCGCCGGTTGCACCGCACCGGGGAGGGGCGACCAGTCGCCCTGGGTCCGCCCGAACGAGCGCGGGCGCCACGGCCGCCAGGAGCGCGGCGGCTTCGCCGGCTCGGTCTCGGCCCGCGCTTGCAGATCGAGGTAGAGGACGGTCTCGCCGAGGGCGACGTAGGGGATCAGGAGGGCGAAGATCAGCGAGCCGAGCAGGTCGACCCAGATCAGCGGCAGGTTGGTGAAGATCAGGGCGAAGGTCAGGACCGGGCCGGAGACGGCGGTGAGGACGAAGAGGAAGAGCAGGAAGCGGACCGTGTGCCACCAGCGGCCGCGAACCAGGTTGGCGCTGCCGTGGAAGGCGTCGCGGACGCCGCGGTCGTGGAAGAGGATCTCCTGCTTGACGAAGCTCCAGGCGACGAATTTGTTGGCCGCGAACGGGATCCCGACGATCGTGATCAGCAGCCCGTAGAGGCCGACCACGTACAGCATCTGGGCGCCGACCACGCGCCAGAAGCGCGGTCGCATGTTGCGGAAGGCGGTGCGGAACCCGGGTCGCTCTTCGCCTTCGACCAGGAGCCGGACGAGGACGATGACGAGCGCCGAGACGACCGCCATCGCCGCCGGCCGGGCGATCGCTTCCAAGAGGCTGCCGAGTTCGATGTTGATCCCGGTGCTGCCGGCGCCACGCCCGCCGGTGTGGACGTTGCCGACCAACCCGGCGAGCCAGGTGACGCCGCCGACGATCGGGATCGCGACGACGGAGACCGGCACCAGCACCCGCCAGTGGCGGCCGTAGAGCTGGCGTGAGGTGCGCACCATCTGGCCGAACGAGCGCCGCGCCTGCAGCTGTTCGAGGTCGATCGGCCGCCAGCGGGTGAGGCCGACGAAGGCGATGATGATCAGGGCGATGACGAGCAGCGACACGATCAGCGCCGGCCGCGACTTGATGTCGAGGTTGACCAGTTCCGAGGCGCCGGCGACGGCCCCGCAAAAGGCCTTCGCCACCGGTTCCCCGAGGCCCGGGACGGCGCCCCCTGGCAGCTGCGGGCTGGTCGTCCGCTGTTCGCTCATCCAGGTGAACGGTTCGCGCCACGAGCCCTTCGTCTGCGGGCCCTGGGGGCCGTTGTTGAAGCCCTCTTCGCGTTCGCCCCAGCGGCCGTAGTAGCTGAGCCACTGGAACTCGCCCGTGCGCGGCACCCGTTCCGGCAGCAGCACCGGCTGCGGCCGCAGTTCGCGCAGCGGTTCGGTGGTCACGTCGCAGCCGAGCCCGGACCCGTTCTGGCCGTTCTGGACGTAGACGGCGGAGTCGTAGAAGGTCGCGTGCGAGCCGGCCGCCGGGTAGACGATCGGGTGCGTCCCTTCCTTCTGCACCTTCGAGGAGTCCCAGTCAGCGCGCTCGCCGCCGGCGTGCTGGAAGACGATGATTTCGCTCGGTTCTTCGGCCAGCGCCTGCTTCGGCGAGTCGGCTTCGAAGGTGATCTGCATCCCCTCCCAGTCACCCTCGTGCAGGTCGTTGAACTGGTTGAAGTACCAGAAGAACCAGTACTGGAGGGCGAACCCGGAGTGGTTGCGCTCGCGGGCGATGTGGGCGTAGCTGGTCGCCGGCGCCTTGCCTTCCCTTTCGAGCCGTTTGAAGTCTTTGGCGTAGACGCAGGTTTCGCCCAGCGCTTCGCCGGTCAGGTTGAGGTAGTAGTCGCCGCTGAGGCCGGCGATGTCGGCCGCGGTCGGCGCCTTCTTGACCTCGATCAAACCTTTGCCCGGGACGTACGCGGTCAGGGTGACCGTCGGGTTGCCGAGCACGCTGTCGACGCTGGTCGGCTCGTACTGCTCGGCGGTGGTTTCGCAGGGCGGGTCCTCCTCTTCCCGCAGCATCGTGATCGGCGCGTACTTCTGCGCCAGCGCTTCCGCCGCCGGCCGCGACTGCGATTCCGGTTCCGGCGCCTTGCCGGCGGCGCTGGCGAGGGCGGGGAGGAGGAGCAGGAAGAGGAGCGCCGCGAGCGCCGCGAAGCGTGGGGACGAGCGACGCGGGCGGGGGCTCACCCGCGTCAACGTATCAGCGTCAGGCAGGGCCGGAGACGGGGGCGCCGGGCTCCTCGATCTCCTCTTCGACTTTGCCGCTCGGCATTTTCAGCAGGGCGACGACGAAGGCGACGGCCATCACCCCGGCCATCACGTAGAAGACGCTGCGCGAGGCGAGCGCGAAGTCGTGGGCGATCGCCGAGTTGATCACGGATTCGACGTGCTTGCCGACCGGCGAGGCCGCTTCGCCGCCACCGGCGCTCGCGCCGGTGCTGATCGTGTCGGCGATTTCGTCGCTGACCGACTTCGGAATGCCTTTGGCGCCGAGCGTCGATTCGAGGTGGGAGCGGTTCTCGCTGATCAGGATCGTGCCGAGCACGGCGAGGCCGAGGCTGGAGCCGAAGTTGCGGACCGTCTGGGTGATCCCGGTCGCCTCGCCGTAGCGGTCCTTGGCGACCCGGTTGAGGGCGTCGGTGTTGGCCGGGCTGAGGATCAGGCCGCAGCCGATCCCGGCGAGGACGATGAACGGCCACTGGTCGGAGACCGAGAGTTCGGTCAGCGAGTGGCCCCAGAGGAAGAAGCCGCCGGCGGCGACGGCGCAGCCCGAAACCACGGCGGGCCGGGCGCCGACCTTGTCGAGGATCTGGCCGCCACGCTGCGAGGCGAGGACGAAGCCGGCGAAGAAGATCAGCAGGTAGAGGCCGGTTTCGGAGGCGTCTTCGCCGAGCGAGATCTGCGCGTACATGCTGGCGAAGAAGAAGAGCGGCACGAACGGGATCATCAAGAGGAAGAGGACGACGTTGTCGATCGCGAAGGCGCGGTCCTTGAAGACCTCCAGCCGCAGCAGCGGGTTGGCGACTTTGAGCTCGTAGCCGACGAAGGCGACGAGGAGGACGACGCCGGCGACGATCGCGGCCCAGGTTTTGAAGTCGCCCCAGCCCCAGACGGTCGACTGCTGCAGGCCGAGGACGAGCAGACCCATGCCGGCGGTGATCAGGGCGGTGCCGCGGTAGTCGAGCGGGGCCGGGCTCTTCTTGTTGTCCGGCTTCGATTTCCAGATCAGGAAGAGGGCGATCAGCGCGACCGGGACGTTGACCCAGAAGATCGCCCGCCAGGTCCACTCGGTCAGGTAGCCGCCGGCCAGCGGGCCGACGCAGGTGAGGCCGCCGGCGATCCCGAAGAAGAGGGCGAGGGCGCGGCCACGCTGGGCGACCGGGAAGGCCTCGAGCACGATCGCCAGCGCCGCCGGGAACATCAGCGCCGCGCCGGCGCCCTGGATCACGCGGAAGACGATCATCCAGGTCTCGGCGCCGGACCCGGTCGGGGTGGCGCCGCAGAGGGCGGAGGCGGTGGCGAAGGTGATGACGCCGATCACGACCATGCGGCGGTGGCCGGCGATGTCGGCGAGGCGGCCGCCGAAGGCGAACAGCGCCGCCAGCGCCAGCAGGTAGCCGTTGATGATCCACTGCACCCCGGTGGCCGACATGTGGAGGTCGTCCTGCAGGGTGGGGACGGCGATCGCGACGATCGTCTGGTCGATGAAGGTCATCGACACCGCGAAGATCATCGCCGCCAGGATCAGTTTGCCTCGTTTGCCGCCGGTCTCGTTCATGGTCGTGCGCTTTGATGCGTATCGCCCGATTCCTGCCGCGCCCCAACCGGCTGGGGGATCTCTTGCGACGCCGCCGGCGCCCCCGCTTTCGGTAGGGTTCCGCCCGCAATGCCTCCCGTCTTCTGGATCGGCCTCGGCCTCGCCGGCTTCATCTTCCTCGTCGGCGTCATCGCCGGCGCCCGCTCGCGCACCGCCACGATCGGCTCCGGCGCCCTGATGGGCCTCTACCTCGGCGTCATGCTCGCCTTCCCGTTGCTCGGCATCGGGCTCGCCACCAGTTAGCGCCGCCACGCCGCTCGCATAATCGGGTCCGGCCGGGGTACCCGCAGGGGACCCAAGTCAACGGAGGGAGCCCGATGACCCACACGACCGAAGTCCCTGTTGTCACCCTGCACGACGAGGTAGAGATCCCGCAACTCGGCTTCGGCGTCTTCCAGGTGCCGCCGCGGGAGACCCAGCGGGCGGTCGAAGAGGCGCTCGCGGTCGGTTACCGGCACATCGACACCGCTGCCGCCTATCGCAACGAGGCCGGGGTCGGGGCGGCGATCGCGGCCGCCGGGCTCGCCCGCGACGAGGTCTTCGTCACGACCAAGCTGTGGAACTCCGAGCAAGGCTACGACTCGACCCTGGCGGCCTGCGAGCGCAGCCTCGAGGCGCTCGACACTGACCACTTCGACCTCTACCTGATCCACTGGCCGATGCCGAGCGAGGGCCGCTTCCTCGAAACCTGGCGTGCCTTCGAACGGATCAAGGCGGAGGGGAAATCGCGCTCGATCGGGGTCTCCAATTTCCGCGTCGAGGACCTCGAACGGCTGCGCGAGGAGGCCGAGGAGCTGCCGACCGTGAACCAGATCGAGCTCCACCCGCGGCTGCAGCAAGCCGCGCTGCGCGCCTGGCACGTCGAGCACGCGATCGCGACCGAGGCCTGGAGCCCGCTCGCCCAGGGCGAGCTGCTCGACGACGAAACGATCGTCACCATCGCCGCCCAGCACCAGCGCAGCCCGGCCCAGGTGATCCTGCGCTGGCACGTCCAGGTCGGCAACGTCGTCATCCCCAAGTCGGTGACCCCGGCGCGGGTGCGGGAGAACTTCGAAGTCTTCGACTTCGAGCTCTCCGAGGACGAGATGGCGGCGATCGCCCGGCTCGACGCCGGCGAGCGGATCGGCCCCGACCCCAGCTCTTTCACCGCGGCGTAATAACCTCGCGGCCGATGGGCCGCCGCCGGGCCGACACCTACCGCGATCGGCCGCTGGTCAATGCCGTCGCCGCGACCAGCTTCGTCCTCGGCGGTGGGCTGTTCGCGATCGGCGCCGGCCTCGCCCAGGCCGACGTCGGCGGGCCGCTGCTGCCGGCCAGCGTCTACCTCTCCGGCGGCGTCTTCTTCTGCAGCGGCGGCTTCGCCTCGGTGCTGCTGACCCGAGGCACGAGCCGGCTTGAATACCTCAGCGCCGTCGTCCTCTTCGCCGGCACCCTGGTCTTCGCGATCAACATCGTCGACTCGTTCATCTCCGAACTGACTCCGGCCCAACAGGACCGCTTGATCTGGTCGCCCGACGTCGTCGGCTGCGCCCTCTTCCTCGCCTCCGGCCACTTCGCGATGGTCGATCTGACCGGGACCTGGCTGCCGCGCCACCCGCCGCCGGGGATCGGCTGGTGGATCTGCGTCGTCAACCAGGTCGGCTCGGTCCTCTTCATGGTCTCGGCGATCGCCTCCTTCGTCCACCGCGACGGCGACCTGCTCGCCGCCGGGATCGCCAACTGGGGGACGCTGACCGGCGCCCTGTGCTTTGCGATAGCCGGTGTCATGCAGGAGTTCGAGCGCCCGGGCGAAGACTGAAAGGATTGGGGCGATGGCTGGCAAAGACAGGGCGGCCGCACCGCGGACCGAGCGGGTGCTGCCCGGGATCTGGCGCCTGCGCCTGCCGCTGCCCTGGCCGGGGGTCCCGCACGGCAACGTCTGGGCGCTGACCGCCGGCGACGGGATCGTCCTCTTCGACACCGGGATCGGCGGCAAGGGACGGCTGCGGGCGCTCGACCTCGCCCTCGGCCAGGCCGGCTTCGGCTTCGAGGACATCAAGCTGCTCGTCTGCACCCACTCCCACACCGACCACTACGGACTGGCGGCGCCGATCACCGAGCGCGCCGGCTGCGAGCTCTGGATGCACCCGCGCTGGGAACACGTGCGGCAGATGGTCGACGACCCCGAGGCGGCGCTCGAGGCGCGGATCGAGGCTGCCCGCCAGAGCGGCGTGCCGCCGAAAGCGCTGGAGCGTTACCGCGAGGCGCGCAAAGGCACCGACGAGGACATGATCGACGGCATCCACGAGCCCGACCGCGAGCTCGTCCCCGGGGTCGAGGTCGAGACCGACCACGGCACCTGGGAGGTCTACGAGACCCCCGGCCACGCCCCTTCGCACGTCGTCCTCCACCAGCCCGAGAGCAAGCTGATGATCTCCGGCGACCACCTGCTCGGCCGCACCGTGCTGTTCTTCGACTACGGCCACAGTCCCGACCCGGTCGGCGAATTCGTCTCCAGCCTGGCCGAGGTCGAGCCGCTCGAGACCGACCTCTGCCTGCCCGGCCACGGGCGCCCCTTCCGCGACGTCGACGCCAAGATCGCCGAGGCGCGGCGCCAGGTCGAGGACATCCAGGCCAAAGTCCGCGGCTCGCTCGGGCAGGGCGAGCGCACCGCCTTCGAAATCGTCGCCGACTTCCTCGGGCCCGAGAACCTGAGCGGGCCGGCCAGCGCCTGGATCCTGCAGATCGTCCTCTCCTTCCTCGACCACCTGGCGCTGGCCGGGGAGGCGGTCGCGGTCGAGGGCACCGATCCCCAGCGCTGGGCCTTGACGTAGCCTGTCCCGATGGCCAGTTTCACGATCGTGCGCCAGATCGCGGCGCCGCCGCAGACGGTCTTCGACGTCATCACCGACCATCGCGGCTACGCGAAGATCACGCCGATGCGCAAGGTGGTGCTGGAGCAGGAGGGGGATCCCGCTCCGAACGGCGTCGGCGCGATCCGCGTCCTGCACTCGGTCGGGCCGCCGCTGCGCGAGGAAGTCGTCGCCTACCAGGCGCCGACCCGCTTCTCCTACAAGGTGATGGCGGGGGCGCCGATCCGCAACCACCTCGGCACCGTCGAGCTCCATCCCGACGGGGACGGGACGCGGATGGTCTACGCGGTGAAGATGGAGCCGACGCTGCCGCTTCTCGGCGGCGCCGTCGTCGGCGCGATCAAGCAGGGAATCAAGGTCCTGATCCGGGGAGTCACGAAAGAGTCCGAGCGCCGCGTCGCGAATGCGGGGTAAGCACCTCCTCGAACCGCAGCTCTGGCATCGCCACAACCGAATCCTGGCGATCGTCCTACTCGCGGCCGGGATCGTCGTCAGCGGCGGGATCATCGCCTACGAACTGCTGAAGCGCCCCGGCGACGTCCACAACGAAGAGGCGATCCGCCACTTCAAACCGCAGAAACCGAAAGCGCCGCCGAAACGGGCGCAGACAGTCAACTGGCCGATCTACGGTCTCGACCCCGGCCGCACCCGCTACCTGCCGGCGCGCGGGATCGTGCCGCCGTTCCGCAAACTCTGGCGCCACACCCAGCGGCCGCTGCTCGAGTTCCCGCCGATCTACGTCGCCGGCACCCTCTACGCGGTCAACAACAACGCCACCGCCTTCGCCCTCGACGCCGACACCGGCAAAGTCATCTGGGAACGCAGCATCGGCCGCCTCAACGCCTCCTCGCCGGCCTACTCCAAGCACCGCCTCTACATCGTCAACCTCGAGCCCGGGCACATCGTCAAGCTCGACGCCAAAACCGGGAAAACGATCTGGAAACGGTCGCTGCCGGGGCGGGCCGAGTCCTCGCCGCTGGTGCTCGGCCGCACCGTCTACTTCGGCTGCGAGAACGGCGAACTGTTCGCGCTCAGCACCGTCAACGGCAACGTCCGCTGGTCGACGCCGCTCGGCGGCGCGATCAAGGCGGCGCCCGCCTACTACGGCGGCAAGCTCTTCGTCGGCGACTACGGCGGCCACATGAACGCGGTCGACGCCAAGACCGGGCGGCTGGTCTGGCAGAGCGGCTCGCTCGGCCCCGGCCTCGGCGCCTCCGGCCAGTTCTACTCGACCCCGGCGGTCGCCTACGGCCGCGTCTACGCCGGCAACACCGACGGCCGCGTCTATAGCTATGACTCGGCCGACGGCACCCTCGCCTGGAGCTACTCGACCGGCGGCTACGTCTACTCATCGCCGGCCGTCGCCAACACCAGGCACGTCAACCCGACCGTCTTCATCGGCTCCTTCGACGGCAACGTCTACGCGCTCAACGCCCGCGACGGCGGCCTGCGCTGGTCGCGCCCGGCCGGCGGCCAGGTGGTCGGCTCGCTCTCGGCGGTCGGCGACATCGTCTACGTCTCCGAGTTCACCAACAAAACGACGACGGGATTCATGATGCGCAGCGGCCGCAAGGTCTTCCGCTACCCGAAGGGGACCTACACGCCGGTGATCTCCGACGGCCACCGCATCTACCTCACCGGCTACTCGAGCATCACCGCCCTGCAGCCGATCACCAAAGCCGAAATCCGGGCGGCGCGCCATCGCCGCGCGCTGCACCGCAAAGCGCTGGCCGAACAGGCGAAACGCCGCGCTAGGGCCCGGGCGAAACGCCAACACCGCCGGGAGGGGGCGGCGGTAGGCGCGGGGCACCCGGCGCAAACGAGGGGAAAAGCGGCGAATGAAGGCGGGCCTTGAGGACTTCGAGGCTGGCCGAGTAGTTCTGGATCCGGTAGCTGCTGGTCGAGCCGAAGTCCTGGTAGTAGACGAGCATCTTCGTCCGCGGGTGGCGCTGGACCCAGGTGAAGAGGCGGCTGACGAAGGCCGGGTCATCGCCGCTTTCGACTCCCCACTCGGTGATCGCGAACGGCTTTTTGCCGGCGTAGCGGTGGTAGAGCCCGGTCAGCGCCTTCCATTCCGGGTAGCCGGCGTAGAAGTCGGTGCCGGCCCAGTCGACCCAGCGCGAGCCCGGCCAGTAGTTGCGGGGCCGGTTCTGGGGCGTCGTCGGTGAGCCGGCGGGGAGGGGGGACCAGACGATCGCCACCGGCGCCCTCGGCAGGCCGGGGGCCCTCACGGTCAGCGGCGGCAGCCCGGCTTCGGCCAGGCGCTGGTTGATCTTCGCCCGCTTGCCGCCGCCGTGGATGAGGATGTAGATGCGGCGGAAGGCGAGCTTGTACCAGCGCGGCCGGTGGGCGGCGTCGGTTGGGTTGCCTTCGCAGTCGTAGGCGGCGTAGACGTTGAGGCAGCGGTTGGGCTCGCCCAGCGGCCGGATGTAGGCGCGCATCTGCTTCGACCAGAAGAGTTTGTTCAGGCGCAGCAGATATTCGTCGCCGCCGCCTTCGGCGATCCCCTGGGGGCTGATCAACTCATGGCCGTCGTTGCTGTCGGCCGTGGTGATGTGGATCAGTGGCCGCGCCCGCGCGGTCTGCCAGCGGACGATCGACTCCGGGAAGTCGCTGCCCCAGGTGCGGAAGGACTCGATCACCGCCGGGTGGTGGCTGACGGCGGTGCTGAACTGGCCGAAAGCGGCCGGGTCGCCGGTGTCGGAGACGCCGAACCAGACCCGCTTGCCACGCGGTTCGAGCAGGCCGGCCTGGGCGGGGGCGGCGGTCGCCGCCGCCAGCATGGCCAGCGCGAGCAGGGCGAGAACGGCCGCGATCGCGGCCCGCGCCCGCGGTGCGCGGGATGGGGTCTTCGAGAGGCTGCCGGGCATGCGTGAAATCGCCAAAGGGGCGAGGGGCATGCCCTCCCCAACACGGCGAGAGGGGCGTATGCTCGCCCAGTTGTGAGGAGACGGAGTGTTTCTCTTTGGGCTGCAACCGCGGTTGCGCTCGTTTGCCTGTTCGGGGCCGCTTCAGCTGCCGGCTCGGCCTTGGCCCCGTTCGGCCATCCCTGCGTGCTCCAGTACGGGACCCGCTTCTGCCCGACGGCCGACCTCTCCCAGCGCGTCCCCTCCTTCGACGGCGTCCCGCTCGACGTCGACGTCACCCTGCCGGAAACGGGCAAGGGGCCGTTCCCGACGATCGTCATGCTGCACGGCTTCGGCGGCAGCAAGACCAACTTCGAGACGACCTCACCCGCCGGCCCCGCGCCTGAGGAAGCCGGCAACGGCTCGACGATCTACCGCTACAACAACGTCTTCTTCGCCCGCCGCGGCTACGCGGTCGTCAACTACACCGCCCGCGGCTTCGGCAACTCCTGCGGCGGCGGCACCGGAGGCGATCACGCCGGGCCCTGCGGCGCCGGCTACATCCGCCTCGCCGACAGCCGCTACGAGGCGCGCGACACCCAGTACCTGCTCGGGCTGCTCGCCGACGAAGGGGTGACGAAGCCGCGCGACATCGGCGTCACCGGGATCTCCTACGGCGGCGGCCAGAGCATGGAGCTGGCCTTCCTCGGCGACAAGCGACGTTCGACGGGCGGTGATGTCGCCGCGAAAGGCGAGCTCGTGCCCTGGCGCAGCCCGGACGGGAAGAAGATGGCGATCGCCGCCGCCTACCCGCGCTGGCCCTGGTCGGACCTGGTCTCGGCGCTGGTCCCCAACGGCCGCTTCCTCGACACCGAAGTGGCGCCGGTGGGCCAGCCGCTGAAACCGTTCGGGGTGCCGATCGCTAGCTACCTCAACGGCCTCTACCTGACCGGCGTCATCAACGGCTATTACTGCGGCACCGCCCCAGCCTCGACGCCGTGCACCGACCCGGAAGCGAATGTGACCCAGGACAAAGCCTGGATCGACGCCGGCCAGCCGCTCTCCGCGGAAGCGAAGCAGGCGCTGACGGGGATCAGCTTCAACCACGGTGGTTACGCGATCGCCTTCATGAAGGGCGCTTCGAAGCCGGCGCCGCTGCTGATCCAGAGCGGCTGGACCGACGAACTGTTCCCGCCCGAGCAGGCGCTGCGCGTCTACGGCTACCTGCGCTCCCAGGACAAGCAGGCTCCGGTCAGCCTCCAGCTCGGTGACCTCGGCCACAGCCGCGGCTCCAACAAGCCCGGCCTCAATCACTTCTTCAACGACCAGGCGGCGAAGTTCTTCGCCCACTACCTGCTCGGCGCCAAGAAGCAGGGGCCGGCGCCGGGCTCGGTCACCGCCTTCACCCAGACCTGTCCGATCACGACGCCGGACGGCGGCCCCTTCAAGGCCAAGCGCTGGGGCGCGCTGCACCCCGGCCGCTTCAGCTTCGGGACCGCCGGTCCGCAGGAATTCACCTCGGCCGGTGGCGAGGCGAGCGTCGCCAAAGCCTTCGACCCGGTCTTCGGCACCGAAGAAGCCTGCAAGACGATTCCGCTGACGCCCGAGCCCAACGTCGCCACCTACAGCCGTGCCGTCAAGAACGGGTTCACGATGCTGGGGCTGCCGACCGTCAAGGCGCGGATCTCCAGCACTGGCCAGTACGGCCAGATCGATGCCCGCCTCTGGGACGTCTCGCCGGAAGGCACCCAGCTCCTGGTCAGCCGCGGCACCTACGCCCTCTACAACAGCCAGAGCGGCGAAATCGAATTCCAGCTCCACGGCAACGGCTACCGCTTCGCCAAGGGCCACACGGCCGAGCTCGAGCTGCTCGGCCGCGACGCCCCCTACTACCAGCCGGGCAACGTCCCCTTCACCGTCCGCACCTCCCACCTCGAAGTCTCGCTCCCGACCATCCAGCGCAAACCGCGCTAGCCCTCCCTTCATCGAGGTTGCCTTTTGCCTGTGTATGACATGGAAAAGGCAACCTCGGCGGGTCAGGCGGGTTTCGCGCGCTGGCGTTTCGGGCACCTGAGCCTAATCCGGGCACCTGGGAGGTGCCGGAGGAAGGAGTGAGGAAATGTCCACGGTTCTCATAATCGTCATCGTCGTGGTGGCGCTGATCATCGTTGCGATGCTCGTCGCCGCGTCCCGCAAAGCCAGCCGCCGCCGCCAGCTCGGCCAGGCGCAGACCGCGGCCGTCAAGGACGACGCCCGCCATCACCACGGCCGCGCCGAGGAGAAACGCGCCGAAGCCGAGCTTGCCGAAGAGCAGGCCAAACGCGCCCGCGCCGAGGCCGAGCTCGACGAGCATCGCGCCGAGAGCCGCGAGGAGGAGATCGGCGCCGAGCCGACCGAGGAGCGCCCGGCCGACGCACCGCGCTGAGCTAGCGCGTTCGACATTGACCGCGCTCTGGCACGGTCAATGTCGAAAACGGTGTGCTCGCCTACTAGGCCGCGTCGGCGAGGGTGCCCTGCCCGGCGACGATCGCCAGCACCTCGTCGGCGTACTTCGACATGAAGCCGGGGCCGACGCCGCTGATGTCGACCAGCGCCTGGCGGTCGGCCGGCCGGACGGCGGCGATCGCCCCCAGGGTGCGGTTGTTGGCGACGGTGTAGGCGGGCTTGCCCTCCGCCGCCCGCAGCCGCCACGCTTTCAGCTCCTCGAAGAGGGGCGCGTCGGCGGGGGAGAGGTCGGGCGCCGGTGCCGCGCTGGAACTGCTCTTCTTGGCAGCGCGGACGGCGATCGTCTCCGGGTCCGGCAGCCAGTCGAGCAGGTCGCAGATGTCGCAGCAGCGCTCCAGCGGCGCCCCGGCGGTGCGGTCGGAGAAGTGGTCGAGCAGCGAGCGGCGGCGGCACCCGGTGCCGTAGATGAAAGCTTTGATTGCGTGGTAGGCCTGCCAGCCGCGCTCGTGGGCGATCGCCAGCTCGGGATCGCCGGCGCGCTGTTCGTTGAAGCGGACGAGCCGGCCGAGGTCCATCTTCATCGCCAGCATCACCGCCCGCGCCGGCAGGCCGTCGCGCCCGGCGCGCCCGGCCTCCTGGTAGTAGGCCTCGACGCTGGTCGGGATCGTCACGTGCCAAACCGAGCGCACGTCGGCCTTGTCGACTCCCATCCCGAAAGCGTTGGTGGCACAGATGACGCCGCTGTCGGTCGCCATGAAGCGGGTCTGGATCGCGGTCCGCTGCTGCGGTTCGAGTCCGGCGTGGTACGCGGCGGCGGCGATGCCGGCCTCGCGCAGTTCCTCCGCCACCTCCTCGGTTTCGCGGCGGGTCCCGCAGTAGACGATCGCCGGCCGGTTGGCGGGGTCGGCGAGGCCGGCCTCGAGCAGCGCCTGGCGGCGCGCCTTCGAGCCCTTGCCCTCGAGCGCGACGACGTCGAAGGAGAGGTTGGGACGGTCGAAGCCGGAGCGGACCTGGAGCGGGTCGCGCATCCCGAAGCGGGAAGCGATCTCGGCGGCAACCGGTTTCGTC
The DNA here is from genome assembly GCA_035509895.1 of Solirubrobacterales bacterium. Lineage (GTDB taxonomy): Bacteria > Actinomycetota > Thermoleophilia > Solirubrobacterales > 70-9 > VAYN01. The sequence continues at coordinate 49,887 of DATKIA010000017.1, forward strand.
GCCGTCGCCGTGCAGGCCATCACCGTCGGCCGCCCGAGCCGCTCGGCGATCTGCGGCAGCCGCAGGTAGTCGGGCCGGAAGTCGTGCCCCCACTCGGAAACGCAGTGCGCCTCGTCGACCGCGAGCAGGTCGATCTTCCGCGTCTCGATCGCCTCGAGGAAGAAGTTGGAGGCGAACCGCTCCGGCGCGCAGTAGACGATCCGCGCCTCGCCGTTCCGCACCTGGTCGAGAGCCTCCCGGATCTCCTCCGGCTCCATGTTCGAAGAGACCATCGCGACGCTGTGGCCGCCGTCGGTCAGCCGCGTCCACTGGTCCCGCATCAGCGCGATCAGCGGGCTGACGACGATCGTCAGATCCTCACTCGCGAGCCCAGGCAGCTGGTAACAGAGGCTCTTGCCGCCCCCCGTCGGCATGACAATGAGCGAGTCCCGCCCCTCCAGCGCAGCGACCACCGCATCCCGCTGCCCGGGGCGCCAGGCCGCGTACCCCAGCTCCCCCAACAGATCGTCAGCTCTCTGTCCGGCGTCGATCGTCACCGGAGCAGCCTAGGCGCTTCTGCGGCGGGTGGCATCGGGAGGGAGGCCGAGAACGGAGCAACCGCACCGCCCGCAGGCCTCCCTCCCGATGACAGGACCCGCCGCCCGGAGCTCTAAGACTGTTCGCCGGTAACGATCGCCGCCGGAACCTGCGACAGCTTCTCGGCCAGGGTGTCGATCGACTGCGCCAGCTTGCGGGTGTCGGCTTTGGTCAGTTCGGTGTAGAGGACGAAGCCTTCATCGGTTTCGTACGGCTTCAGCCCTGCGTAGACCTTGTCGAAGTCGGCTTCGATTTCCTTCGCCAGCTCCGGGTCGGATTCGCTCAGCAGCGGCTCGACCGATTCGAAGGCGACCTGTGAGCCTTCGACGTTGGCCTTGAAGTCGACCAGGTCGATGTGCGAGTAGCGCTCCTCCTCGCCGGTGATCTTCGAGGCCGAGACCTCGCCGAGGAGCTCGTTGGCGCCGTTGGCGATCTGCACCGCCTGCAGGCTGACGTTCTTCACTTTCGCTTCCAGTTCTTCGACGTCGGCGAGCAGCTGTTCGGCGACCGGCGCCATGCCTCGGGTGCTGCCTTCTTCCCAAAGCGCCTGCTCGATTCGGTGAAAGCCACCAAATTCACTTTTTTTAATGTCATTGGCGCGGGCGTCGATGCGGGGGTCGAGGTCGCCGAAGGACTCGGCCACCGGCTCGATCCGCTCATACGGGATGCGCGCCGCCGGGTACAGCTGTTTCGCGAGGGCGACGTTGCCGGCGAGGACCGCGGCGACGAACGGCTTCGTCTGCGCGGTCAGCTCGGCGGTGTTTTCCTCAAGGTAATCGCGGTAGGCGGAGATCGCTTCTTCGACCTCGGGGCTGTTCGCGGCCTTCAGCTTGCCGGTCACGGTCAGCGTCCCGTCTTCTTCGGAGGCGCCGTTGCAGCGGAGGATGTATTCGCCTTCCTCGAGGGTCAGCGAGAAGCTGCCGTTGAGGCCTTCGGTCAGGTTCTCCTTCTCGCCGAGGATCGTTTCGCCGTCGAGGACCTCGAGCTCGGTGACCGAGCTGCTGGCGCCTTCGACCTCGAAGGTGATCGGGCCGGCCGCCGCTTTCGCGTCGTGCGGGTCGCAGCCGGCATCGGTGATCTTGAAGGACATCGCGGTGGCGTCGGCCGCCGTGCTGTCGTCGTCGCTCGATCCGCAGGCGGCCACGAACAGGGCCAGGGCGCCGAGGGCGGCCAGGATCAGAGCGATACGGACAGGAAGTCGGTTCATACGGGCAAGGCTCCTTGCTGAGGTCTGAAGAGGTGGCAGGGCAGCGCTTAGGGCGCCCTAAGCAGGGGACCCTAACAAACCCCGACCGAAGAAGTCGGAATACCTGTGGTTGAGGTTAGTCCCGGATAGCGGGACGAACCTCAACCACGCTCAGCCGAGGAGCGTTTCGCCGATGTAGCCGCCTGGCTTGGCCCCGGGCGGGACGGCGAAGACGGCGCTGCCGACGTGCTTGATGTACTCGTTGAGCGCGTCGGACATCCCGAGCCGCCGCTGGATCGCGACGAACTGCTTTTCCGGGTCGCGCTGGAAGGCGATGAAGAAGAGGCCCGCTTCGAGCTCGCCGAGGCTCTCGTCGACGCCGTCGGTGAACGAGTAGCCGCGGCGCAGGATCCGCTCGCTGTCGTTTTCGCGAGCCGAGGCGAGGCGGACGTGGGAGTCGACCGGGATCACCGGTTTGCCGCCTTCTTCCTTGTCGAGCGGCAGCGGTTCGAACTCGTCCGTTCCGCCCAGCGGAGCGCCGCTGTACTTGTGGCGGCCGATCGTCAGCTCCTGGTCTTCGAGCGGCGAGCGGTCCCAGATCTCCAGCAGCATCCGGATCCGGCGCGTGACCATGTAGGTGCCGCCTTTCATCCATCCCGGCCCTTCGTTTCCGACCCAGACGAAGCGGCTCATCGCCTCGGTGTCCTCGGCGCGGATGTTGGCGGTGCCGTCTTTCATTCCCATCAGGTTGCGCGGCGTGTCCTGGCTGCGGCTGGTGGTCGCGGTGCGGCCGAAGCCGAGCTGGGACCAGCGCATCACGACCGTTCCCCTTCCGATCCGGGCCAGGTTGCGAACCGCGTGGAAGGCGACCTGGGGATCGTCGGAGCAGGCCTGGACGCAGAGATCGCCGCCGCTTTCGAGCTCGTTCAGCTCGTCGGCGGGCAGCGGCGGGATCGGCTTCAGCGCCGCCGGCCGCTTCGCCGCCAGCCCGAGGCCGGGTTTCACGAACAGGCCGGGCCCGAAGCCGAAGGTGACGGTCAGGCTCGAGGGAGCGAGGCCGACGGTCTCGCCGGTGTCGTCGGGTGGCGCCGGCTCGAGGTTGTTGACGTCGCCGATCATCTCGCCGGCGGTCATTTCCGAGGCCGCCAGCGACCACTCTTCGAGCAGCTCCTTCAGCGCCTTCGGGTCTTCGTCGACGATGTCGAAGGCGGCGAAGTGGAGGCGGTCCTGGGCGGGGGTGTCGATCCCGGCCTGGTGTTCGCCGTAGAAGGGGACGCTGCCGGTGCCTTCGCCTTCCACCGCCTCGGCAGTATCTGCACCGAGCAGGTAGCCGCCGGCGCCGAGGCCGACTCCGGCGGCGCCGATCCCGGCGGACGCCAGCAGGCTGCGGCGGGTGATCGGGGTCATCTCAGGCCGGCGTCTCGGCCGGCGGGCTCGGCGCCGGCGTGGTCTTCGGCGGCGTGCTCTTGACCCGGTTGCCGCCGCGGAAGCGCTGCGGCCAGAGCACGTAGATCGCCATCGGGATCGCGTAGGCGAGGTAGACGATCACTTCGATCGTCACCGGTCGCGGCTGCAGGCCCAGCATCCCGGTCAGCAGCGAGCCGGTGATCTCACCCGGCTTGACCAGCCAGGAGAGGTCGACTGCCTGCGACTGCATGCTGGTGATCCAGCCCGCCTCGTGGGCGGTGTGGGCGGCGCTGGCCAGGAGGCCGGCGGCGACGAAGACGAGGATCAGGCCGGTGAAGCGGAAGAAGCGGCTGAGGTTGATGCGGACGCCGCCGCGGTAGAGGGCCCACCCGATCAGGACCGCGCAGACGAGGCCGAGCACGGCGCCGGCGGCGGCCGCGGCGATGTCGGTCGCGTCCTGGAAGACGGCGAGCAGGAAGACCGAGGTCTCGAAGCCCTCGCGCAGGACCGCGAGGAAGGCCATCCCGACCAGCGCCATCGTCGACCCGGTCGCCAGGGCGGAGGCCGCCTCGCCCTCGAGTTCGGCCTTGATCCCGCGCGAGTGGCGGGTCATCCAGACGATCATGTAGGTGATCGTCGCCACCGCGATCACGCCGATGATCGACTCCATCCCCTCCTGCTGCTTCTGGGGCAGCTCTTCGCCGATCAGGTCGAGGCCGACGCCGACGATGGTGCAGAGGACGACCGCGATCGCGACCCCGATCCACATCTGCCGCAGCGCATCCCGGCGTCCCTCCTTGACCAGGAACGCGGCAATGATGCCGACGATGAGAGAAGCCTCGACGCCCTCTCGCAGGGTGATGACGAAGGTGGGGATCATGCGCGGTGAAGAGCGCTCCCGGTGGCGCCGCTGGACGCTTAGGCGGCCCTAATTAGGAGCCCCGAAAACCTAGCAGGTAACTAGGAGTTGGGTGGAAGCCAGGGCTCAGACCAGGTGGCGACGCCGCGCAGCAGCTCCTCGGACTCCTTCGGCCCCCAGGTCCCCGGTTCGTACGGGATCACGGGCCCCGGGTCGTCGAGCAGCGGCTGCACCACCCGCCAGGTCTCTTCGATCGTTTCCTGGCGAGTGAAGAGGGTGTGGTTGCCGGTCAGGGCGTCGCCGAGCAGGCGCTCGTACGGCTCGGGGTCTTCGCCCGGCACCCGCTCGAACAGCACCTCGAGGTCGGCCGGCTGGAAGTTCTCCTCGCCGGCCTGCTTGGCGTAGAGGCGCATCCGCGAGCCGGGCTCGGGCTCGATCCGGATCGTCATCTTGTTCGGTTCCGGCGTCTTGCCGTGGCCGATGCCGAGGTTGGGCGGGCGCCGGAAGACGACCGTCACCTCACTCGACTTGGCCGGCATGTTCTTGCCGGCGCGGATGAAGAAGGGGACGCCGCTCCAGCGCCAGTTGTCGACCTCGAGCTCGACCGCGGCGAAGGTCTCGGTCGTCGAATCGGGCGCCACGTCTTTGACGTCGAGGAAGCCCTCGTACTGGCCGCGGACGTATTTCTTCGGGTCGGCGGCCCGCATGGCTTTGAAGAATTCGAGCTTCTTGTCGCGGATCGAGTCGTGGTGGTTGCCGGTCGGCGGCCCCATCCCGACCAGGGCCAGCACCTGGAGGGCGTGGTTCTGGATCACGTCGCGCATCGCCCCGACTGCGTCGTAGAAGCGGCCGCGGTCGTCGACGCCGAAGTTCTCGGCGATCGTCATCTGCACGTGGGAGACGTGGGAGCGGTTCCAGACCGGCTCCAGCACCGAGTTGACGAAGCGCAGGTAGGCGATGTCCATCACCGGCTCCTTGCCGAGGTAATGGTCGATGCGGAGGATCTGCGGCTCGTCCAGCACCTCGCGCAGTTCGGCGTTCAGCGCCCGCGCCGATTCGAGGTCGTGGCCGAACGGCTTCTCGATCACGACGTGGGCGTTCGCGGTCAGCCCGGCGGCGCCGAGCCCGCCGACGACGGTGGCGAACAGGGAGGGCGGGATCTCGAGGTAGAAGACCGGGTGCTCGGCGTCGCCGATCGCCTTGCCGACCGCCTCGAAGGTCGACGAGTCGGCGTAGTCGCCCTGGATGTAGGAGAGCCGGTCTTCGAGTCGCTTCAGCACCTCGTCGTCGGGGTCGGAGACCGTGTTGGTGATCGCCTCCCGCGCGTGGGCGCGCAGCTGGGCGTCGTCCCACTCGTCGATCGCGACGCCGACGATCGGGCATTGCAGCTTGCCGGAGCGCTCCAACCGGTACAGCGCCCGGAAGGTCATTTTCTTCGCCAGGTCGCCGCTGATCCCAAAGATCGCCAGGACGTCAGCGGCCGTATCCACGTGCTTCGTGGCCATTGAGCGCGCAGGCTACTCCACTCCGCCGAGGTTGCCTTTTGCCTGTACATGGCAGGCAAAAGGCAACCTCGGCGGGAGGGCCTAGGATTGCGCCACCGGTCAGCGCCTACTTGCGGAGGTCTTGGATGGAACTGGGAATCGTCGGGCTCGGTCGTATGGGAGCCAACATGGCTCGCCGCTTGATGCGGGACGGGCACGAGATCGTCGCCTACGACGTCAACCCCGAGGCGGTCGCGGCGCTGGCGGGGGAGGGGGCGCAGGGCGCCTCCTCGATCCAGGACATGGTCTCGGCGATGACGGCGCCGCGTTCGATCTGGGTGATGGTCCCGGCCGGCGAGATCACCGAGAGCACGGTCGAGGAGGTGGCGGCGGCGCTGGAGAGCGGCGACGCGATCATCGACGGCGGCAACTCCTACTACCGCGACGACATCCGCCGTGCCGCCAAGGTCGGCGAGCAGGGGATCGACTACGTCGACTGCGGCACCAGCGGCGGCGTCTTCGGCCTCGAGCGCGGCTACTGCCTGATGATCGGCGGCCCCGACCGGGCGGTGGAGCGGCTCGACCCGATCTTCGCCAGCCTGGCGCCGGGGGTCGAGTCGGCGGAGCGGACGCCGGGCCGGAGCGGCGACGTCAGCCCCGCGGAGAACGGCTACTTGCACTGCGGCCCGAACGGGGCCGGCCACTTCGTGAAGATGGTCCACAACGGGATCGAGTACGGGATCATGGCCGCCTACGCCGAGGGCCTGAACATCCTCAAGAACGCCAACGCCGGCAAGGTCAGCCGCGAAGCCGACGCCGAGACGGCGCCGCTCGACCATCCCGAGTACTACCAGTACGACCTCGACCTGCCGGAGGTCGCCGAGGTCTGGCGCCGCGGCAGCGTCGTCGGCTCCTGGCTGCTCGACCTGACCGCGGCGGCGATGGTCGAATCGCCGGACCTCTCGGACTTCGCCGGCCGCGTCTCCGACTCCGGCGAGGGCCGCTGGACCTCGATCGCGGCGATCGACGAGGGCGTGCCGGCGCCTGTCCTCACCACCGCCCTCTACGAGCGCTTCTACTCGCGCGAACTCGGCGACTTCGGCGACAAAGTCCTCTCGGCGATGCGCAAACAGTTCGGCGGCCACGACGAGAAGCCGAGCTAGGGAGGGGCGGCGGTGGCGATCGAGATCGAGGTCTGCGCCGACGAAAAGACGGCCGCCCGCCGCGCCGCCGAGCTGATCGCCGCCGACGGCGACGCCGCGGTCGGTGAGCGCGGCGCCTTCGCCTTCGCGATGAGCGGCGGCCGCTCGCCCTGGGCGATGCTGGCGATCCTCGGCGAACTGGAGGAGATGCCCTGGCAACAGACCGGGCTCTTCCAGGTCGACGAGCGGGTGGCCGCGCCCGGCGACCCGGACCGCAACCTCACCCACATGGTGCTCGGCCTCTCGATGGACCACCAGACGGCGCTGCGGCCGATGCCGGTCACCCAGCGCGACCTCGAGGCCGCCGCCCAGGAGTACGAATCGACTCTGCCCGAGCGCTTCGACCTCGTCCACCTCGGCCTCGGTCCCGACGGCCACACCGCCTCGCTGGTCCCCGGCGACCCGGTGCTCGACATCTCAGACCGCCGAGTCGCCCTCACCGGCACCACCTACCAGGGGCACCAACGGATGACCCTCACCTACCCGGCGCTCGACGCCGCCCGCAAGGTTCTCTGGCTCGTCACCGGCGCCGAAAAGCGCGAGCCGCTCGCCAAGCTCCTCGCCGGCGACGAATCGATCCCCGCCGGCCGGGTCGAGAACGAGGCGATGATCGTCGTCGCCGACCAGGCCGCGGCGGGTTGAGATGGGGCCGGCGGCCGAGCAGGGCGGCGCGCCGGAGTTCGAGACGATCCTCTACTCGGTCGCCGACGCGGTCGCGACCGTCACCCTCAACCGGCCCGACGCGCTGAACACGATCGTGCCGCCGATGCCGGAAGAGGTCGAGGCGGCGGTCGAGCTCGCCGTCGCCGACGCCGCGGTGAAGGTGATCGTCGTCCGCGGCGCCGGCCGCGCCTTCTGCGCCGGCTACGACTTCGGCGGCGGCTTCCACCACTGGGACGAGCACTTCGCGACCGGCGGCGAGTGGGACCCCGGCAAGGACTTCGTCTTCGCGACCGCGCCGGCCCTGGCCCCGACGCAGAAGTTGATGAGCATCTGGCGGGCGCCGAAGCCGGTGATCGCCCAGGTCCACGGCTGGTGCGTTGGTGGCGGCAGCGACTTCGCGCTCTGCGCCGACCTCGTGATCGCCAGCGAGGACGCCCGCATCGGCACTCCCTACTCGCGGATGTGGGGCGCCTCGCTCTCCGGCATGTGGCTCTACCGCCTTGGCCTGACCAAGGCGAAGGAGTACGCGCTGACCGGCAAGCCGCTGTCCGGCGTCGAAGCGGCCGAGGTCGAGCTGATCAACCGCGCCGTCCCCTTCGAGCGGCTCGAGGACGAGGTCGCGGAGGCGGCCGCCGAGCTGGCCTCGATCCCGGCCTCGCAGCTGGCGGCGATGAAGCTGGTCGTCAACCACGCCTACGAGAGCATGGGCCTCGCTTCGACCCAGACCCTCGGCCCGATTCTCGACGGCCTGATGCGCAACACCCCCGACGCCAAGCACTTCATCGAGCTCGCCGAGCGCGAGGGCGTCAGCGCCGCCGTCGCCGCCCGCGACGCCCTCTTCGCCGACTACAGCCAGGCGCCGCCCGAGGAGAAGCCGGATCCGAACAACGTGATCGAGCCCTAGCTGGCGTTGGCGAAACGCGCACGGCCGGGCGGCTGCGCGAATCCGACATCGACCACACCTGAGTGGGGTAAATGTCGGAAGCGCCATCCAGTCGGCGTCGACTAACGGAAAATTCCTTGCGACATTGACCCCACCAGAGCTGGGTCAAGATCGCAACCGTGTTAGGAGCCCTGGGCGAGGCACAGTTCGCTGGCGACTCTCCGCAGTCTTTCCAACTTGGAGTAGCCCGCTTCTGCCAGGTTCTCGAGCCAGAGCTCGATCTCGGCGAGATCGAGGGGGTTGGCGGCGACGAGAATCTGCTCGACGTCAAGCCAGTCCTTGTCGCGGCCCAGCAGCACCTTGCGGACCACGAGGTGCTCGGGAGCGACCAGCGGGATCGTCGTGCCGGCGAAGGGGACCTCGCGGATTGCCTCCCGCATCGCCCTGTGCAGATTATCCAAGGAGAAAAAGAGGTGGACGGGATTCGGGTCCCAGCCCAACTCGGCCTCGCCCGCTCGCCGTAACGCGCTGAGGTCAGTCTCGATATCGATGTCAAGGGGGGAGAGGGAGTCGAAGACTCCCGGCCAGCCCTCGGTCGGGACAAACACGTTCACGTCGATATCGGCCGTGGCGCGCGGCTCTGCGTAGTACGCGAGAGCGATCGCACCGCCGATTGCGTGCGGCACGCCAGCCTCGGTGAGGGCGCGGTCGATCGCGACCACCTTTTCCGGCAATCCGATCTCCTCGGACCTGGCGCCAAACGGCAGGGCATCGGTGAATTCGAGGAGGTCGACCAGGGCTTCACTGCGATCCTCTGGCCTGGCGCCAATCCAGCGGGCCGCTGCATGGGCGTTGTCGGAGACGACCGCCGTCGGGTCTCGCGGCCAATCCCCCGGCTCGCGCGAGAGCGCGTCGAGCAACAGTAGCCGCAGCTTCGGGCTGAGCTGCTCGCCGAGCGCGGCCCGGCGCAGGGTCTCTTCAGCAACGGTGTCGATCGGTGATTCCACTCGGGACCGATCGATTACCCGCTCATCCATTCCCGTGAAGGTAGTGGAGGAGCCAGTGGCTCAGATTTCCGCACGATTGTGACTTCGGATAGGTGCTCACAAATACCTCTATGGGCTGGGGCAAGCGGGGTCGTAGTCTCTTATGGGAATGGGAAACTCGGGTATCGCCACCGCCCTTCCAGCCCCCAGAGCCGGGACCGTCGAGGTTCTCGTCGGCCTGCTCGCGGAACTGGATGCGGCGACGGAATCGGGGGTTTTCTACGACCGCGTGTGCAAGGCAGTCTGCTCGCTGACGACGATGCGGCGGGCGGCGCTGCTGCTCCACGACCCCACCTACGGGGCGGTGATCCCGATGGGCTCGAACGGGGTCGATCCCGACCTCGTCCACCGGATCGAGGGGACGCTGGACGAGACGCCGGTCGCCCGCCTGGCGCTGGAAGAGGACCGGGTCGTCGAAGTCCACGGCGACCTCGCCGGCCACGTTCCCGCCCGCTACGCCGAGCTCGCCGACACGCCGGCGATCACCTGCACGCCGATCTCCGCCGCCCGCCGCTGGCTCGGGGTGATCTTCGCCGACCGCGGGGGCGAAGACTTCAGCCTCGACGACGGCGAGCGCGAGACGATGCTGACCCTCGGCCGGCTGGCGGCGCTGACCGCCAGCGTCGAGCGCTCGACCGAGCAGCGCGAAAGCGAGCGCCGCCTCGCCGAACGGGTCGAGCTGACCCGCGAGCTGCACGAGAACGCGATCCAGCGCCTGTTCGGCGTCGCGATGGCGCTCGGCTCCGAGCGCGGCCTCTCGGCCGAGGAGCGCCGCCGCTGCCAGGAGGAGCTGCGCTCGGTCGTCGGCGACCTTCGCCACGCCCTGACCCGGCCGGTCGGGCCGCCGCGCTCGGGCCCGGCAAGCCTCGCCCAGATGCTGGTCCGGCTGCAGGACCGCCGCTCCGAACTGCGGGTCGACTGGCAGCCCGGCCTCGAGGTCCCGGCCGACATCGAGCCGGTCGCGCAGTCGGTCCTCGCCGAGGCGCTGCGCAACGCCGACCGCCATTCCGAACCGAGCCTGATCGACGTTCGCGTCGCCTCCGACGGCGGCACCTTCAGCCTCGCGATCGAGAACGACGGCGCCGGCGCGGGCAAAGACACGAAGGGCGGCGGCCTCGGCCTGCGGCTGGCGGCGCTGGAAGCGCTCCGCTACGAGGGCATGGTCGAGTTCGGCGCCGTCCCCGAGAACCGCTGGCGGGTCCGCCTCGTCGTCCCCACCGGAGCCGGTTCCTGATGGGCTCCGACGACCGCAAGCTGCGCGTCCTCGTCGTCGACGACCACGACGTCGTCCAGTGGGGCTTCCGCCTCCTGCTCGAGCGCCAGAGCTGGGTCGAACGCTGCCTCGCCGCCTCGACCGGCGCCGAAGCGGTCGAGACCTGCCGCAAAGTCCGCCCCGAGGTGGCGCTGGTCGACATGCTGCTCGGCAGCGAGTCCGGGGCCGAGGTCTGCGAGGAGATCCGCGCCGTCAGCCCCAGCACCCGGGTGCTGCTGATCTCCGGCGCCGGCGTCATCTCACCTTCGGTCGCCCGCTCGGCCGGCGCCTCCGGCTTCATCTCCAAGGACTGGTCGGCGGTCGACGTGGTCAAGGCGGTGCGGATGGTCTCGCTCGGCAGCGAGGTCTTCGCCGAACACACCGCGATGGACTCGCCGCTGTCGGAGCGCGAGCAGGAGGTGCTGTCGCTGATCGCGACCGGCTCGACCAACAAAGAGATCGCCGGCCACCTGCACCTCTCGCCGCACACGGTCAAGGAGCACACGAGCGCGATCTACCGCAAGCTCGGCGTCCGCAACCGGGCCGAGGCGACGCGCCAGGCCCAGCGCCTGAAGATCCTCGTCTAGCCCCCCCGTACGTCGCGTTGCCTCCCCCGAATGGAGGGGATCGCAGGCCGGGATATGTCACCTGCGCCGAACTCGGGACCACTATGGATTCAGTGCCTCCCACAGCCGCAACCAGCGCGATTCTCTTCCCCGGCCAGGGCAGCCAGACCGCGGGCATGGCGAGTGTCACCGCCGCCCAGCGCCCGGACCTGCTGAGCCAGGCCCGTGAGGAACTCGGCGCCGATCCCTTCGAGCAGATCGCCGAGGGCACCCACTTCGCCCAGCCGGCGCTCTTCTGCGCCAGCCTCGCCCACCACAAACAGGCCGGGGCCCCGGTCGGGGCGATGATCGCCGGCCACTCGCTCGGCGAGCTGGCGGCGCTGGTCGCCGGCGGCGCCCTCGACGCCGAGGAAGGGCTGGCGCTGGCGGTGAGCCGCGGTCGCCTGATGGAGGAAGCGGCGGCCACCAGCCCGGGCGGGATGATGGCCGTGCTCGGCGGCGAGGACGAGGCCGTACGGACGCTCGCCGCCGGCTTCGAACTGACCGTCGCCAACGACAACGCCCCCGGCCAGGTCGTCCTCTCCGGCGCCTCCGAGGCGCTCTCCGAAGCGCGCAAGGCGGTCCGCGCCGACGGCCTCAAGGCGATCCGGCTGCCGGTCGCCGGCGCCTTCCACTCGCCGCTGATGGCCGGCGCCGCGGAGAGGTTCCGGGCCGAGCTCGACACCGTCGCCTTCCGCCGGCCCACCCTGCCCGTCTTCTCCTCAACCGCGGCCGCGCCGTTCGCCGACATCCCCGCCGGCCTCGCCGCGGCGCTGACCGAGCCGGTGATCTGGCAGGCGACGCTGAAGCGGATGCGCAGCGATGGCGCCGGCACCTTCCTCGAGACCGGGCCCGGCGACGTCCTCACCGGCCTCGTCCGCCGCACCCTGGACGACGTCGAGGCACGCTCGCTGGCCGAGCCCGAGGCGGTCGCGGCCCGATGAGCGCGGAGCGAGCAAGCGTGCATGCCTGGTTCTCCGCGCCGCGAGCGAAGCGCGGGCATTTGCGATGAGCGCCCGCCCCGCCGCCATCCCTGCCACCACCCCGGAGGAGCAACAGCCCCAGCAGCGCCTCCGCCTCGGTGCCGAGATCGCCGGCCTCGGCGTCGCCGTGCCGGAGACCGTCGTCGCCAACGCCCCGATCGCCGCCCGGCTCGGGATCGAGGAGAGCTGGATCGTGCAGCGGACCGGGATCGACGAGCGCCGCTTCGCCGGGCCCGGGGAACGCCTCTTCGAGCTCGCCGCGAGCGCCGGCGAGCGAGCCCTGGCCGCCGCCGGGATCGGCGCCGCCGACGTCGACCTGGTCTTGGTCGCGACGACCAGCAACGACGAGCTGATGCCCGGCGCCTCGCCGCGGGTCGCCGCCGAGCTCGGCGCCCCGGCCGGGACCGCCGCGATCGACCTCAACTCGGCCTGCACCGGCTTCATCGCCGGGATGGCGCTGGCCTGCGGCCAGATCGAGTCCGGGATGGCCGCCAACGTCCTCCTCGTCGGCGCCGACCTGATGAGCCGGATCACCGACCCCGACGACCGTGGCACCGCGGCGGTCTTCGCCGACGGCGCCGGCGCCGTCGTCCTCCAGGGCACTGACGATGGTCGCATCGGCCCCTTCGTGCTCGGCTCCGACGGCGCCCAGGCCGGCCTGATCTACACCCCGCGCGAGACCGGCCTGACCGTGATGCAGGGCCACGACACCTTTCGCCACGCGGTCGACCGCATGGTCGAGGCGACGACCGGCGCCGCCGCCGCGGCAGACGTCTCCCTCGACGCGGTCGACCTCTTCGTCTACCACCAGGCCAATGCCCGGATCCTGCGCTCGGTCGGCGAACGGCTGCAGCTGCCGAGCGACCGCGTCGCCAACTCGATCCACCACTTCGGCAACACCTCGGCCGCCTCGATTCCCCTGGCGCTCGAGGACGCCCGCCTCGCCGGCAACCTCGAGCCCGGCGCGACGGTGCTGCTGGCGGCGTTCGGCGCCGGCTTCACCTGGGGCGGGACCGTGATCGAGTGGGGGAGGGCCTGATGAGCCGCCCTGAGGGCTGCGCCCTCGTCACCGGCTCCTCACGCGGGATCGGCGCCGCGACCGCGGTCGCGCTCGCGCGCGACGGCTGGCCGGTCCGCGTCAACTACCGCGCCGACGAGGAGGGCGCCCGCGCGGTCGTCGCCAGGATCGAGTCCGAGGGCGGCCGCGCCTGCGTCATCCAGGGCGACGTCGCCGACGCTGCCGCGACCGAGGCGCTGCTGGAGCCGGGCGAGGACGGGCCGGTGCTGGCCCTCGTCAACAACGCCGGCCTCCGCCTCGACGGCCTCTCGCCCCAGCTCGAGGACGAGCAGTGGCAGCGGGTGATCGACGTCAACCTGACCGCGACCTTCCGCGCCACCCGCCAGGCGCTCGGACCGATGCTGCGCGCCCGCTTCGGCCGGATCGTCAACGTCGCCTCGATCGTCGGCTTCCGCGCCAACCCCGGCCAGGCCAACTACGCCGCCTCGAAGGCCGGCACGATCGGCTTCACCAAGACCGTCGCCGCCGAGGTCGCCCGCCGCGGCGTCACCGTCAACGCGGTCGCCCCCGGCCTGATCGAGACGGCGCTGACCGAGGAGATCATCGGCGGCGAGCTCGAGAAGGCGATCCCCGCCCGCCGCGTCGGCACCGCCGAGGAGGTCGCCGCCTGCATCCGCTTCCTGGCTTCCGAGGAAGCCTCGTACGTAACCGGAACGACGCTGACCGTGGACGGCGGCCTCAGCGCCTAAGCCCCAATCTTCGAACAGAGCAAAGGAGAACCAATGCCCACTGACGTAACGACGGACAACGTCGAGAAGGTGATCTTCGACGGCCTCGTCGAGCTCGGCACCGAGCGCGACCAGCTCTCCCGCGAGGCCAGCCTCGAGGACCTCGACATCGACTCGCTCGACCTCGTCGAGCTGGCCCAGATCGTCGAGGACGAGTTCGGCGTCGAGCTGCGCGGCGACGACGTCAAGGACGTGAAAACGGTCGGCGAGGTCATCGACCTGGTGGTGAGCAAGGCCGGATGACGCGCCGAGTGGTCATCACGGGCGTCGGCGCGATCACCCCGCTGGGGATCGGCGCCAAGCCGCTGATCGAGCGCTGGTCCGCGGGCGAGTGCGGGATCGCCGACGGCTTCGGCCGCTGCCTCGATTTCGATCCGCTCGACTTCCTCTCGAAGAAGGAGGCGCGCCGCTCCGACCGCTTCGCGCAGATGGCGATCGCCGCCGCCGAGGAGGCGATCGGCCAGTCGTTCGGGACCGATGGCGAGCTGCCCTACGAGGCGCACCGGATCGGCTGCGTGGTCGGGACCGGGATCGGCGGCCTGCCCTCGCTCGAGGAGAACCAGCGCAAGCTGATCGAGCGCGGTGAGAAAGCGGTCTCGCCGCTGGGGGTGCCGCTGATGATGGGCAACGCGGCCGCCGCTGCCGTCTCGATGCGCCACGACCTCCACGGTCACTGCTACGGCGTCGTCTCCGCCTGCGCCGCCGGCGCCCACGCGCTCGGCGATGCCTCCCGGATCATCCGCGCCGGCGACGCCGACGCGGTCCTCACCGGTGGCACCGAGGCGGCGATCTCAGGCGTCGCCGTCGCCGCCTTCGGGGCGATGGAAGCGACCTCCCCGACGGGGATCTCGCGTCCCTTCGACGCCCGCCGCGACGGCTTCGTGATGGGCGAGGGCGCCGGCATCCTCGTGCTCGAGGAGAAGGAGGCGGCCCAAGCGCGCGGCGCCGCGATCCTCGGCGAGCTGCTCGGCTACGGCGCCACCACCGACGGCTACCACCTGACCGCGCCGCAGCCGGAAGGGACCGAGGCGGCGCGGGCGATCAGCCTCGCGATCGCCGACGCCGGCCTCACCACCGTCGACGTCGACTACGTCAACGCTCACGGCACCTCGACCCCGCTCAACGACCGCTCCGAGACCGTCGCCCTGAAGGCGGCGCTCGGCGAGCGCGCCGCCGACATTCCGGTCAGCTCGACCAAGTCGGCGATCGGCCACCTGCTCGGCGCCGCCGGCGCGGTCGAGGCGATCGCCACGGTCGAAGCCCTGCGCCGCCGCGAAGCGCCGCCGACGGTCGGCTGGGAGGAGCCCGAAGAGGGGCTCGACCTCGACTACGTGCCCGGGGCCGCGAAACCGATCGAGAACGGCGACGGCCCCCTGGTCGCGATCTCCAACTCGTTCGGCTTTGGAGGGCACAACGCTGTGTTGTGTCTGGCCGCGTGAGCGCCGAGGTCTCCAGCGCGGGTCCTGTCGCCGGTGCCACCCCCACGGTGCTCGGCGGCGGAGCCGCCTCCGCGCCGCGGGGGACCCCCGCACCGACGCCACCCACACTGGAGACCTCGGCGCCCGAGGCGCACCTGCAGCAGCTTTGTGACCCCGGCAGCTTTCGGAAGCTGCGGAGCGGGGTTGTCTCGACCAGGCTCGGCGAGCGGGCGAGGGCCGGCGACGGCGTCGTCGCCGGCGCCGGCGAGATCGAAGGGCGGCCGGTGTTCTGCTACTCGCAGGACCCGAGCTTCCTCGGCGGCAGCCTCGGCGAAGTCCACGCCGACACGATCGTCCGCCTGCTGCGGATGGCCGGCGACGCCGGCGCCCCGGTCGTCGGCTTCGTCCGCTCCGGCGGCGCCCGCCTGCAGGAGGGGCACGCGGCGCTGGCCGGCTACGGCCGCATCTTCCGCGCCAGCGTCGAGCTCTCCCGCAAGGTGCCGCAGGTCTCGATCGTCAGCGGCATCTCGGCCGGCGGCGGCGCCTACTCGCCGGCCCTGACCGACTTCGTCGCGATGACCGACGAGTCGCGGATGTTCCTCACCGGCCCGAAGGTCGTGCTCGAGGCGATGGGCGAAGAGGTCTCGATGGAGGAGCTCGGCGGCCCGAAGCTGCACGGCAAGACCGGCGTCTGCAACCTGGTCGCCGACGACATCGACGGCGCGATCGCCCAGACCCGCCACCTGCTCAGCCTGCTGCCGCAGGCGATCGGCACCCCGCCGGCCCTGGTCGAGGAGGTCGAGCCCGACGGCCGCGACCCCGGCCTCACCGTCCCGGCCGAGCAGCGCAAGGTCTACGACGTCCGCGACGTCGCCCGCCGGGTCCTCGACCAGGGCTCGTTCTTGGAGCTCTCGCCGCGCTGGGCGCCGAACATGGTCACCGGCGTCGCCCGCCTCGAAGGCCGCTCGGTCGGCCTGATCGCCAACCAGCCGCGGGCGATGGGCGGCGTCATCGACGCCGCCGCCTCGGAGAAGGCGGCGCTGTTCGTCGAATCCTGCGACCGCTTCCGGCTGCCGCTGGTCGTCTTCGTCGACACCCCCGGCTTCATGCCCGGCAAGAAGCAGGAGGAAATGGCGGTGATCCGTCACGGCGCCTCGCTGCTGCGCGCCTTCGCCGGCGCCACCGTGCCGAAGGTGACCCTGGTCCTGCGCAAGGCCTTCGGCGGCGCCGCGATCACGATGAACTCGAAAGACCTCGGCGCCGACGTCGTCTTCTCCTGGCCCGGCGCCCAGATCGGGATCATGGCCGCCCGCCAGGCGGTCGGGATCGTCCACCACCGGGCGCTGAAGGAAGACGGCGGCGCCTCCCGCGACGAGCTCGCCGAGGCCTACGCCGCCGAGCACCTGACGGCGCCGGCCGCCGCCGCCAGCGGCTGGGTCGACGAGGTGATCGACCCCTCGGTCAGCCGCGACCGCCTCGCCTGGGCGCTGCGCTCGCTGGGGGGACGATGAGCGTTGCCGATCCCTCCATGGGACGCGAAGTGATGGCCGGGACCGGGCCGCGCGGCCGCGTCGTCCACACCTACGTCGCCCTCGGCGACAGCTTCACCGCCGGCCGCGAATCGATCGAGGCCGAGCGCTGGGCGGACCGCCTCGCCGCCGGCCTGCGCGCCGTCAATCCCGACTTCGCCTACCGCAACCTCGCCGTCGACGGCGCCTCCAGCGCCGAGGTGCTCGAGCAGCTGCCGGCGGCGATCGCGCTGCAGCCGGACCTGGTGACGGTGATCTGCGGCGCCAACGACGTCCTGCTTACATCGCGCCCCGACGTCGACGGTTACGAACGGCGCTTCTCCGAGATCCTCGAAAAGCTGCGCGCCGCCAATCCCGAGGCCGCGATCCTGACCGCGACGGCGCCGGAGAGCTGGCACTTCATGGAGCTGCGGCCGCGGACCAAGGCGCGGCTGGCGAAAGCGCTCTCCGACCTCAACGCGGTCACCCGCACGGTCGCCGCCCGCCACCACGTGCCCTGCCTCAACGTCGCCGGCCATCCCGGCCTCACCGACCGCGCCAACTTCTCGGCCGACGGTCTGCATCCCTCCTCGCTCGGCCACGAACGGGCGGTCGAGGAGATCTCGCTCTCGCTCAGCGCCCACTTCGGGATCCAGGGCGATTTCCAGAACTACTTCCAAGGAGGTACCTGATGACCGAGATCCTCTCCAGCGATTTCGACGCGCTCGAGGTGGGTGGCGGCTTCCGGACCCGGGGCCGGACGATCACCGAGACCGACCTCGTCTCCTTCGCGGCGCTGACCGGCGACTTCCACCCGATCCACACCGACGCCGAGTGGGCGGCGGAAAGCGAGTTCAACGGCCGCATCGCCCACGGCATGCTGCTCCTCTCCTACTGCGTCGGCCTCGTCCCGTTGGATCCGGAGCAGGTGTTGGCGCTGCGCGGCTTCGAGCGGATCGCCTTCAAGCGGCCGGTGCGGATCGGCGACACGATCCACGTCGAGGGCGAGCTCGAGTCGAAGAAGGAGCTCGACGCCGCCACCGGGCTGGTCGTCTTCAAGTGGAGGATCGTCAACCAGCGCGGCGAGACCGCCGCCCTGGCGACGGTGCGGGTCGTCTGGCGGCGCCAGCCGCAGCCCGAGCCGGCGCTGGCCGCCGCGGTGCCCGAGCAGGTCTACCTGTGATCCTCGCCGGCAAGCGCCTGCTCGTCACCGGGGTCGTCAACCGCCAGAGCATCGCCTTCTCGATCGCCGAGCGGGCCCAGCAGCAGGGCGCCGAGGTGCTGCTGAGCAGCTTCGGCCGGGTCAAGCGGATGACCGAGCGGGCTGCGAACCGGCTCGATCCCGTCCCCGACGTGCTCGAGCTCGACGTCAACAGCGACGAGGACCTGCTGGCGCTGCGGGCCGAGCTCTCCGATCGCTGGGGACGGGTCGACGGCGCCGTCCACGCGATCGCCTTCGCCCCCGCCGACGCCCTCGGCGGCGAGTTCCTCGCCGCCCCGCGGGCGAGCGCCGCGGCCGCCTTCGAGACCAGCGCCTACTCGTTCAAGGCGCTGGCCGAGGCGCTGGCGCCGCTGATGGAACGGGGTGGCGAGAACGGCGCGGGGCCGAGTGCCGGCGGCAGCCTCGTCGGCCTCGACTTCGACGCCACCGTCGCCTGGCCGTCCTACGACTGGATGGGGGTCTCGAAGGCGGCGCTGGAGTCGGTCAGCCGCTACCTCGCCCGCGACCTCGGCCCCAGGGGCGTGCGGGTCAACCTGATTTCGGCCGGCCCGATCCGGACGGCTGCGGCCTCCGGAGTCCCCGGCTTCGCCGAACTCGAATCGGCCTGGGGCGAGCAGGCGCCGCTCGGCTGGGAGGTCGACGACCCGGCGCCCGTCGCCGACGCCGCCCTATTCCTGCTCTCCGATCTCGCCCGCGCGATCGCCGGCGAGATCGTCCACGTCGACGGCGGCTTCCACGCCATCGGCGCCGCCACGCCCTCCTAGCCGAGGCCGACTTCGAGCGGGCGCTGCCGATCCCGGCGGCGATGGGCTCGACCGTGATCCGGGTCGGCCGGCGTCGCGCCGGCGACGGTGCTCGACGTGCTCGGCTCCGGTCTCGCCGCCAACCGGGTGATGGAGGTGCGGCGCGAGCACTTCATCGACCACGCCTTCGCTCCCGGCTTCCGCGTCGACCTCCACCGCAAGGACCTCGGGATCGCCCTCGACGCCGCCGCTGAGGCCGGCATCACGCTGCCGGCGACCCCGGTGGTCGCCGGGCTGCTCGAGCGCCTGCGCGAGGAAGGCCGCGGCGGCGAGGACCACACCGCCCTCCACGCCGCCGTTGAGGCCCTCGCCGCACAGCGTGGTTGAGGTTCGTCTCGATATCCGGGACGAAGCTCAACCACACGCGTCCTAGCCCTTGAAGCGGGCTGCTTCCTCGCTGCCGCCGGTGGCGTTGCCGGCGCTGTAGGAGTGGGCGCCGGCGCCGGCCAGGTTGCCGCCGTCGACGATCAGGTATTCCTCGCGCTGGGGACGCCCGGCGAAGTAGTTCTCGAGGATCTCCCTGGTCCCAGCCGCGTAACGGGTCTGGGCCGAGAGCGAGGAACCGGAGATGTGCGGGGTCATCCCGTGGTGGGGCATCGTCCGCCAGGGATGGTCCCGGGGCGCCGGCTGGGGGAACCAGACGTCGCCGGCGTAGCCGGCCAGCTGCCCGGACTCCAGCGCGCTGACGACCGCGTCGCGATCGCAGATCTTGCCGCGGGCGGTGTTGATCAGGTAGGCGCCGCGCTTCATCTTCGCGATCATCTCCGCGTCGAAGAGGCCTTCGGTTTCGGGATGAAGCGGGCAGTTGATCGTGACCACGTCACAGACGGAGACCAGCGACTCGACGGTCTCGTGGTGGGTCGCGTTCAGTTCCTGCTCGACCTCGGCCGGCAGCGGGTGGCGGTCCATGTAGTGGAGGCCGACGTCAAATGGCTGCATCCGCCTGAGGACGCCGAGCCCGATCCGGCCCGCGGCCACCGTCCCGACCTGCATGCCCTCGACGTCGTAGGAGCGCTCGACGGCGTCGGCGATGTTCCAGCCGCCGTCGACGACGATCTCGTAGCTCGGGATGTAGTTGCGAACGAGGCCGAGGATCATCATCACCACGTGCTCGGCGACGCTGATCGAGTTGCAGTAGGTGACCTCGGCGACGGTGATGCCGGCGTCCATCGCCGCCTGCAGGTCGACGTGGTCGGAGCCGATGCCGGCGGTGATCGCGATCTTCAGGTTCGGCGCCTTGGCGATCCGCTCGGCGGTCAGATAGGCGGGCCAGAAGGGCTGGGAGATCACGACCTCGGCGTCGGCCAGGTGGCGCTCGAACTCGGAGTCGGGCCCGTCCTTGTCGCTCGTCACCACCAGCTCATGGCCCTGGGACTCGAGGTAGGAGCGCAACCCGAGCTCACCGGATACACAGCCCAGGAGCTCACCGGGGGTGAAGTCGATTCCCTCGGGGGTCGGAGCGGTCTGCCCGTCGGGGTAGCGCTCGATCTTGGGGATGTCGTCGCGGGCGTAGGCGGGCGGGTAGCCGTCCACCGGGTCGTCGTAGAGCACGCAGAGAACTTTGGCCATCTCTCGCTCCTGTCTGAATTTCGTCGCTAGCCGGCCACCGGGTGGTTGGCGTGGAAGAGGTTGTCGGGGTCGTAGCGGTGCTTCAGCTCGCGCAGGCGCGCCACCGTCTGCGCCGGGAAGGCGGTGTCGAGATCGGTGGGGTCGTCACAGAAGTTGAGGTAGTTGCCGGCTCGGTAGGGCTCAACCGCCTCTTTGAATGCGTCCAGCCATTGCCTGGTCGGCGCCAGCGCCTCGGGCACCGGGACGATGCCGACGCCGAAGGCGAGGAAGGAGCCTGGCAGGGCGGCGAGGGCGCCGGCCCCCTCGGGGGCGCGGGAGAGGGCGCCGCCGCAGTGGCGCAGCTCGACCGAGACGAGCTGCGACCCGGAGCCCGGGCCGACAGCGGCGAGAATCGCGTCGATCGCCGCCTCGTCGAGGTCGCCGGTCAGCGCCGAGGTGCCGGCGTAGGGTGAGGGCTCGGGCGGGTCCATGTGGAGGTCGGTGATGCCGGCGGGCGGCACGGTCGCCAGCGTGTCCATCGCCACCGCCCCGAGCTCGCGCAGCGGCGCCACCAGCTCGTTTCCCGACGCCTCGTCGCCGTTGTAGATCACCTCGATCACCGCGAACGACTGGCCGCGGAACGGCTCGGGGATCTCCGGGATCGGCGGGAAGTTCATGATCCGGCCGACCGACGTTGCCTGCTCGGGCGCGGTCTGCGTCCACGCGCGCCAGCCGTGCAGCACGTCGCCGGCCTGCTCGATCGGGAAGAACTGGGCACCGGCGTAGCGCTCTGGCATCGACAGCAGGTCGAACTCCAGCGCCGTCACCACCCCGAAGTTGCCGCCGCCGCCGCGCAGCGCCCAGAACAGGTCCGGGTCGTTCTCGGCGTCGACGCGGCGCTGCTCGCCGTCGGCGGTGACAAGCTCGACCGCGGTGACGCGGTTGCAGGCGAGGCCGAACTCGCGGCCGTAGAAGCTGACGCCGCCGCTGAGCGTGTAGCCGCCGATGCAGACGGTCGGCGTCGATCCGTGCAGCGCGGCGAGGCCCTGCTCCGAGGCCCGGGGGATGAAGTCCCCCCAGAGGGTGCCGGCCCCGACCCGGGCGCTGCTGCGCTCGGCGTCGATCTCGATCCCGGTCAGGCCGGCGGTGCGGATCAGCACCGTCTCCGCCAGCGAGCCCAACGGCGCCGCCGAGTGGCCGGTGCGCTGCGCTGAGACCCGCTTGCCTTCGGCCGCGGCGGCGCGGACGACGCCGGCGACGTCGTCCGCGTTCTGCGGCAGGGCGATGCCAGCGGGCTGCTGGTCGAGCAGGACGTTGAATGCGCCGCGCTGCGCGTCCCAGCTCGACTCGTCGCGGGTCAGCAGCTCGCTTGCCATGGGCGCAATCTAACCGCCGTCGCTCAGCGGTGCGAGGACTTCTCCTGCAGGCGGGTGAAGGAGAGGGCCCAGTGGACATCGGTCTTCGCCGTCCAGGTCTCGTCGGTTTCGGTCCAGGTGCCGTTGCCGAGCGTGATCCACTTGCGGAACTCAGGGTCGAAGATCTCGTCCTGCGAGAGGCTGGCGTAGAGCGGTTTGCGGGCCTCGCGGGTCCCTTCCTCGTCGAGCAGGAAGGGGAAGGTGAACCCGGCCCCCGGGCAGCCGGCATAGGGGATCTTGACGCCGCCGTCGCCGTGCACCTGCAGCCCGTCTCGTTTCTTGTCGCTGAATTCGACGTTGACGTGCCAGGACTTGACCGTTCGCGTCCCGCAGTCGGGCACCGTCGCTTCGGCGCCGCCGCCGTTGTCTTCGCATTCTTTGGCCGGGGCCGAGATCGCCGGCGTGAAGCTGCGCTGGATCTTGGCCTTGACCGGGACCCCGAGGGCCGAGCGCCCGGCGAACAGCGACGGGTTGAATTCGCCCGGCATGTGGCTCGCCATGATCACGATCGGCTTCGTCGTCGCGAAGTTCAGCCGCTCGCGGCCGAAGGAGTGGTCGCTGACCTCGCACTCGTTCGCGGCTTCGATGTTGCGGTGCCAGGTCGTGTTCGAGTAGCCCTCGATCTCGACTTTGAATTTGGACAGCTGGAAGCCGTTGCCGTAGCTGGCTGCCTTGGCGGGCACGGCCAGCGCCGCCACCGCCATGAGCGCCGCCACCGCCGCCAGGCCCAGCGCGACCACCTTGTCGCTCCTGCTCATCTCCATCGTTGGCTCCTTTCGGGTTGCGGAGCCGGCCTAGCGGCCGGCTCCGATTTCGTGGTTGGCCTGGAACACGCGGCCGGGGTCGTAGGCGTCCTTGACGGCGCCGAGGTGGGCCGCGGTCGCCCGGTCGAAGAACGACTCCCCGGCGGTCGGGTGCTCGGTGAAGTTGAGGTAGCGCCCGGCCTGGTGGGGACGGACCGCCGCCTCGACCCGGGCGAGATCGTCAGCCGTCTTCGCCGAGGTCACCTCGTCCGCCGCCAGACCGACGCCGAAGTAGGCGTAGCTGCCGGGCAGCGTCGCCACCGCGCCGTGTCCCGGCCCGGTGCGGGCCAGGGCGCCGCCGGTGTGGCGCAGCTCGACCGAGGCCAGGGTCGAGCCCGAGCCCGGTCCCGCCGCGGCGACGAAGTCCGCGATCGCCTGCGCCGGCAGCTCGTCGAGCAGGCTGTGGTCGGTGGCGTAGGGCATCGGGTCGCGCGGATCCATGTGCAGCTCCGCGATGCCCACCGGGGGCACCATCGCGAACGTGTCCATCACCGGCCCCAAAGCCCGCAGCGGCGCCAGCAGCTCGGCGCCCGTGGCCTCGTCGCCGAGGAAGGTGGCCTCGATCACCGCGAACGCCTGCCCGCGGAGCGGCTCCGGGATCTCCTCGAAGGGTGGGAACTGGAGCAGCCGCCCGACCGAGGTGACCTCCTCGGGAGCGTCGGCCGTCCAGGCCAGCCACCCCTGCAGCGCCTCTTCGGCCCGCTCGAAGGGGAAGAAGAGGACGCCGGCGTAGACCTGCTCGATCGGAAACAGTTCGAACTCGAGGGCGGTGACGACGCCGAAGTTGCCGCCGCCGCCGCGCAGCGCCCAGAACAGCTCCGGCTCCTGCATCGCGCTGACGGTGCGGATCTCGGCGTCAGCGGTCACCACCTCGATCGCGGTGACGTGGTTGGCGGCGAGGCCGTGCTTGCGGGCGTACCAGCCCATGCCGCCGCCGAGCGTGTAGCCGGCGACGCTGACATCCGGGGTCGAGCCGTGCAGGGCCGCCAGGCCGAGCTCTGAGGCCTGGGGGACGACGTCACCCCAGCGGGCGCCGGCGCCGACCCGGGCGCGCCTCGCGCCGGCGTCGATCTGGACTCGGTCAAGGCGCGAGGTCTTGAGCAGGATCGAGTCCGCCAAAGGGCCCATCGGCTCGGCGTTGTGACCGGTCCGTTGCGGCGCCACCCGCAGCCCGTTCTCGCCCGCGTAGCGGACCACGGCGCTGACTTCCTCGGCGCTGGCGGGGACGGCGATCATCGCCGGCTGCTGGTTGACGTTGAGGTTGAAGGCGCCGCGCTCGGCGTCCCAACCGTCCTCCTCGGGACCGAGCACGGTCCCACCGATCAGCCGCCGCAGAGCGGCCGCGTCGGGCATGCGAATCATCGTCTCGGGGTTCATGCGCTCCTCCTTGGAAGTGCTCGCCGCGGCAAGCAGCTCGTCGATCGTGTGCATCAGGCCGAGCCGCCCGCTGAACTCGCGGGCGTCGTCGCCGTCGAGGGCGCGCCCGCTGAGGCCGTCGCCGGTCTCCAGCAGCTCGAGCGTGATCGTCTTGGTGCGGTTCATGACCCCAGAATCCGCTCTGGAGAGCCGCTTGCCATCGAGGAGACCCCTGAACCGGGACCCCAAAGTTGGACCCCCAAGACCCCTAGATAGGGATCCTTGGCTATCTAGGGGGTGGGGGAGGAGGCGCTGGCGCGGTTGACCTGCACCCGCACCCGGGCAGGTAGGGG
>DATKIA010000018.1:0-13843 GCA_035509895.1 Solirubrobacterales bacterium
CGGGGTGCAGACGGTCGGCGACCTGGTCCGCAAGTCGCGCGCGGAACTGAATGCGATCCCGAACTTCGGTCAGAAGTCGATCGAGGAAGTGATCGAGACCCTGCACGCCCGCGGCCTCGACCTCCAGCAGGACTAAAGGACGAAGACGAGAGCGGAGCGGAGACCACTGTGCGCCACCGTAAGAAGCGGAACAAGCTCAGCCGCGACTCTGCCCACCGCGAGGCCCTGCTGACCAATCTCTCGAAGCAGCTGATCGAGCACGAGCGGATCCAGACCAGCCAGGCCAAGGCCAAGGCGGTCAAGCCGGAGGTCGAGAAGCTGATCACCCTGGCCAAGCGCGGCGACCTGCACGCGCGCCGCCAGGCTCTCTCCTCGCTGCACAACGACAAGTTCGTCGTCCACAAGCTGTTCGACGAGGTCGCGCCCCGCTACGCGGAGCGGCCCGGTGGATACACCCGGATCGTCAAGCTGGGCCCTCGGCGGAGCGACTCCACCGAGATGGTCTATCTCGAGCTCGTTTAGGGACGGAGGAGCTCCGGCGGGCTGGTCCTGTCGCAGGAGCGTCCCCGTCTAGTCGTAGCTAACTGACTCCAGGTACAGGCCGTGGGGGGGAGCCGTGTCGCCTCCCTCTGAGCGGGGGGCGCCGGCCAGCAGGGCGGTGAAGCTCTCCACGGTCCTCCGGCCTGACGACACTTCCAGCATCGTTCCCACCAGGGCGCGGACCATGTTGCGCATGAAGGCGTCGGCGGTGATCTGGAAGGAGAGGATGTCGCCGTCCTGCTCCCAGGCGGCGGCGAGGACGTCGCGGTCGAAGCGGACGTGGTCGGTCTGGGTCGGGGTGAAGGCGGTGAAATCGTGGGTGCCGAGGAGCGCCGCAGCGCAGGCGTCGAGGGCCGGGCGGTCGACATGATGTGGCCACCAGAGCGCCCGGCCTTGCTCGAACGGGCTCGGGGCGGAGCGGGCGAGCAACCGGTAGCAGTAGCTGCGGGCACGGGCGTCGCGGCGGGCGTCGAAGCCGTCGGCGGTCTCGGCTGCCGCCAGGACCGTGACGTCGCCGGGTCCGATGCCGTTCAGCCTCCGAGCAAGGTCCGCTGGCACCTCGGCGGCGGTGGTGAAGCTCGCCACCTGGCCGCGGGCGTGGACGCCGGTATCGGTGCGACCGGCGACGGTCAGCTGGACCTCCTCGCGCAGAACGGTCGCCAACGCGGTCTCCAGCTCGCCCTGGACCGTGCGCAGGCTGGGCTGTTGTGCCCAGCCACGAAACCCGGAGCCGTCGTATTCGATGTCGAGACGTACCGTCGTCACAAGCTGAGGCAGTATCGCCGACACTTAGAATCGGTCGTGTGCGCATCCTCCTGACCAACGACGACGGCATTTCCGCGCCCGGGCTGCAGGCGACCCGCCGGGCCCTGCGTGGCCTCGACGACGTGATCGTCGACGTGATCGCCCCCGATGCCAACCGCAGCGCCACCGCCCGCAGCATCACCACCCGCTCGCCGCTCAACGTCGAGGAGGTCGAGTTCGGCGACGGCCACAGCGGTTTCGCGTGCGACGGCACCCCGGTCGACTGCGTCCGTTTCGCCGAGTTGGGACTGCTCGGCGGTCGACCCGATCTGATCGTCTCCGGCGTCAACCACGGCGTCAACCTCGGCGACGACATCACCTACTCGGGGACGGTCGCCGCGGCGCTGGAGGGGATCATTCTCGGCATCCCCGCCATCGCTCTCTCCCAGCAGTCGCACGGGGGCGGGGTCGGCTACGTCAGCGGCCGCTTTGAGTTCGACGTTGCCGCGGCCTTTGCCGCGGCCTTGGTCGAGCGGCTGAAGACTGCAGCAATGCCGGAGGCGACGCTGATCAACGTCAACGTCCCGGCCGGGGAACCGACCGGGATCGAGGTTACGAAGCTCGGCAAACGGATCTACAACGACAAGCTCAACCTGCTCGAGGAATCGGAGGACGGTCGCCGCCGCTACGAGATCTACGGCTGGCGCCCGGGCTTCGAGGAGGTCGAGGGGACCGATCTCTACGCGATCGACCAGGGCCGGATTGCGGTGACGCCGATCCACTTCGACCTCACCGACCACGGCGGCCTCGAGACGCTGCGCGGCTGGGGCTTCGAGGAGATGTTGGCGGAAAGCAACGCGCAGGCGGCGTGAGCGAGTCGGCCGAGCAGCGGGCGGCGGAGCTGCGCGAGCAGCTCGACCACCACAACCGCCTCTATTACATCCTCGACGAACCTGAGGTCGGCGACGACGTCTACGACGACCTCCTCAACGAGCTGCGGGGGATCGAGGCCGAGCACCCCGAGCTGCTGACCGCCGACTCGCCGACGCAGCGGGTCGGGGCGCCGCCGCTGGAGCGGTTCGAGCCGGTCGAGCACCACGAGGCGATGCTCTCGCTCGGCAATGCCCGCAACGAGGAGGAGCTGCGCGGCTGGGAGAACCGGCTCGCCAACTACCTCAAACGCCTCGACATCACCGCCTCCCAGTTCAGCTACACGACCGAGCCGAAGATCGACGGCCTCGCGATCACCCTCACCTACGAGGACGGGGTGCTGGTTCGTGGTGCCACCCGCGGCGACGGCCGGATCGGCGAGGACGTGACCCAGAACTTGCGCACGATCGGCTCGGTGCCGCTGCGGATCCCGAAGGCGCCGGAGCTGATCGAAGTCCGCGGCGAGGCCTACCTGCCGATCGCCGCCTTCAAAGCGCTGAACGAGCGCCGGGCAGAGGCGGGCGAGCCGACCTTCGCCAACCCGCGCAACTCGGCCGCCGGCTCGATCCGGCAGCTCGACCCATCGTTGGCGGCCGAACGGCCGCTCTCGACCTGGATCTACGGGATCGGTGCCGTCCGCGGTCTCGAGCTCGCCACCCACATGGATGAGATCGAATGGCTCGGCGAGCGCGGCTTCAAGGTCAACCCCGACAGCGGCCATCATCAGGGCGTCGAGAGCGTCGTCAAACGCTGCCACTGGTGGGAGGAGCAGCGCGAGGCGCTCGACTACGAGATCGACGGCGTGGTGGTCAAGGTCGACGAGCGGGCGCTGTGGCGCGAGCTCGGCGTCGTCGGTCGCGAGCCACGCTGGGCGATCGCCTGGAAGTTCCCGCCGACGACGGCGACGACGACCATGAACCGGGTCGTCTGGAACGTCGGCCGCACCGGCCACCTGGTGCCGTTCGCGATGCTGGAGCCGGTCCACGTCGGCGGCGTCACCGTCACCACCGCGACCCTCCACAACGAGGAGGACCTCGAACGCAAGGACGTGCGCGAGGGCGACGAAGTCGTGGTGATGCGCGCGGGAGACGTGATCCCGCAGGTCGTCTCGCCGAAACTGCCGCGGGCGAACCCGCGCGCTCGCAAACCGAAACCGCCAAAGAGGTGCCCGGCGTGCAACACCCCAACGGTGAAGCCGGAAGGCTCGGTTTTCACGATCTGCCCCAACCGTTCCGGCTGCCCGGGCCAGGCGTCCCAGCACGTCAAGCACTTCGTCAGCAAAGGCGCGATGGACATCGAGGGGCTTGGCGAAGAGGTCGCCCTGAACATGCTCGATCAAGGGGTGATCGAGGACGTCGCCGACATCTACGACCTCACCGAGGAGCGTCTTGTCGGGCAGAAGATCGGCAAGAAGAGCTTCAAAGAAAAATCGGCCCGGAGTCTCGTCACTGCGATCGAGGCCTCCAAGCGCCAGCCCTTCAAACGTGTCCTCTTTGCCCTCGGGTTACCGGGGGTCGGCTCGGTGACCGCCGAGGCGTTGGCTGATCACTTCGGTTCGATCGACAAGCTGATGGGCGCGCAGCCCGAGGAGATCGAGGAGGTCGAGGGCGTTGGGCCGATCATGGCCGAGCAGATCGCGGAGTCCCTTTCCGACGACCCGACGCATGACCTGATCGAGAAGCTGCGCGAAAAGGGGGTGCGGCTTGAAGCCGACGAGTCCGAACGGCGCCAGGAGGGGGGTCCGCTGGAAGGCAAGACCGTCGTCCTCACCGGCACTCTGCCGGAGCTGACCCGCGAGGAGGCGGCGGCGCTGGTCAAGTCCGCCGGCGGCAAGGTGACGAGCTCGGTCTCGAAAAAAACCGACTACGTCGTCGCCGGCGACAACCCCGGTTCGAAGCTGGAGAAAGCCGAAAAATTCGACACCGAGGTACTCGACGAAGACAGCCTCAAGGCGCTGCTCGCGAGCAGCGCCGGCGAGTCCTAGCTAATAGGAGGCGACCAGGCCGGCGATCCGGTCCTGGTCGAGGTGGGCGAGGCTGAGATTGCTGACGCCGTTCATCAGGACCGAGAAGACCATCGTCCGGCCGCTGGCGTTGAAGCAGTAGCCGGAGAGATTGCTGACCCCAGTCAGGGTTCCAGTCTTGACGTGGCAGCGGCCGTAGGCCTGGGTGCCGCGCATGCGGCCGTCGACGGTCCCTTCCTTGCCGGCGACGGCGAGGCCGTCGATGAAGGTTTCGCCGATCTCCTGCTCGCGCATCGCCAGCAGGAAATCGGCGAGCTGGCGCGGCGAAGCGCGGTTGGAGCGGGTCAGACCGGAGCCGTCGACGGCGTGGACGCCGGAGCCGAGCGAGTTGGCGTAGGCGCTGATCACGGCGGCGCCGGCGGCAGTGGTGCCGCCGGTCCCGACTTCGGCGCCGATCAACTTGATCAGCATCTCGGCGAAGAAGTTGTAGGAGTAGACATCGGTGAAGTGGGTGATCTGCGAGAGCGGCGGCGATTGCACGATCGCCAGCCGTTTCGCGTTCGCCGGCGTCACGCCGAGCGCGACCTTGGGCGGCATCTTGACCCCGGCGCCGATCAGCGAGCGCGCCAGCTTCGTGGCCGCCAGCTTCGCCGGGTCGGAGGAGAAGCCGCTGGCGGCGCTGGAACCGGCGAAGCCGGAGTTGAAGTCGAGCCCGGAGAGCGGGCCGATTTCGGAGCTCGTCGCGTAGCCGGAGTCGGCGACGCCGCGAAGGTGGTCGAAGATCGAGTCGTCGGCGTAGAGGCGGCCGGTGATCGAGGTGATGCCCGCCGCTTTGATCTGGCCCTTGAGCTCGTAGAGGTTGGTCCCGACTCCGCTCAGATAGCTGTCGTAGAAGCTCGGCGTCCCCAGCGCCGGGTCACCGCCGCCCTGCAGGTAGAGGCTGCCGTGGAAGACGCCGTCGGCGGTCAGCTTGCCGTCGCCGAAGACCTTGGTTGCGATCCGCGTTTCCGGCCCCAGTTTGGCCAGCGCGGTCGCGGTCGTGAACATCTTCATATTCGAGGCGAGCGAGCGCTGCCGCCCCATGGCGCTGCCGCAGACGACTTCGCCGCTTTCGGCCTCGACCACGATCAGGCCACTCGCGGCACCGCCCCCCTCACGCAGCCAGGAGCGCATCTGGTCGCACGCCTTACTTGCCTGGGCGGTACCGACTGCAAGCAGGAGCACAACCGCGCAGGCGGCCGCGAGCAGGATCGCTGCGCGTTTCATCTTTGTTAGCAACACATGAGGGAGGCAAGGTAGCGGCCCAGCCGGCCGATCGCCCTGGGATACTGGCTGAAGGATGGGCAAGGTCGTCGAGATCGACTCGAAACCGAGACGCCGCGCGCGTTCCCGTAAAAAGCCGTCGAAGACCGCGCTGGTGCTGGGCGGCGGTGGCTTCACCGGGGGCGTCTACGAGATCGGTGCCCTGCGTGCGCTCGACCTGCTGGCGGTCAACAGCTCAGTCAACAACTTCGACGTCTATGTCGGTACCAGCGCCGGCTCCTTCGTTGCCACGATGCTGGCCAATGGCGTCACGCCCGACGAGATGATGCAGGTGATCAACTCGCGGGTCCCGTCGGATCTGGAGGATCTCGACCTCGACCGCGTCCTCAAACCCAACTACATCGGCTTCCTGCAGAAAGCCTTGGCGCTGCCGCTGCGCAGTCTCGAGCTGGTGCGGGCGCTGGCGCGGGTCGGCGAGCTCTCGGCGATCGACATCGGCGTCGGCCTCGCCGAGGCGCTGCCGACCGGGCTCTACTCGAACGCGGGCCTGAACGACTACATCGCCGAGGCGCTGGCCGACGGCGGTCGGGTCAACGACTTCCGCCTGCTCGAGCGCGAGCTCTACCTGACCGCGACCGACCTCGACACCTGCGAGCGGATCGTCTTCGGCGAAGAGGACTGGCGCGACGTGCCGATCTCTAAAGCGGTCCAGTGCTCGACCGCGCTGCCGATCGTCTACAAGCCGGTCGAGCTGAAGGGCCGCCAGATGGTCGACGGCGGCATCCGCTCGACCACCAACGTCGACATCGCGGTCGAGAAGGGCGCCAAGTTCATCGTCGTCGTCAACCCGCTCGTTCCCTACGTCAACGACTTCGAGAAGACGATTCCTACCGTCTTCGGCAACCGCGTCCGCCGCGTCTCCGACATGGGCCTGCCGGCGATCGCGAACCAGACCTTCCGCCTGATCGCCCACCAGCGTCTGCATCAGGCGGTCGGTATGTGGCAGGAGAAATACCCGGGCGTCGACATCGTCCTCGTCGAGCCGGAGCCGACCGACGAGCTGATGTTCGGGACGCCGATCATGGACTACTCGCGCCGGCTCGAGATCGCCCGCCACGGCTTCGAATCGGTCACCGCCACCCTCGCAACCGACTACGAGCGCTTCGAGGAGATCGCCAAACGCCACGGCCTCGAGATCTCCGGCCAACGGGTCCGCCGGGTCGTCGAGAAAGCGGCCGAGGAAGAGCCGGAGGGTCAGTCTGCTTGGCGGCGCGTGCTCGAGCAGACGACCTCCGTTTTGCTGCGGCAGTCGGGCGAGGCTTCGTAGATTCGGATCGGTTGGCGAGGAGGGCGTTGGTAGGCCCTCCTCTCTCGCTCCTCGTCGATTGGAGAGAAGGACGGCTGGCGCCTCAAGGTGCTCCTCTCCTCCCGCTCAGTTCGTTCGGAGGGCCTACCAACGCCCTCCTCACGAGCGCGATTCGAAGATCGCAAGCTTCGCCTGGATCACGGCAGCCGAACCGGACGCTGGAAGCTTCCGAGGTGCGGCAGCCAACCCAAGGACTGGCGGAAGCTTCCGGACTTCGGGGCTGTGCCGCTCAGCTTCCGTAGTCGGGAGGGAGTCGGGTGACCCCCCGAACGAACTGAGCGGGAGGAGAGCAGCGCGAAAGAGGCGACAGCCGTCTTTCTCTCCAATCGACGAGGAGCGAGAGAGGGGGGGCACCCGACTCCCTTCACGCCCCCGAATCTAAGCCGCGTAGAGCTGCTCGATCTCTAGCTCGTGCTTTTGCGCGACGACCGCTCTCTTGACCTTGAGGGTCGGCGTCAGCTCCCCCGTCTCCTGAGATAGGTCTCGGGGCAGGATCGTCACTTTCTTCACCTGCTCGACGCGGGCGAATTTCTTGTTGATCTCGTCGACGTGGGCCATGATCGAGGCCTTGACGTCGGCGTTGGTGGCGAGCGCCTCGGGGTCCTCGGGCAGGCCATGTTCTTTCGCGTAGGCGACGGCTTCTTCAGGGTCGAGGGTGACCAGCGCGACCAGATAGGGGCGGCGGTCGCCGACGACCACGCACTGGGAGACGAGCGGGTGCTGCTTGATCTCGGCCTCGAGGTTGGCCGGGGTGATGTTCTTGCCCCCGGCGGTGATGATGATGTCCTTTTTGCGGCCGGTGATCTTGATGAACCCTTCCGAGTCCATCTCGCCGATGTCGCCGGTGTGGAGCCAGCCGTCGACGATCGTCTCCGCCGTCGCCTCCGGGTTCTTGTGGTAGCCCTGGAAGACGTTGGGGCCCTTGACGAGGATCTCGCCGTCCTCGGCGATTTTCACTTCGCAACCGGGGAAGGGTTTGCCGATCGTCCCCACCTTGAAGTCCTCGGGCCTGGAGATCGTCGCTGCGGTTGAGGTCTCGGTCATCCCCCAGCCCTCGAGCACGAGGACGCCGCCGGCGTCGAAGAAGCGCAGGATGTCGGGATTGATCGGCGCCGCGCCAGAGACCGCGAGGCGGATGTTGCCGCCGAACAGGCCGCGGATTTTGGAGAGGACTTTCTTGTCGGCGAAGGCGTACTGGCGGCTCAGCAGCCAGCCGGGCTTGCGGCCCGATCGTTCGACGTTGCGCATCTTTTCGCCGACCTTGATCGACCAGTCGAAGATCGCTTTTTTGAGGCCCCCCTCTTTTTCCATGCCGCTGGTGGCGGCGGTGTAGATCTTCTCGAAGATGCGGGGGACCGAGGGGAAGTAGGTCGGTTTCAGCTCGGCCAGGTTGGGGAGGATTTTCAGCGGATCGCGCTCCCAGTAGGCGATCGTCGTGCCGAGATCGAAGCTGCCGAACTGGATCAGCAGCGCGAAGGAGTGGGCGAGGGGGAGGTAGAGGTAGGTGACGTCGTTCGGTTCGATGACGCTGGTCTCGTTGACCATGTCGAGCATCGCCCGGTAGTTGCCGTGGCTGATCACGCAGCCCTTCGGCGGCCCGGTCGTGCCCGACGTGTAGATGAAGGTGCAGATGTCATCCGGCGTCACCGACGAGTAGCGCTGCTCCCAGAGCGCCGGATCTGCTTCGCTGCCCTTGGCGCTGAGGTCGTCGGTCGAGAGGGCGTCCTCGGCCGAGCCGACCATGAGGACGACGTTCTCCAGCAGCGGCAGCCGCGAGCGGACCTCGCGCACCTTCGCCAGCTGCTCCTCGTCCTCGACGATGACGACCTTGGCGTCGGAGTTCTCCAGCACGTACTGACACTCCTCGGCCGAGTTCGTCTGGTAGATCGGGACGACGGTGGCCCCGATCGTCAGCGCCGCGAGGTCGAAGTAGGACCACTCCGGCCTGGTGTTGCCGAGGATCGCGACCCGGTCACCTTTCTCAATTCCAAGCTGGGTCAGGCCGAGGCCGAGCTGGCGCGAGATCTCCAAAACCTGGTTGAAGCTGCGGTCGACCCACTGGCCGCCGTCCTTGTAGCGGACCGCCGGCGCATCGCCATAGATCTGTGCCGAAAGCGGCAACAGATCCGCAAGGGTCTTCGAATGGGTGCCTCTCCCCGCCATTCGGCGGGAGTCTAGTTCAGTGGCGAGCAGTGGAGGGTGATGCTGCGACCTGAACGGTCGCGAGGTGCCGCAGGGAGCTTTCGAACAGGGTGCGGTCGATACGGCCATGGAAGATCGGGACGCCCATTTCGACGCATTTGCCGATCACCTCCTGCCGTTCCATGTGGAGCTGGTCGGCGAGCTCGGCGGGCGTCAGGTGATTGGCCATGTAGACCTCCCATGTCGTTGAAAAGTCGGTAAGGGCATGGTCTACCGCTCGCAGCGGACGCCGTCAATGGGCCGTGCCCGGAAAGTGCGGCTTCTTGGGCGGGCGGAGCCGAGAACCACGGGTCGCGATAATGGGCGGCCGATGTCTGAACTCGCAGTCAAAGCGATGCCCCGGCGTGGCCGCCTCTGGGTAATCGCAATCCTCGGCCTCGGTCTCGCCGCCCTCGCCTACTCGATCGTCGATATCTCGACCCAGAAGGCCGACAACGACATCATCCACATCGCCGGCATTTCCGAAGCGCAGGAAATCTTCGGCGGCATCCCCCAAGAAGGCGACCGACTCGGCTCCTCCGACGCGCCGGTGACGATCCAGCTCTTCAACGACTTGCAGTGCTCGAGCTGCCGCGAAGCGTTCTTGACGACGATCCCGACCCTGGCTGAAGACTACGCTCGGCCCGGCGACGTCAAGCTGCTCTACCGCCACTACTCGAACTCCGAAAATCCGGTCGAGCTTGGCTTCTACGGCGCCGAGGCGGCGGCCGAACAGGGCTACGGCTGGCAGTACACGTACCTCTTTTTCGTCAATCAAGACGAAGTCGAAGGCGCGGGCGCGAAGCGCTTCGAAGAATTCCTCGCCTCGGTCGCCGGTGGCGTCGAGGAACTGAACGGCCCCGAATGGGAACGGGCAATGGAAGAAACCGGCGACTCCAGCAGCGCGATCGGCCAGCGCCTCGCCGGCTACGAGGAACTCGGACAGGACCTCGGCATCCGCACCGGCCAGGCGCTGATCGTCAGCGGGCCGAACGGGACGCGGACCTTGCAGGACAGCGCCAAGCTGGGCGCAATCGAGCGCGCGATCGCGGCCGTCGAATAGGCCGCTTGCGCTCGCGGCGCTGCCCCGGGCTCAAGCGGCCCGCAGCCTCCGTTTCGCCCGCTGCGCGATCACGTCGCCCCACTCGGAGTCGTCGATGTGGACCGGGCCGGTCGTCGCCATCCAGTCACCGAGCACCGCCGCCAGCCCCTCCGGGTCTTCGAGGTTGGGGAAGTGGGCGGCTCGCGGCAGCGTCTCGAAGCGGCAGTTGGGGATCGCGGCGCTGGCCTGAACGCCGTGCTCGATCGGGATCGTGCGATCGCGCTCGCCCCAGACGATCAGCGTCTCCATCTCACCCAGCAGGTAGAGGCGGTCGCGGGCGCTGACCCGTTGGCCGTGGACGTCGATCACGGCACGCAGCGTCTGCAGGAAGGCCTGCCGTGAGCCCTCCTCTTGCAGCGGCCCCAGGGCCCGGGCGACCGCCTGTAGGTAGACCCCGCTCGAGTTGCCGCGAGCCCGCAGCCGGCCACCGGCACCGGCGAGGGCGCCGACCAGACGCGGCGTGGTGGCCAGCTTCAACAGCGTCGCCGAGCCGGGCAGCGCCGCTCCCCGCAGCAGCGGGCTGACCTTCTGGCCGAGGCCGCCGCTGGAGATCAGTGCCAGCCGCTCGGTGCGCTGGGGGAACTGGTAGAAGAACTGCATCGCGACGCCGCCGCCGAGTGAGTGGCCGACGATCGTCGCCCGTTCGACCCCGATCGTCGTCAGCAGATCGCGGATGCTGGCAGCGTGGGCGCCGAGCGAGTAATCGCCACGCGGCGTCGCCGCCTCACCGTGCCCGATCAGGTCCGGCGCGATCACCCGGTAGGAGCCGGCCAGCCGGGTCGCCACCTCCTCCCAGTGCCGGGAGGAGTTGATCATGCCGTGGATCAGGACCAGATTCGGACCGTTGCCGGCGACTCGGTAGACGGCTCGGTGCCCGTGTAGGTCGACCTCATGCGCCTCGAAGGCGCTGCTGGGCTGCATGCCGAGACCCTAACGCCGGACGTGGTTGAGGTTATGGGTCCATAGGGACCAAAAGCTCAACCACCCCCTTCGGGGTTGGGTACGATGACGCATTCGGGGAGTCATCGGGTCAGGCGAAGGGGGAGGAACAGATGGTGGAGTCGCGGCGGTTGGGGACTGGGCAGGTGCGGGGAATGTTCGTTTGCTTTGCGGTGCTGATCGCGGCTCTGGTGCCGGCGATCGTGGCCACTCAGGCGAAGGCAGCGCCCTTGCCGGTGCTCGAATTCGTGCCCAAAGCATCGGTCTTCCCGGTCAGCTTTACGGCCGACGGTGGGGAAGTGACGGCGGCGATGACTGACTTCGACACGGTTGTGCATTGCTCCGGGTCTCATGGCGAAGGCAAAATCACCGGGCCGCGCTCGACCCTCTCGAACTATGTCTTCACCGGATGTGAAACGCAGGGCGGCACCAAAGGCGGCCAAGCGTGCGAATCCGAAGGTGCGAACGCAAAAGAAATCAAAAGCGAGATGATCGAAGCCAATCTCGTCTACATCGATCAGGCAAAACACCAGGTCGGGATGCTTCTCAATCCGAATGAAGGCACCTACCTGGACTTCAAATGCGGCGGTGAATCCGTCAAAGCGCTCGGCTCTTTCCTCTCTCCCGTAGGTCCGATCAACCAGGAAGCCACGTCCTTCTCGGCAAGTCTCAGCCGCTCGGGCGCCCTGCAGATTCCCAATGAATACGAAAACGCGCTTGGCGAAAAACGCAAAGCGATTCCGACCGGGGAACGGGAAGGCCAGCCAGCGGCCACGACCGGAGTGGAACTGGCCTTCACGATTCACACGAGCGTGCCGCTCCAGATCAAGGCCGTCACCGCAGCCGAAATCGAAGCCAGGCAGCGGCAGGACGAAGCCGCGGCCGCGGCCGCGGCGAAGAAGCGTCAAGACGAGGAGGCCGCTTACAAAGCGGCGGTGATCAAGCGCCTGGAAGCCGAAGCCCAGCTCGAACGGGTGAGGCGCGCCCTCCTCTCCAGCTCGCTGAAGCAATGCCGGGTGACTTCGTCGAAGCACAAGCGCGTGCGCTGCGAAAAGCGGGTCAAGAAGTTGTACGGCGGCGTTGCGCGAAAAGACTGATTCGCGGCCGGGAGCGAATCAAAATATCGGGGCGCCCGGATTTGAACCGGGGACCTCACCGACCCGAACGGTGCGCGCTACCAGGCTGCGCCACGCCCCGAGAGCGGCGATTATCCCAGAGGGAGCGCAACGGCGTGGCGACATCCACCCGGGCCGTGGGCGCTACTTTGCGCCGTGCGTCGGTTCCCAGCAAATGCCAATGGCTCGAAAGGTCCTACTTCTCGCTGTTCTCGCGCTGATCGCGCTGCCGTCCGCGGCGTCGGCCTACCTGCCGGCGGGCTTCGTCGGGATCTCGCCGCAGAACCCGGCCAGCGCCAAGGACTTCGCCCTGATGCGGGAGGCGAGGATCGGCAGCGTGCGGCTGCCGCTCAACTGGGACTCGGTCCAAGGGCTGGGGTCGCTCGACTTCGACTGGAAGGGCTTCGACCACGAGGTCACGCTCGCCGCCGAAGAGGGGATCCGGGTGATGCCGTTCGTCTCCAGCACGCCCTTCTGGGCGGCGTCCGAAGCGACGGTCCTGCCGGTGCGCAGTTCCTTCCAGCGCTGGGCGTGGGCGACGTTCCTGCGTGCGGCGGCTGAACGCTACGGGCCCGGCGGCGATTTCTGGGAGGAAAATCCGGATCTCGAGGACTTCCCGATCAACAAATGGGAGATCTGGAACGAGGAGAACATCGTCAGCTTCGTCAGCGATCCGAACCCGGCTCCGTATGCGGCCCTGATCCGGATCTCCGGCCAGGTCCTGCACGGCGTCAACCCCGGCGCCAGGGTGATCGTCGGCGGCCTCTTCGGGCGGCCACTGCAGATCCCGCCCAACGTCGCCTCCGGCGACTACCTCGACCGCCTCTACAAGGCCGGCAACGTGAAGCCGTTCTTCGACGGCGTCGCCCTGCACCCCTACGTCGCCGACGCCAAGGCGATGGGAGCGCAGCTCACGAATCTGCGGCGGATCATGCGGGCGCACGGCGACGGGAGGACGCCGATCTATCTGACCGAGCTCGGCTGGGGCTCCCAGAGCGGCCCGACCCGCTGGGAGCGCGGCCTCTACGGTCAAGCCAACCAGCTGACGAAGTCGTTCGAGATGCTTTCGGCGCAGCGCCTGCGGTGGCACGTCGCCGGCCTCTGGTGGTTCACCTGGACCGACGAAGGCGGCAACTGCGCCTTCTGCCGCTCCGCCGGTCTGCTGACCGAAGACCGCAAGGCAAAGCCTGCCTGGTACCGGTTCAACGCCTGGACCGGGGGCGACCCCGACGCGGTCCCACGCGCCAACTTCGACGACGAGGAAGCGCCGCAGACGGGCCTCGGCGAAGAAACGGTGGTTGTGCCGGGCGACTGAGGGGGTAGCCGGAAGCCTGTGCGAGTTAGGCTCCGCTGAGGCTTTCAAACCGACTCAAAGGGAGAACCCCCGATGGCATACGAGGTACCAGACCTGCCGTACCCCTACGACGCGCTCGAGCCCCATATCGACGAGGCGACGATGCGGGTCCATCACGACAAACACCACCAGGCATATGTCGACAAAGCCAACGGTGCCCTCGAGGGCACCGAGTGGGCCGACAAAGACGTCGAGGAGGTCCTCCAGAACCTCTCCAGCCTGCCCGGTGACAAGCAGGGCCCCGTCCGTAACAACGCCGGCGGCCACTTCAACCACTCGCTCTTCTGGCAGATGCTCAGCCCCGACGGCGGCGGCGCGCCGAGTGGCGACCTGGCCGCGGCGATCG
>DATKIA010000019.1:0-47551 GCA_035509895.1 Solirubrobacterales bacterium
TTTTCCTCGGCGGCGCCTTCGCCTCGGCGATGACCGTCACCAAAGGCAACTTCCCCGGTGGCCACTGGAAGCAGGAGCACGACTCCGAGGTCGAGATGGATCTGGGCAAGGCGAGCGATATGTACGTCAAGCCCGACAACGAGCTGACCTTCAACAAGCTCGACTCGGTCTTCCTCTCCGGCAACGCGACCCGCGACGATGCGCCGAACCACGTCCGGATCCAGACCCACGTGCCGCGCGAGGTGGCCCAGACCTGGGTCTCGATGTGCCCGGCGCAGGTCTACGAGATCCCCGACGAGCAGCTCGAAAACGGGGCGGCCGAGGTCGACGTCCACGTCACCGCCTCCAACTGCGTCCAGTGCGGTGCGATCACCGCCAAGGGCGGTCGCCTCACCCTTCCCGAGGGCGGCGACGGCCCGTTGTACCAAGAGACCTGAGCGCCTCGGCGCGGCTCAGTAGGTCGACTGACGGGCTGCGATTCTGCTGGCCTCGAAGCCGTGGCCGGTGGCGGAATCGGAGCAGGTGACGCCGCGTCTTTCGGGGGCGGCCGGAATCGAGCAGACGATTGACCCAGCCCGTACGGTTGAGCCGTAGGGCGCCAGGTCACCGGCGCTCCCCGAGAGTACGGCGCCCGGTTCGATCGATGCCGGCGCGCCATGATTGAAGACGAAGGTCTCGTTGGAGGTGACGACGGAGCAGAGGGCGCCGTCAGGCAGGATCGCGCAGCCGATGTTGCGGCTGGGCGAGTGGAAGGTTCGCGAGGCCTGGGAGACTTCGGGCCGCTGCAGTTCGGCGATTCGCTCCTGACGGTGGGCGGCCACCGCGCCTTCGCGCCGCGCCTGTTCCAGTTCTTGCTGCTGGGCGGTGCCGCCGCCCGAATCCGAACCGCCGCAGCCGACAAGCACGATCACGAGGGCTCCCAGTACGGCCCAGGCCGCTACCGGGCCGAGGCGCAGGCTTGATTTCCGCCGCAGGTCCACGAAAAACCGATCGTACCTATTCACGAATCTCTGCATACGTTCATCGATCCAATCGAGATCGCGCTCTGCCGGCGGCCTGAGCGACTAAGGTCGCGCAGTGCTCGGCCTTGGGATCGTCTGCGCGGTAGGCGCCTCCGTCCTTTACAACACCTCGATCGCGCTGCAGGCGATGGAGGCGCGGGACGTGCCGCAGGAGCACTCACTGCGAGTTTCGCTGATCGGCAAACTGGTTCGCAACCGCAAATGGCTGGGGGCGACG
Source organism: Solirubrobacterales bacterium (assembly GCA_035509895.1). Classification (GTDB taxonomy): domain Bacteria; phylum Actinomycetota; class Thermoleophilia; order Solirubrobacterales; family 70-9; genus VAYN01. The sequence continues at coordinate 1,240 of DATKIA010000019.1, forward strand.
GGGCTCGGGTTGCTGGGCTGGCCGTTGGAGATCGTGGCGCTGCTGCTGGCGCCGCTGACCGTGGTCCAGCCCTGCCTCGCCAGCGGCCTCGTGGTCCTGCTCTGGCTGGGAGTGACGCGGCTGGGGGAGAAGCCGGGGCTGCGCGAGTACGCGGCCGTCACCGCGATCGTCGCCGGCGCCGCCGGGGTGGCGTGGGCGGCTCCCGACCGCACCACCGAGCATGCCGCGACCTGGGCGATCGCCCTCTCGCTGGGGCTGGTCGCGATCCCGATGTTCGCGCCTTACGCTCTGCGTGGGCGCGGCTCCTCGGCCGCGACCCTGGCGATAGTCAGTGCTGGCTTTGGCTACGCCTGGACGGCGATCACCAGCAAGCTGCTGACCGACGAGCTCTCCGACGGCACGATCCTGGTTGCCGCGGTCTGGCTCGCCACCGCTGCTGCTTCCGAGGGGCTGGCGCTATTGAGCGAGATGAGCGCGTTGCAAAAGCGGCCGGCGACCCACGTGGCGCCGGTGATGTTCGCGATCCAGGTCCTGGTGCCGGTGATCCTGGCGCCGCTGATCTTCGGCGAGGACTGGTCGACGACCCCGCTCGACGGTGCCGCCCTCGTCGCTTTCATGCTCGTCGCGCTGGGGGGGACGGTCCTGCTGGCGGGCTCGAAAGCGGTCGGGGCGGTGCTCGAGAGCGCCCACGCGAGCGATTAGCCCTGCGCGGACCCTGATTTGCGTCCTCAGCGGACCCTAAAACTCGTCTAGAGGCGCGTGGTGGGTCCGGATTCGTTGGTAGCCTTGCGCGCGCTCGATCCCGTAATCCGTCAACTCCGTTCGAGCACAAGCCCCCGTCACATCACTTAAGGAGCCGACCATAGGGTCCGCCGAGAAAATCCGGCCCGACGCGAGCAAGTTCGCGATCGGGTTCGATCATCGCGATCGCGCCAGGTTGTTCGAGCTTTGGACCGAGGTTCTCGATTCCGAGCAGTGGTCCGAGGGGGCCAAGCTCAAAGCTTTCGAGGAGCGCTGGGCACAGTGGAACGGCTTGCCCAGTCTCGGCCTCTCGAGCTGGGCGGGGGGCGCCCTTGCCGCGCTCGAGTACGCCGGCGTCAAAGGGGAGACCGTGCTCTGCCCCTCGAACACCTTCATGGCCTCGCCGCTGGCGGCGATCGGCGCCGGCGCCGGGGTCGAGTTCGTCGACTGCAACCGCGAGGACCTCTGCATGTCCTTCGAGGACTTCGAGCGCAAGGCCGAGAAGCACAAGCCGCGGGCCGCGATCCTGGTCCACATCGGTGGCCACATCGCCTTCGACGCGGAGAAGATCGCCGAATATTGTGGAGCCGAAGGCATCTTCCTGCTCGAGGACTGCGCCCACGCCCACGGCGCCGAGTGGAACGGCGGCAAGCCGGGCGCCTACGGCGACGCCGGCGTCTACTCGCTCTACGCGACCAAGACCGTCTCCACCGGCGAGGGCGGCGTGCTCGTCTCCGGCGACGAGGGCCTGATCGAGTTCGCCGCCAAGTTCCGCAACTACGGCAAGTTCGAGCACGAGGTCGACGGCCTCAACTTCCGGATGAGCGAGTTCACCGCGGCGCTGGCCCTGGTCCAGGCCGAACGGATGGAGGAGATCGTCGCCTGGAAGAACGAGTACGCGCGCGAGCACCTCGACCCCGTCCACCCGGCCCGCCTGGAAATGCCGGACGGGATGACCTCCGGCTACTACAAGTACATCGTCTTCGAAGAGCTCGAGAAGAGCACCGGCAAGGTCTACGACCAGCCGTGTCACCGGATCATGGGCCGCTCCGACGAGCTGCCCAACACCGATTGGGTGGCAGAGAACCACTGGTGCGTCCCGCTCTACTACCGACCGGAGAGCCGCGAGGCGGCGCTGGCGCAAGGAGGGAACTAGATGAGGGTCCTGGTCACTGGAGGCGGTGGCTTCATCGGATCGCACGTCGTCGATCGTCTGCTCGACCGCGGGATGACGCCGCGGATCTTCGACCTCAGCGCTTCGCCCTATCACTCGCCGCTCGAGGTCGAGACCTTCACCGGCTCGATCACCGACGCCGCCAACCTCGACCTCGCGATGCGCGACTGCGACGCCGTCATCCACCTCGCCGCCGTCGCCGACGTCGGCCACGTCCTCGCCGACCCGGTCCTCGCCGAGGAGGTCAACACCCGCGGCACCCTCAATGTGCTCGAGGCCGCCTGTCGCGCCAAAGTCGGCCGCGTCGTCTACGGCTCGACGACCTGGGTCTACAGCGACTGCCCGGAGCAGGAGGTCGACGAGGAAACCGCGATCCCGGCGCCGCGCCACCTCTACACCGCGACCAAGCTCGCCGGCGAGACCTACTGTGCCGGCTACTCCGAGCTCTACGACCTCGAGTACACGGTCCTCCGTTTCGGCATCCCCTACGGGCCGCGCGCCCGCGCCGCCGGCGTCGTCGCCAAGTTCACCGACCTCTCCTTCGAAGGCAAGGCGCTGACGATCGCCGGCGACGGCAGCACCACCCGCAGCTTCATCTACGTCGAGGACCTCGCCGACGGGATCGTCGCCGCCCTCGCCCCGGCGGCCGCCGGCCGCACCTACAACCTCTCCGGCGACGAGGTCGTGACGATCCTCGAAATCGCCGAGCGGGTCCAGGAAAACGTCGACACCTGCGAGATCGAACACACGCCGCCGCGTCCGGGCGACTTCCCCGGCAAGACGATCTCCAACGAGCGCGCGCTCGAGGAGCTCGGCTGGAAAGCGGAGACGAGCTTCAAAGCAGGCGTGCGCAAGTACGTCGAGTGGGTGCGCTGCACGACGCGGCCGCCGGACCCGGTGCCGGGCAAACAGCCTTCGATGGGCGACAACGAACACGCCGCCGGCGCCCTCCTGGCCGGCGCCGCCCGCTTCGAGGAGCGCGAGCCGCGGGTCCTGATCCTGACCGCCGACATCGGCGAGGGCCACGACCTGCCGGCGCGGGTGATCAAGGCCGACCTCGAAGAGGAAGTGCCGACGGCGAAGGTCGAGATCGACAACGGCCTCGAGGCGATGGGCAAGCTGCTGTCCGCGGTGGTCCGCGGCGGCTCGCGCTTCACCTTCCGCTGGGCGAACTGGCTGTTCGACATCCAGTACTGGCTGATCTCGAAGTTCGCCCCGACCCGCTGGTTGGCGCATCACCTGATGTACCTGCTCGGCGCTCGCGGCCTCATGCGCCTGATCGCCCAGCACGATCCCGACGTCGTCATCTCGACCTACCCGGGAACCACCGCCGTGCTCGGGATGCTGCGCGAGAACCGCCGCCTGGCGATCCCGGTGCAGTCGGCGATCACCGACCTGGCCGGGCTGCGCTACTGGGTCCATTCCGGCGTCGACATGCACTACGTCACCCATCCGGAGTCGATCGAGGAAGTCGAGAAGCTGGCCGGCCCCGGCAGCGTCCGCTGGGCGCGGCCGCCGATCTCGCGCGAGTTCCTGATGCCGCGCACCCGCCGCGACGCCCGCGAGGCCCTCGACGTTCCCGCCCACGCGCGGATGGTGCTGGTCTCCGGCGGCGGCTGGGGGATCGGCGACCTCGAGGGCGCGATCGACTCGGCACTCGCCGACGGCGACACCATGGTGGTCTGCATCACCGGCCGCAACGAGGGCGCCCGCGAACGGCTCGAAAGCCGTTTCGGCGAGAACGAGCAGGTCCGCATCCTCGGCTTCACCGAGCAGATGAGCGACTGGATGGCCGCTTCCGACGCGATGATCCACGCCACCGCCGGCCTCACCGTGCTCGAGGCCCACATCCGCGGCTGCCCGGTCGTCTCCTACGGCTTCAACGCCGGCCACCTGCGCGCCAACAACGCCTCCTTCGAGCGCTTCGGCCTGGCCGAAGTCGCGCGCTCCAACCACGAGCTCGAGTCGATGCTGCGCCACGTCACCGGCGAACGGCGCTCGCCCGACTCGTCCTTCGCTTCGCTGCCCTCGATTGCCGCCCAGGCGCTCGCGGTGCGGCCGCGGATCAAGCCGCAGCCGGTCTGGCGCCTGCGCACCGAGCGGGTCGCGGCGGCGGTCGCTGCGGTCGCGGTCGCGATCGTCCTCGTGCTCTCCCTGGTCAAGAGCGAGAGCCCGCTGAAGCCGCTGAGGCCGGTCACCAGCCGGATTCACTTCGGCACCGACAACGATCAGGCGACGGCGGAGCCGGCGGCGAAGAAGATCGAACCGGCTGAAGCCGAAGCCGCCGCGACGGGCGCCAGCACCGGTCCTTGACGGCTGCGCTCGCGGTCGGCGCGGGTACCGCCGCGGCCGCGGTCGCGGGCGCGCTCAACTCGGTCCCGGCGCTGGCGCCGGTCGTGCAGCCGCTCGGCAACGCGCTTGGGGTCAAGCTGCGTGAGGAGGGGACGGACCACGTCGCGCTCACCTTCGACGACGGCCCCCACCCGCAGGGCACTCCCGCCGTGCTTGAGTTGCTGCGCGAGGCGGGAGCCGAGGCGACCTTCTTTCTCGTCGGCGAGCAGGTCGAGCGCCGGCCGGCGCTGGTGGCGGAGATCGTCGCCGCCGGCCACCGGGTCGAGCTGCACTGCCACCGCCACCGCAACCAGCTGCGGCTGAGTTCGCGCTCGCTGCTCGACGACGCCGAGCGGGCGCGGGCGGCGATCGAGGAGGCCGGCGGCCAGGCGATTGCCGACTACCGCCCGCCCTACGGGATCTTCAGCGCCGTCGGCCTGCGGGCGATCCGCAGCCGCGGTTGGCGGCCGGTTCTCTGGTCGCAGTGGGGGAGGGACTGGAAAGCGCGAGCGACGCCCGACTCGATCACGCATCGACTAACTGGCGACGTCGTCGCCGGCGACATCCTGCTGCTGCATGACGCCGACTACTACAGCGCGCGCGACTCCTGGGTGCGCACCGTGGCGGCGCTGCCGAGGATCCTCGAGGAGCTCGAGGCACGGGGGCTGAGGTCGAGGGTGCTCCGCCGCTGAGTCGGCGGTGCCACCGTCCACACGTCGCAGCCCGCGAACGCTTCGTCGAGCCGCTGTGCCATCGTGCTCCTTGGCCGGTCCTGGTCGAAGATCTGCTGTGACATAGCTCTCCGTCCTGTAGGGGTCCCGTGAGGGGTCGCCGGAATGCTCCACCCTCTGTCGGACGAAAAACCTGCACTTTGCGAAAAAGCCGGGAATTTGGGGAAAACGGTGTCTAACTCGTTTGCGCGAATTGCGCAATCTCGTCCGCCACGCGTTGCGGCTGGTCAAGTGGAACGAACGTGTTGGCGTCGGGGATCGTGACGATGCGCGCGTTCCCCGCTTCTCCCGCGAGCCTTTCCGCGTAGGAGATCGGGAAGAGCTTGTCGCCCGGGGCCCAGGTCAGCAGGATTGGCAGCTGCGAGCCGCGCAGCTTCGTCGCCGCTTCCAAGGTGTAGCGCTTGTTCATCCCGCTGGTGACCTTCTTCAGGTCGCGGAAGACGCCGCGGTCGTGCATCGAGGGCGAGAGCCAGGAGGCGACAAGGTCGTCGGGGATTCGGGTCTTCGCGAACGGCTTGAAGGCGCGGCGGCCCATGGCGGGGATGCGGAACGGCAGCGACAGCACCGTCATCCCGCCCGGCAGTTTCGCCAGCGGCGGCATCGCCTTGAAGATTCCCGGCGGGAAGTTCTCGTGGGTGTCGCAGTTAGTGAGGACGAGGCGGCCGATCCGCTCCGGGTGGCGGGTGACGAGGATCTGGGAGATGGCGCCGCCGGAGTCGTTGCCGACGATCGTCACGTCCTCCAGCTCGAGCGCGTCGAGCAGGCTGGCGATGATCGCCGCCAGGCCGGGGGGAGAGAGGTCGGCATCGGGCTTCATCGCGATCTGCTGCGAGCCGATCGGCCAGTCGGCGGCAATGCAGCGGCACTGGCCCGCGAGGCGGTCGACGACGCCGCCCCAGAGCCGGCCGTCGACGAGGTAGCCGTGGACGAAGACGACGCTCTTTGGTCCGGTTCCCGCCTCCCGATAGCGGATCCTTCCCGCCGGCAGATCGATCTCTTTGCGCTCGTCAGTCATGGTGCCTCCCATCCGACCATGAGGCCGTGGCTGGATCTGTTTTTCCCTTTTTCATGTTCATGATTCTTGACTAAGATACATACCGTATGAATGTAAAACGCCGAAGTCAAGCCGAGCGGTCGGAGGCGACCCGCAACGCGTTGATCGCCGCCGCCCGCCGGCTCTTCACCGAGAAGGGCTACGAGGGGGTCTCCGCCGAGGAGATCGTGCGCGAGGCCGGGGTCACCCGCGGTGCGCTCTACCACCACTTCGGCGGCAAGGCCGAGCTCCTGGAGGCGGTCTACGAACGGCTCGAGGCGGAGTCGACCGAACGTGTCGCCCACATCGTTCTCGACTCCGACCTGCACAGCCCGATCGAGGCGATGAAGGCCGGGATCGAGGCTTTTCTCGACGAGTGCGCCGAGCCCGAGCTGCGCCAGATCGCCCTCCACGACGCCCCGGCGGTGCTCGGCTGGGATCGCTGGCGCGAGATCGGCGCCGCCAACGGGCTCGGCCTGATCGAAGCGAGCCTGGCGGCGGCGATCGAGGCGGGGGAGATCCGCCAGCTGCCGGTCGGACCCACCGCGCACCTCTTGCTCGGCGCCCTCGACGAGGCGGCGATGCTGGTTGCCCGCTCTGACGACCCCGCCAGCCGGGCCGAGGTGACGGCGATTCTCGTCGCTCTACTGGATGGCTTCTGGGTGCCGCCGGCGCTCTGAGTCCCGGCGCGACTGCTTCTGCGCGTACATGCGGACGTCGGCCTGCTGCAGGGCCGCCGTGGCCGTGGCCGCCTCGGCCGGGATCGTGACCGCACCCCAGGCGGCGCCGACCACGAAGCCTTCGCCGCGCAGGCTGAGCGCTTCGCTGGCTCGCCGGGTTGCCCGCTCGGCACAGGAGCCGGTGCAATCGATCAGGACCGCGAACTCGTCGCCGCCGATCCGGTAGGCGCAGCCGCTCTCGGCGACCGCGTCGCGCAGTTGCGCCCCGAGCCGCGCCAGCAGCGCGTCGCCGGCGGGGTGGCCGAAGGTGTCGTTGTAGCCCTTGAACCCGTTGAGGTCGAGCAGCAGCAAGGTCGCCGGCTGCTCCTCGGCGCGGCGACAGTGCGCCTCGAGGTCGATCCGCAGGGCGCCCTGGTTGGCGAGGCCGGTCAGCTGGTCGGTCCGCACCGCTTCCAGCAGCCGCTTGTTGTCGAGCACGCTGACGGTCAGCCGGGCGACGATCGCCAGCATCGTCGCCGCCGAGAGGACTGCGGTCAGGGCGCTGACCTCGTGCATGTACTGGATCACGAAGAGGCAGATCGTGATCACGGCGAAGAGGCCGGGAACCATCAGCTCGCGCCAGTCGTCGACCCGGGTCGCGCGTTGGATCGGCTCCGCCCGCGGCTGCCAGGCCTCGATCCCGATGCAGACCGCACCGAGCATGTAGATCGGCGTCACCCAGCCTTCGCCGGAGATTTCGAGGCCGCTCGATTCGAGGCTGCTGGTGATGTCGGCGAAGACGAGGGCGACGATCCCGAGCAGCAGCAGCGACCAGGTCCGCCCCGGCCGCCAGCCGGTCAGCGCGATCACGCCGACGACCAGCGAGAGCATGAAGACGTCGCCGAGCGGATAGGCGAGCGTCACCACCTGCTGCAGCGTGCTGCCGGTGGTGCGGGCGGCGACGAACTCGAAGACGAAGGCGGCGCCGAGGGCGCCGGTGCCGAGCGCGGCGATCAGGCCGTCGGTCCAGAGCCGCCAGTCGAGCGCCCGCGAGCGGGCGCGGACCATCAGCAGGACCGAGGCCGTCGCCAGCGGGTAGAAGGCGAGCCAGCCGAGGTCGCAGAACGACGGGTAGGGCGGCGAGGGGCTGCCCTCGTAGAAGACCGTCCAGCAGAGCTCGGTCGTCGCCTGGGTCAGGAGGGTGGCGGTGATCATCGCCCAGGCGGCGCGCTCGCGCCCGCCGCGGCGGGCGCGCAGCAGGCAGGCGATGGCGGCGCTGAGGACGACCGCGTCGTAGAGCGGGCCGTTGAAGAAGTCGCCGAACGAGTCGGCCAGGCCGAACCAGTTATGGAGGGCGATCAGCGCCGTGCCGCCAAACAGGAAGGCACCGAGAACGGCGCGCAGGACCCTCTTCTCATCGTTCTGGGCGTGTGCGTAAGCGAGGCTCACACGGCTCTATCGGCAGCGCTTGCGCGGTTCTCTATTCTTAAAAGAGATGAAGACCGATATTCACCCCGAGTACACCCTCGCCAACGTGCATTGCTCGTGCGGCAACCAGTTCTACACGCGGTCGACCAAGGACGACCTGCACGTCGAGCTCTGCTCCGAGTGCCACCCCTTCTACACGGGCAAGCAGAAGCTTGTCGACACCGGCGGCCGCGTCGAGCGCTTCCAGCGCCGCGCCGCAAAGCACCGGGCCGGGAAGTAGGAAGTGAGCCCGCCGGCGGGCTTGACGAGGGCCGCGCAGGCCCCTGCCGGCGACGAGGCGTCAAACGCTGGGTCCGCGAACGGCGGCGACCCGCTGCGCATGCCCGACGGCGCCCTCGTCGCCAAACGCGACGCGCCGGTCGGCGGCCAGGCGGTGCTCGAGGGAGTGATGATGCGCGGCGTCACGGTCTGGGCCGTCGCCGTCCGCACGCCAGAGGGCCAGATCGAGATCGAGTCCGACACGGTCAAGCCCTGGGCCCAGCGGCACCGGATCTGGCGCCTGCCGATCATCCGCGGCGTCGTCGCCCTCGGCGAGTCGATGAAGATCGGCTTCAAAGCGCTGGCGATCTCCGCCAACGCCCAGCTCGAGGAGGACGAGGAGGGCGAGAAGGAAGAAATCGGCGGCTGGATGTGGGGGCTGACGATCGCCTTCTCGCTGCTGCTCGCGGTCGGCCTCTTCTTCGTCGTCCCGGTCGGCCTCACCAGCTTGATCAAGGACCAGCTCGGCTCGGCCTTCCTCTTCTGGCTGATCGAGGGCGTCCTGCGGACCGCGATCTTCATCGGCTACATCGCCGCGATCAGCAAACTGCCCGACCTGCGCCGCGTCTTCGAGTACCACGGGGCCGAGCACAAGACGATCTCCTGTTACGAGGCCGAAGACGAGCTGACGCCCGCGCGGGCGAAGCTCTACTCGCGCCTGCACCCGCGCTGCGGGACCAGTTTCCTGCTGATCGTGATGGTGCTGGCGATCTTCGTCTTCGCCCCGATCGGGCTGCCGGCCTGGTACTGGCTGGTGCTCTCGCGGATCCTCGGCATCCCGCTGATCGCCGGCCTCTCCTACGAGGTGATCAAGTGGGCCGGGAAAAACCGGCGCAAAGCCTGGGTGCGGGCGGTGATGTGGCCGGGGCTGATGCTGCAGAACCTGACCACCCGTGAGCCCGACGAAGAGCAGCTCGAGGTGGCGATCGCCTCGCTCAACGCCGTCCTCGCTCGGGAGACTCCCGAGGAGGCCGCCAAGCAGCAGCACATCGAGATCGTCGCCTAGACGGCTGCAAACCGGCGCATCTCGGGGTCCTCGGTCGTTCGGCTCGGGTCACGCACCGGAGTGCGCTCCCCTCGCCTCACTTCCCTGCGTCCCCCGACCTGCTTGGTTTTCGCCGTCTAGGGTTTGGAAACGATGATCGAGCAGTTGGTCGAACAGATCGAGGCGCGCTTCTCTGAGCTGGAGGCGCTGATGTCGGATCCCGAGGTGATCGGCGATCGCGAGCGCTACGCCGAGGTTGGGCGCGAGTACCGGGAGCTGCAGCCGGCGCGTGAGCTGGCGCGCGAGTACGCGACCCTGAAGGACGACCTCGAAGGGGCGAAGGAGCTGCTCGCCGAAGGCGAGGACGAGGAGCTGCGCAAGGTCGCGGAGCAGGCGCCGGCCCGGCTCGAGGAGCTCGAAGAGGAGATCCGGCTGGCGATGGTCGAGCGCGACCCCAACGACGCCAAGAACGTGATCGTCGAGATCCGCGCCGGCGCCGGCGGCGACGAGGCGGCGCTGTTCGCCGGCGACCTCTACAAGATGCTGACCCGCTACGCGGAGGAGCGTGGCTTCAGCACCGACGTCCTCTCGCAGTCCTCGTCGGAGGCGGGCGGGTTCAAGGAGGTCACCTTCGAAGTCCGCGGCGAGGGCGCCTACTCGGTCTTCAAGTTCGAGGGCGGCACCCACCGGGTCCAGCGCGTGCCCGAGACCGAGTCGCAGGGGCGGATCCACACCTCGACGGCGACCGTCGCCGTGCTTCCCGAGGCGGAGGAGGTCGACGTGCAGATCGACCAGAACGATCTTCAGATCGACGTCTACCGCTCTTCCGGTCCCGGTGGGCAGTCGGTCAACACCACCGACTCGGCGGTGCGGATCACCCACAAACCGAGCGGGATCGTGGTCTCGATGCAGGACGAGAAGTCCCAGCTTCAAAACCGCGAGCGGGCGATGCGGGTGCTGCGGGCGCGGCTGCTCGAGCGCGAGATCGCCGAGCAGCAGGCGAAGATCGCCTCCGAGCGCAAGGCTCAGGTCGGCAGCGGCGAGCGCTCGGAGAAGGTGCGCACCTACAACTTCCCCCAAGGGCGGGTCACCGACCACCGGATCAAGCTCACCTCGCACAATCTCGACGGTGTGTTGGGTGGCGACCTGTCGGAGTTCACCGACGCGCTCAGCGCGGAGGAGAAGCGGCAGAGGCTCGAGACCGCTGCTGTCGGCTGAGATGGCGGTGGCGGTGCGAGGGACGGCGACCGTTCGTGAAGCGCTGAGTGCGTCGATCGATGGGCTGGCGGCTGCCGGCGTGGAGGAAGCGCGGCTCGACGCGGAACTGCTGCTGGGTGAGGCGATGGGGCTCGGGCGGGCGGCGTTGGTGGCCGATCCCGATGCTGGGGTGCCGGCTGGCGCGGCGCGGGCGTTTGGGGGGATGGTGCGGCGGCGGCTGCGACGCGAGCCGGTCGCGTACATCCTGGGACGGAAAGGCTTTCGGAGCATCGAGTTGGCGGTTGACGGGCGGGTGCTGATTCCCCGGCCGGAGACCGAGTTGCTGGTCGAAGTGGCGATGGAGCGCCGGCCGGGGCGGGTTCTGGACGTGGGCACTGGTTCGGGCGCAATCGCGCTGGCGGTGGCGGATGAGCTGCCGGAGTGCGAGGTCGTTGCGACCGATACGTCGCCTGGGGCGCTCGAAGTGGCGCGGGCGAACGCCGCCCGCCTCGGCCTCGCCGACCGGGTGCGCTTCGTCCCCGGCACCCTGCCCGAAAACGAGCACTTCGATCTGGTCCTCGCCAACCTCCCCTACGTCGCCGGGCGCGACTGGCCGTACCTCCAGCCCGAGGTCACCCAGTGGGAGCCCCCCGAGGCCCTCCTCGCCGGACCCGACGGTCTCGACGCCTACCGCGCTCTCCTCACCCCCGAGCGTGGTCGAGCTTCGTCCCGGATAGCGGGACGAAGCTCAACCACGCCAGCTGCGATTGCGGTTGAGGTCGGGGAGGGGCAGGCGGCGGCGGTGGCGGAGCTCGTTCGCGGTGCCGGGTTCGGGGCGGTCGAGGTGCGGAAGGACTTGGCGGGAATCGAGCGGGTAGTGGTGGGGGAGCCATGAGCACTGGGGCCGGGCCCGAGATCGTCACCACTGCGAGCGGTGAAGCCGTGGCGGCGCTCGAACGCTGCATCGGCTCTGGTGGCGTCGCCCTTTTCCCCGCCGACGGCCTCTACGGGCTCGCCTGCGACCCGCTGGACCCGGCGGCCGTGATCCGGATCCACCAGCTGAAGGGTCGCGGCGGCGGCAAGTCCTCGGCGGTCATGTATTTCTCGCCGCTGGCGATGCGCGAGCTGATTGCCGGTCTCGGCCCGCGCACTGCCGCCGCCGTCGGTGCTCTACTGCCAGGCCCGGTAACGCTGGTCGTCGCCAACCCCGACCGGCGCTACCCGCTGGCCTGCCGCGAGGATCCCGAACGGCTTGGCGTGCGGCTCCTCGCCGGGCCGCTCGCAGGTGCCATGTGCCCTGTCTTCCAGACCTCCGCCAATCCCAGCGGTGAGGATCCTCCTGGCCGCTTCAAGGACGTCGCCGCGGAGATCCTCGCCGGTGTCGACCTCGCGATCGACGACGGCGAACTGACTGGCCTGCCGTCGACCGTAGTGGATCTCAGCCAGCTCGACGAGAACGGGGAGTGGGAGGTGTTGAGAGAAGGGGGACTCTCTTACGGTGACCTCACGGCACGCCTGCACACCAACTAATTGGATTAACAAACTGGTGTGTAACAGTTCAAAGTCCTAATAGTGCTGACGGTTCCTCGAACGGTCATGGAGACTTTCGGTAAGGTCCCGCGCGCTTATGGCGGAGTCTGTGGAACAGGGAGTCGATGCGACTGAGTTCGAGCCCCTACCTGTAGCGAACGGCGAGGAGGCGGTCGGGTCACCGGCCAAAGACCCAGTCACTGCGATGCCGGACGATCAGGAGTCCGGCTCGGGGGATGTCGAACTTGGTGACGCGTTAGCCAAGTTCGACATCCGGCTCGAGGAGGCCCAGCGCCTGCTCGGCCGACAGACCGACATGGTCGACAAGCTCCACGCCGAGAATCAGGCATTGCGGGCGGGGGAGGTTCGCAGCGCTCAGCTACCTCTCGTGCGGGACCTCCTGCGACTTTATGACGACCTTGGCCGGATGCGCGCCGTTGCCGGCGAGTCCGCCGATGATCTGCGGTTGGTTCAGGAAAGCCTGGTCGAGACGTTGGCCCGAAACGGGGTCCAGTCGTTTGCCCCCGAGCAGGGTGAGGAGTTCGATCCCCGCTCACACAGTGTTAGTGGCGTCGACCAGACCGACGACGAGCAGCTCGACAAGGCCGTCGCCGAAGTGGTGAAACAGGGGTTTCGGTGGGACTCCGGTGACCTGATCAGGGTCGTCGAGGTCCGCGCCTATCGATACGCCGGCTCGGGATAGGCATCCGAGCCGCAGCATAGATCAATCGTCAATCAATACGTCTGGGAGGCCGTAATTGATGGAGAAAGCTGATGGTGAGAAGTCGACCACCGTGTGGGGGATCGACCTTGGCACCACCTATTCATGCATTTCGAAGGTCGACGATTCCGGTCGTCCGGTGGTCGTCAACAATCGCGACGGTGATCCTGTCACCCCGTCGGTGGTGATGTTCGTCGGTCCCGACGACATCCAGGTCGGCAAGGAGGCGAAGCGACAGATGCAGCTCGAGCCGAGCCGCGTCTGCGAGCTCGTCAAGCGTCACATGGGTGACGGCGAGTGGCGCTTCGAGGCTGACGGCAAGGAGTGGAACGCCGCTGAAGTATCGGCCCAGACCCTGAAGGCGATGCGGGAGGACGCCGAACTGCAGACCCGGGAGAAGGTCGAGAAGGCGGTTGTCACCGTCCCCGCCTACTTCGGGATCGTTGAGCGCGAGGCGACGATCGCGGCCGGCCAGATGGCGGGCCTGGAGGTGGTCGACGTGATCAACGAGCCAACCGCCGCAGCAATGTCATACGGGTTTGCGCAGAGTGCAGAAGTCGACGAAACCGTGCTCGTGTACGACCTCGGCGGAGGCACCTTCGACGTCACCGTGATCCGCCTCGAGCCGGTCGACGCCGGCAGTCACATCCGGGTCGTCGCCACCGGCGGCAACCATCATCTCGGCGGCGCCCAGTGGGACCAGCAGCTGGTGACGCTGCTGGCGCGCAAGTTCTCCGAAGCCCACCCCGAGGCGCCCGACCCGCTCGACGATGAGATCGCGACCGCGGAGCTGCGACTGGTCGCCGAGGAGCTGAAGCGGAGCCTGACTCTGCGCGACTCCGTTACCCAGATCGTGGTCTCCGGCACGGTCCGCGACAGCGTCGAAATTACTCGTGAGGAGTTCGAGCAGGCGACGCAAGACCTGCTCGACCAGACGGTTCAGTTCACCCGGGAAACCGTCGAGAAAGCGAAAGAGCTCGGCGCCGGGCAGATCGACCGGGTACTGCTGGTCGGCGGCTCCTCTTTCATGCCGGCGGTCGCCGAGGCGCTGGCGGCCAACTTCGAGGGATGGGCTCCCGAGCTCGAGGACGCCAACCAGGCGGTCGCCAAAGGCGCGGCGCTGCTTGGCTTCCAGGCGGAGCTGCGGGCGCGCCTCGACGAGGAGGCAGCGGTGCAGGGCGAGCAGGCGAACGCCCCGGCGGTCGAGCAGAAGGTAGCCGAGGAAATGGGCGTCGCGGTCGGCACCGTGCAGCGCGTCCGCGACACCGAGGTCACCAACGTCTGCTCGCGCGGGTTCGGCGTGAAACTGCTGCGTGATGACGCCGACCCGGCGACGGCAGGTCCGGGCGACTTCTGGATCGACCACGTGATCGGCCCGAACACGCCGCTGCCGGCCGAGCCAGAGCCGCGCACCTATGGGACCACCGTGCCCAACCAGCAGCAGGTCAACCTCGAGCTCTGGCAGCAGGCCGGCACCGACCTCTCCGAGAAACCCGAGCACAACGAACTGATCGGCGAAGGGCTGCTGCAGGGCCTGCCCGGAACCGACCCGGTGGGGGCACCGCTGAGCGTGACCCTCGCGATGTCGGGGAGCGGCGTGCTGAAGGCGCGGGCCACCCATCACAGTGGCGCCGAACTCGAATTCGAGGTCGAGGCTGAGGGCGCGGTGATGAGCGAGGCGCAGATCGCCGCCGGTGCCGAGCGTGTTGCGGCGATGAAGCGCGCCTAGGACCCACCGCTCGTGAAGCCGTTCGACCAGCAGCAGTACCTGGCCGACGTGCTCGGCCCGGTTGTCGACTCGGCCGAGCTGCCGTCGCTCTACGACCGCTACCTACTCGACCTCGACGACAACGACGAGGCGGCGATCGCCGCCCGGCTCGAAGAGGTCAAGCGCTTCTGGGACAAGAAGTCCAACCACCCTCGCTACGGGTCGATGATCGGCGCCTTCACCGAAAAGCACGCGGAGGCGAGGCTGACGCTTGGGGATGCCCAGGAGCGAGCGCGGCTGGCCGAGGAAGTGCGCGGCAAGGCGGAGGCGGCGGAGCAGGAGAGTCGCCGCGAGGTCGAGCGCTGGGAGCAGATGCTGGCGGCGGTGATCGCGGCGGGCGGTCTCGACCCCGCTCGCAGGACGCAGCTCGAGAAGCTCGCCGCCAAGGCGGGAATCCCACCCCAAGTAGCCCGCGCCAAGCTCGACGCGGCGCCGCAGGTGGCGGAGCCGGCGGTACTCGACCCTGGCGTGCGAAAGGACGTTGCCGCCAGGCTCAATGCCCTCGCCCAGGCCGTCGGCGAGCCGCGGCTCGGGCTCAGCCTGTTTCACGCGCTGGGGCTGGCGATAACCGCCGAGACCGACGAAGTCGAAGCCCGCCGCGCGACCAAGGTGGCGGAGATGAATTCGGTCGGGGCGACCAACGTCAAGTCCGCCTGGGACCGCGTCCTCTCGATGGCCAAGCTGCATCTGCTCGATGCTGACCCGAGCCTCTACGTCAACGGCCTCGCCGCCGACGTCCGTGAGGCGCTGGAGGCCGACGCTTTCACCGCTGTGACCGACGGTGTCGTCGATGAGGTCGAGGCGGCGCAGCTGCAGGGCAGGGCGGTCGAGCTCGGCCTGACGCCTGAGCTTGCCCAGCGGGTGGTCGTCGAGCTGGCGCGGGAAAGCGGCGCCGTCGTTCGCTCCGGCGAGGCGGTCGATTTCGTCGCCTGCCCGGCCTGCAACCGGCCCCACCCGCGCAATGCGGGGGACGAGCGCTGCCGGCGCTGCGGCGAGGCGCTGTTCGTCGACTGCCCGCGCGGCTGCGGTGAGCGCAACGACGCCACTGCGGGCCGCTGCTCGGGCTGCGGGGCCGACCTCCATCGCCATGCCGAGGCGACCCGCTCCCTGCGTCGCCTTTCCGGCCTGCTCGACGCGGGTCGAGTGGGAGAGGCCCAGCACAACCTGACCGTGGTCCTCGGCGTGCTCGGCCGCGACGCACCGGAGGTCGCGGCGGTCGCGCGCGAGGTCTCAACCGCGGTGGAGGCGGCGAAGCGGGCGTGGGCGGAGGTCGATGTCGCCCGGGCCGATCGCCGCCAGTTCGCGGCCCGGCAGCGGCTCGGCGAGCTGATCGGCATCGCCAAGGACTTGCCGGGGCCGGGCGGGGAGCTGCCGGCGCAGGCGCAGGAGGCGGTCGCCAAGCGGATCACCGAAGCCGAAGATCTATTTCGAGCTTGCGCCGGCACGACCGGGGCCGAGCGCGAACGGGCGCTGGTCGAGGTCCTGCGGGTCGCCGCCGACCACGCCGAGGCCGAGCGCGAGTTGGACCGGATGCCGCCGCAGCCGCCGGGTGCCGTCGAGGCGCTCGTCAGCGGTTCCGGGATGCTCGTCCGCTGGGTCGCGTCGGCGACCGAGGGGGCGTCCTACGCGGTGACCAGGATCGGTGTCCCGGGCGGGGTCGAGTCCCGCGTCGGTGACAGCGACGAGCTCCGGATCGAGGACGGGTCGGCACCAGCGGGGGCTGTAGTTCGCTACGCCGTGGCCACGGTTCGCGGGCGCGCGAGCTCGGCATCCGTGCGCTCGGAGCCCGTCGTCGTCGCCTCCGAGGTTGCGCAGCTCACCGCCCTCGGCGCCGATGGCGAGGTCCACCTCTCCTGGGCGCCGCTCGGCGATGCCGGGCGGGTGATCGTCGAGCGCCGCGAGGAGGGCAATGCCGTCAACGTCGCGATCTCCCCAGATGCGGCCGGGGCCGTCGATCGCTCGGTCGTCAACGGGTCTCGCTACACGTACACGGTTGCGGTCGAGTACGCGGGGCCTGGCGGCGATGTTCTGCGGACCGGCGGCCAGACCGTCTTCGCCCAGCCCGTCGCCCGCCCCCAGCCGCTGCGAGGGATCGAGGTCAGGCCCGGGCCAGCAGGGTTGCGCCTCGGTTTCGAGCCGCCGCCGGCCGGTACCGTCGTCGTGCTCAGGTGCACCGCCGATCCTGAGGTCGGGGTCGGGGCCGAGCTCGATCCCGGCCGCCTCGGTGTGTTCGGCGAGCAGCTCACGGTGGAAGGCGCCACCGCCACCGATCCGCAACCGCCGGCGGGCTCCTGCTGGTACCTCCCGGTCACCGTCGTCGGCAACCTGGCGATCGCCGGTGCGGTTACGCATCACGTTTCGCTGCCCGAGATCAGCAACACCCGGCTGGCTCCCAGTGGCGACAACGTCCTTGTCACCTGGACCTGGCCGGATGAGATTCGGCTGGCACGGGTTGTTTGGCGCCACGATCGCCAGCCCAGTGGTCCGGAGGACCCCGACGCGAGGTGGGTCGACCTCGGTCGTGGCGAGTACAAGGACCGCGGCGGCTGTTCGGTCGAAACCGGCGGAGAGCGGTCGATCTTCGTCGCCGTCCACCCCGCGATCCGCGCCGACGGCGAGGTCGTCTTCGGCGCGGCCGGCGGCAAGGGTGCGCGGGCGACTCTGCGCGCGGAGGCCCGGACCGAGGTTCGGTACTCGGTCCGACGGGTCGGCCGGCTGATGGCGAAGCGGCTCGAGGTCGAGGTCTCTGAGCCCGCCGAGGGGGCGCTGCCGGCGCTGGTGCTGGTCGGCCGCGAGGGCGACATCCTCCCCCGCAGCGTCGCCGACGGCAAAGTCCTCGCCCGGCTCGGAGGGGACGGCCCGCGCTCCTCCAGCCTCGAGCTGCGCGAGCTGGCGCGGCCGCTGGCCGTGCGGATGTTCCTCGATTCGGCGGGCGCCGCCGGCTCCCACGTCCTCTTCGACCCGATGGCCGACGACCTTCTCGTCCGCTGAGCGATGGCCGGCCCCCGCAGCGTCCTCTGCCCCTACTGCTTCGAGCCCTGGTCGACTCGGGTGGCGGCCTTTCGCTGCACCAGCGGCGACGAGGGCCGCTGCCCCCGCCAGCCCGACGAGGCGCAGGCCCGCCTGCGCGGGACGACCGCCGTTCCGGCGCCCCGGGTGGTGGAGCGCCAGGGCCGCTTCGGTCGTGCCTTCAGCGCCAAGCCGGGCAGTCCGGTGCGCTGCGAGTGCGGATCCCCGACCAGGCCCGTGTGCCCGAACTGCCACTCCGATCTGCCGCAGCGCTTCACCGAGGCCCCGAGCCGGTCGATGGGGCTGATCGGGACCAAGGCGGCGGGCAAGAGCAACTTCATCGCCGTCGCCTTGCACGAGCTGGAGCACCGCGTCGGCCCGCGGTTCGACGGTTCGCTGATGCTGCTGGACGACGCCAGTCGCCAGCGCGTCGACCGCGAGCTGATGCCGCGCCTGTACGGCGAGGGCCGGGTGCTGGACGCGACCAACTCGGCCCGCGGCGAAGGCCGGGTCCGCGACCCGTTGGTGGCGCGACTGACGCTCGGCTCGGGCGGTGGCTCCTCGCAGAGCAACCTCGTCTTCTTCGACAGCGCCGGCGAGGACCTCGAGTCGCTCGACGTGCTCGAGCGCGAGGCCCGTTACATCACTCAGTCCCACGGCCTGATCCTGCTCGTCGATCCGCTCCAGATCCAGGCAGTGCGGGACGAGCTCGAGGGGTCGGTCGAGCTGCCCGTCGAACCGGTCGACGTCTACTCGATGCTGGGCCGGGTCTCCTCGCTGCTGCGCGAAGCGCGAGCGATCCCGGCCGGCAAGCCGATCGACGTGCCGCTGGCGTTGGCCGTCTCCAAGTTCGACGCGGTCAGGCCACTGCTTTCGGAGACCCATCCCGTTTTCTCGCTGCCGACCCACGACGGGCGCTTCGACCCCGTCGTCGCCCGCAGCGTCAGCGCCGCGGTCCGCAGCGATCTCGCCGGCTGGCTGGGGGAGCGGCTCGACGCCTACGTGCGGCAGGAGTTCGCTCACAGCTCCTACTTCGGGGTCTCCGCGCTGGGCGACTCCCCGGTCGGCTTGGAGCTCCCCAATGGGGTCGCCCCACACCGGGTCGAGGACCCGATCCTCTGGATGCTCGACACCTGGGGAGCGCTGCCGGGGTGAGCTATCGACAGGCCTTCCACACCTCCTGCCGGCAGGGGCTCTCCGGGCACGCCGGGTTTCAGTACAACGCTGTCAGCCCCGGCTTCGACGACGAACAGCTGGCGCGGCTGGCGGCCGCCCACGCCGGCTACCGGATGGCGCCGGACGCCCCGATCGAGCCCGACGCCGCCGAGATCGAGCGCCTGCCGGTCAGCCTCCGCTACCTCCCGGTCGAGGGGGTCGGCCCCGTCGTCTCGCGAACCGCCTACGTCGGCCGCGAGTTCCGCGGCAGCGACGGCGAGCCCGACAGCGGCCGCTTCGGCAACTACTTCAGCCACATCGTCGCCGCCGGCGAGCCAGGCGGATTCGACGGCCTGCTGCCGATCGAGCTCTGGGATGCGTCGCACTGGACGACGCAGGAGGCGAGGGCGAGGGAGCTGCCGGCGCTGCCGCGGGTCGAGCCCGGGCCGATCGACCTCGAGCAGGTCCTGGCGCGGCTGTCGCCTGCACGCGGGGCCGCGCTCGGGCCGGTCCTCGACGCCTGCCTGGCGGCTGTGCTCGGCGGCCCGCGGGCGGTCGTGGTCGAGTCCGAGCCGGAGCTCGCCGCCGCCTGGGTCGCCTGGGCGAGCTTCGCGCTGCCGCCCGACCGCGTCGGCGCCCTCACCTTCTCGACCTTCGACGGCCGCCCGCGGGTCGCCGAGGCGGTTCGTCTCTGCGTCACCACGCCAGCCTGCGACGTCGATTTCCCTTCCTACGAGCAGGGGACGTCGGTCTCGGTGGTCACCACCGGCGAGCCGGCGTCGGCCTCCCTCTCGCTCTACGCCCGGGTCGCCGCCGCGCTCGCCGCCGAAGGCGCCGAAGCGCTCGGGTCGGCGCTGCGCGAGCTGCCTGCCGAACTCGGCGCCGCCGAGGCGGGAGCGCACCTGGCGGTTACCGGCGGACTGGTGGCGCTTGCCACCGGCGACGAGGTGGCGGCGGTAGTGGCCGCACTCGGGGCGCGCTTCGGCCGGACGCCGACTGCCGGGCTGGTCGCGCTCGCCGCTGAGGTGCCCGGCGAGGACTCGGAGCCATCGCTGGTCGCCTGGGCCCGCCTGCACGCGCTAGCCCGTCGTAGCACTGACCCCGAGGCAGCGGGACTGGCCGACGAGTCGCTGCGCCGCCTGATCAAATCGCTGGAGCGAGGGGCGGCGGCGAGTGAGGAGATCTCCTCCGCCGCGCCGACCCAGCCCTCGGTCGGGGTGCTTGCGGCCTGGCTGGAGAGTGTCTCAGCGGCGGCCGGTTCCGACCGGCTCGGCCCAACCGTCACCGCGGGGGTCCGGCTCGGGCTCGTCGGCTGCAATACCGCCCTCGATCGCGAGCTGGCGGCGCTGCTCGGGGCCGACTTCGCCGACCCCGCCGTGCGGGTGGCCTACGACGCGATCGCCGCCCGCGGGCACGACCTGGTCGTCGAGGGCGTCGCCCTGCGGCTGGCCGCAGCGGTGGCCGAGGGGGCGCCGCTGGAGCCGCTCCGCCACGTCGCGGCCGACCCGGTGGCGCGGGAGGCGGTGCGGGCGCGGGCGCACGAGGACCCCGGGTTCGAGTCGGTTGTGGCCTGGCAGCTGCTGCGGGTGGAGAACGATCGGGAGCGTCGTCCAGCGGCGGTCGCCGAGTTGGCGGCGCTGGCCAGGACCGACCGGCACGCCGAGTTGATCCGCGGCCTCTACGGTGAGGCGGGCCCGCGCTCGGCCACGGAGCACGTCGAGCTGCTGGGCGGCTGGCGCCGGGGCGAGCGGGTGGCGCCGATCGAGGACCAGCGGCGGGCGCTCGACTGCCTGGCGGCCACGCCGCTGGCGGCGGAGGAGGAATCGGTGGCGCTGTTCCGGGCGCTCAAGGGCGCGCCGGAAGAGGTCCGCGGCCAACCGGAGTACGTGGCCTGGTGGATCCTGCTGCGCAGGCCCCCCGCTGGGCGCTCCTTCCCCGACTGGGCGCAGGCCGTCGCTCGAGTTCGCCGCCTGCTCGCCGACCTGCCACCGGCGCGCCTGGCGGAACTCCGCGACGTGATCGCCGACGTCGCCGCCGCCAGCTGGGAGGAACCCGGGTACGACGAAGGCCTCGAGATTCTGCTGCGGGCGATGGGCGAGGAGTGGCCGGCGCGACTGGGTGAGGCGCTGGCGCGCTCGCTCGCGGTCAGCGCCAACCCGGAGCGGCTGCTGGCGCGCGTTTTCCTCCAGTGGCTGGCGCTGCCGGACTTTGCTCTGCAGCTGCTCGACGTGGCGCTGCCGACCGCGACCGCGGACCTGCCGCCAAAGCGCCTGGAGACGGTCGGAGAGCGCCTCGGGCGTGATCGCGAGGAGTGGGAGCTCTGGCTCGAGCAGCACCCGCCGCGGGGTGCGGTCTCCCGCGCCGTCCGCGGCGTCCTGCGGCGAGGTGATCGCGACTGATGGCGGCGACGACGGTGGGTATCGACCTCGGGACCACGATCTCGGTCCTGGCGGTCTCCGAAAATGGGACGGTCAGCTTCGCCCGTACTCGCGACGGCGGTCCGCGGCTGCGCTCGGCCGTCGCCTTCTCGCCTGGCGGAGCAGTCGTCGGCGAGGCGGCGGTGAGGATGGCCGCGGTTGAACCTGAATCGAGCTTTGCCTTCTTCAAGCGCTCGATGGGCACCGACTGGGAAGTCGAGGTCGGGGAGAGGCGCCTGCGCCCTCAGGATCTCTCGGCTGAGGTACTGCGGGCCCTGGCCGCAGATGCCGCCGCCTCCTTCGGCGCGGTGCCGCGGGCGGCGGTGGTGACGATCCCCGCTTACTTTGGCGACGACGCCCGCCGGGCGACGAAGGAGGCGGCGACGCTGGCGGAAATCGAGCCGCTGGCGTTGCTTCACGAGCCGACCGCGGCCTGTTTCGCGAACGGTGCCGCCACCTCCGGAACCGTTCTCGTCTACGACCTCGGCGGTGGCACCTTCGACGTCTCGGTCGTTCGCCACGACGGCGCCGGTTCGGAGGTCCTTGCGACCCTCGGAGACCACCGGCTTGGCGGCAAGGACTGGGACGACGTGATGGCCGAGCTGCTCGTCGAGGGTCTTGACGACGGCGAAGACCCGCGCGAAGACCCGGCCCTGTTGGCGGATCTGTTGGAGCGCGCCCACGACGCCAAGCACACGCTCTCGCGCTTGCCCGACGTCACCGTCAACGTCGCCACCTCGGCGGGCGTGAAGCGGGTCGCGGTGGCTCGGGACCGGTTCCTGGAGCGGACCGCTCATCTCTTCGCCCAGACGGAGGAGATCGTCGCCCGGGTTCTCGACGACGTCGGTGGCGCCGGTGCCGTCGACCAGACGTTGCTGGTCGGCGGCTCGACGCGGATGCCGCCTTGCGCGGAAATCGTCGAACGGCTCAGTGGCGAGGCCCCGGCGGGGGGCGTAGATCCCGATGAGGCGGTCGCCCGCGGTGCCGCAATCGCTGCCGCAGCCCACAGCGAGGCTGGCGCCAGATACGCGAGTCGGATCCGCGACGTCACCGCGCACGCGCTCGGCTTCGTCGTCGTCTCCGCTGCGGGCGATCGCTACGTGAACCAGGTGATGATCACGCGCAACGAGCGGATCCCGGCCAGCGCCTGCAAGGCCCATGCTCTTGAGCACGCCGGCTCGCGCGGCTCGCTCGAAGTCCACATGCTGCAAGGCGACGCCGAGCGACCGCTGGACAACCAGCCGCTCGGCTGCTGGCGCTTCGAGGGGATTGCCGCCGGCGGTCGTGGGCCGGTCGGGATCGAGGTCGCCTACGAATACGACGAGGACGGCGTCGTCCAGGTTTCGGCCCGCGCCGACGGCCAGCCGCTGGCGGCGCCGGTGATCGACCGCGAGGACCGCGACCTGCGCTGGACCGACGAGGAGCCGGGGTCCCGCGGCGGCGGCGACGTCTCGGTCGCGCTCGTGATCGACACCAGCTCGAGCATGAGCGGCAGGAAGCTGGAGGAGGCGAAGAAGGCTCTTGCCGGCTTCGTCGACGTCCTCGAGGAGGGCGGACTCGGCGACCGTATCGCCCTCGTTGCCTTTGCCAACAGCGCCGATCGCCGGGCCCGCTTCGGCGTCGGCGCCAAGGCCGTCCGCAAGGCTGCAAGCAAGCTCGTCGCCGACGGCGCGACGGCGATGGGAAGCGGTCTCGAGGGCGCTGCGAAGGAGCTCGAGGAGGCGCCGGGCAGGCGGGTGGTGGTCGTTCTCACCGACGGCGCCCCGACCGACGGCGATGCCGCGATGCGGGTTCGCGAACAGCTGGTGGAGGATGAGGTCGAGATCATCGCTCGCGGCGTCGAGGGCGCCGACCTGGCGTTTCTCGAGCGCCTCGCCACGGTCGACGGCGAGATTCTCGACCTCGCCGGGTTGGCCGGCGACTTTCGCGGCATCGCGCGCGAATTGGCCGGGGGAGGGGGGCTGCGGCAATGGCGATGAGCGCTGCCGCACCCTCCGCCGGCGGTGTCCGCGCCCGCCTTTTCCTTTTCTCGGCTGCGGTGACGCTGGTTGCCGCCGCGCTGCTCGTCGGCCTCGCCCTCAACGCCCATGACGTTGCCCGCTGGGTCGACGACAGCGGTGCTGGCGGCGTACCGCTGCTCCTCGGCCTGATCATCCTCCTGACGCCGGCGCTGGTCTCGGCCGGGTTGCTCGCCGCCGCGGCTGGCTACGCCCTCGGTTTGGCGGCCGGGTTCCCGGTCGCCCTCTGCGGCCTCACCATCGGCGGCGCGGTCGCCGTGGTGCTGATTCGCCGCGTCGCCTCGCCCGCCGCCGCCGACGCGCTCGGCCCCCGGGTCGGCCGCCTCGCCGTCTGGTTCGAGGCGAAGCCGCTGCGCAACGTCATCTTCTCGCGGCTGATCCCGGGGCTTCCGTTCGCGATCACCAGCTACGTCTGCGGCCTGACCGCGATCCCGCTCTCGCGTATCGCGCTCGGCAGCGCGATCGGCTTTGCCCCCCGTTGCTTCGTCTACACCGCGCTCGGGGGCAGCCTCCACGACTTTGGCAGCCCCGAGTCGAAGCTGGCGATCGCCGCCACGCTCGCGATCGCCGTCGCCTCGTTGGTTCTGCCTCGCCTCTTTCCCTCGCTGGCCATCGGCCAGGAACCGAAAACCACGACCGAACCGAGGTACAAATGGACGACCTGATTGGGGGCATGCTGGCGCTGATGGTCGGGCTGGTGGTGCTCAGCGTGGTCATCGCGGCGGCCGTGGTCGCCTTCGCTGCGGGAGCGGCCGGGGGGGCGGTGATCGGTCTTGGCCAGGGCAGTGTTGTGTTCGTTTCCGACCTCGGAGGCGCCGTCACCACCCGCGGCCGGGAACGGCGCCAGCCATACCCGCCGGAGCCGGCCTTCCAGCTGTACGTGCTGGGGCAGCTGAAAGACGACCTCAGCGCGGCGCTGGAGCACGCCTGGAAAGAGATGCTCAACTTTCGCGCCAATTGCGTCACCTTCGCCGACCGCTACAACAAAGGCTGGACCACGCCGCTGGCTTGGGGGGTAGTCGCCGGTGGCTACTTGGCGCCGCTGATCGGTGCCTGTCTAGGCCTGATCGTGGCCGCGCCGATCCTCCTTGTCGCCGGCCTCCTGATCGCCGGGGCCTGGCTCCTGGTCGGGGTGCTGAGGGTGATCGAGGCGGCTCGTCGTCGGCTCCGTCGCACCGCCTACGAGTGCCCTCAGGACCACGAGCGCTTCTCGCTCCCCGTCTACGTCTGTCCCCACTGCGGCTCCGAGCATCGCGACCTCGTCCCCGGCCGTTGGGGCATCTTCCGCCGCGAATGCTCATGCGAAGCGGTGGCCTTGCCGACCACGGTCGTCGGTGGTCGCCAGCGCGTGCCCCAGCGCTGCCCCTCGGGACACCCGATGTCCGGCCTGATCGGTTTTGCCGAGACGCTGCGGGTTGCGCTCGTTGCCGGCCCCGGGGCCGGCAAGACCACCTACCTGGCGGCGGCGATGCTCGAGTTCGAGGCGATGTCGGCGGAAAAGCGGTTCGCCGTCAACGTGCTCGAGGAGAGCAGCGAGGCCTATCGCGACGTCGTCGGCCGTCTGCGCAGCGGCCATCTGCCGGAAAAGACCCAGACCACCGGCAACCCGGCTCTGGTGACCGAGGTGCAGGGCGACGACCGCTCGCGGGTTCTCTATGCCTACGACGTCGCCGGCGAGAGCTACCAGAGCTCCGACCAGGTGCGGGAGCTGCGCTTCCTCGAGGTGCCCTCCGGCCTCGTCCTGCTGGTCGATCCCTTCTCGATCGGACGCGTGGTCGAAGAGCACGCGTCCGAACTCGATCGCACCCTCGACGCGATCCAGCCCTCGCCGGAGGAGCCGATCCGGGTGCTCGAGCGCACCGTAGCGGCGCTCGCCGAGAGCGGCGCCAACACCGGCGAGATCCCGGTCGCGGTCGTGATCGGCAAGGTCGACGCGCTCGGTATCGGGGCCGAGATCGAGGCCCTGCGGCCAAATGCGGGAGAGGCGGCACCGCGGGCATGGCTCGAGGCGAAAGGGGCCGGCAACTTCGTGCGCTCGGTCGAGCAGGAGTTCAAGCAGGTGAGCTGGTTCGTCTGCAGCTCCCTCGGTCGCATCCCCGACCCCGCTGATCAGCGCCCGTTCGAGCCCCAGGGGGCGACCGCGCCGCTGGTCTGGCTGCTCGCCCGCAAGGGTGTCGTTCCCGCCTCGCGCCCGTTTGAGGCGTCGCGGACCGCGGAGCGTTTGGCTGGCGCCGACGCCTCGACCTTCGCCCCGATCGGGTCCGGTGGCTGGGCCTGGCGGGTCGCCGCGGCGACGCTGGCGCTGCTGCTGCTGTTCGCCCTGATCGGGGTCGGCATCGCGCAGCTGGTCGGCAGCTCGTCCGACGGCAGCGCGCAGGCCGCGGCGGCGCCGGTGGAAGCGCCGGCCAGCGAAGGAGGGGTCGCCGGCGAATCGTCCGCAGCCGAATTCGAAGTGGAACCCGAAGCGACGTCCGACGCCGTCTCGCCCGTCGATGCCCGCGGTTTCCCACGGCGCTCGCGGGCGCAGATGACGACCGGCATCCGCACCACCCTGCGCGATTACCACCTCGCCCTCGTCGAAGGCCGGTTCCAGCGCGCCTGGGAGTTGCTCAGCGCTCGCAAGCGCCAGCAGGCCTTGCACGAGGACGGCTACGCGCAGTGGCGTCGCGCCCAGGGCTCACTCGGGCCATACCTGGAACCGGAAGGGGCTCGGGTCCGGATCGTCGCCCTCGAAAACAACGGGGTCGCGCGCGTCGACGTCCGCGGCATGGGTTGGTACGCGCCCGGATCCCCCTGCTCGGAATGGGGCGGTCTCACCTGGGCCAAGTACGAACGGGGCGGCTGGTTCTATGACCCCGGCTACTCGACCACCCCAGCCCGCGAACGGCGCTGGCAGAGCCCGGATCAGTACGCGAAGCTGATGGGGACGACCTGTTGAGCGGGCGGCCGCGCCCACGGGCGCGGCCGGGTCAGCGCTCCTCCCGCCGCCCGCGGGCGATTCGCAGGCGGCGCCTGATCGCGGTCGCGGTCGTGCTCACGGTTGCCGCCACGACGATCCTCGTCCTCGGCAGCAGCGGCGGCTCCTCGGCGCGAAACCACGAGGCGGCGTCGCATCGCTCCCCTGCCGAGCACCCGGTTGAACCGCCCCGCTTGCCGCGGCGGCTGATCGTGGCGGCATTGCGTCAGGGCGTGCAAAAGGCCGCCTTGCTGGGTGGCTCGGTCGAGGCCGGGGTGATGCTCAACTCGTGGAAGCAGCCGCTCGTCGACAGCTCGGAGCCGGATGGCGCTTCCCGCTGGATGCGGATGTGGAGCATGAGCAAGGTGGTGACGATGGTCGCCCTGCTGCGGGCCAAGGGCTGGGGCGAGGACCCGGGCGAGCCGCTTTCGGGCGAGGTGGAGGCGGCTCTGCGGCGGGCGATAACCCGCTCGGAGAACTGCCCGCAGCGCCGCGTCGTGCTGGCGCTGCAGGAGGCCACCGGGGGAACCGGCGGCGCCCGCGAGGCGATGGCCGAAGTGCTCCAGGCAGCGGGCGCCGAGGGCCGCATCAGCACCGAAGTCGCGGGTCCGGATTCGAGCTGCCTCGAATACCTCGAGAGCCAGCGCCAGATCGCAGAACCGCTGGCGGCCACGGTGCTGCTCGGCACCTCCACCTGGCGCATCGGCGACGCGGTCCGTTTCATGCGGGCGCTCGGCAGCTCCGCCTACGGCAGGGCCGTATCCGAGCGGGTCCTCTCCGAACTGCGGCTGCCGAAGGAGCGCAGCACGGAAATCCTGCCGAGCGAATACACCGCTGCGGTCGACTGGGGCGCGGGTCGCGCCTTCGCCGGCTTTGACCCGGCCTACAAGGCGGGCTGGGGAGGAACCGAACAGGACGCCTTCCTGGCCGGTCAGATGGCGGTGCTCGAACTCCCCGGCGGCGGCCGGGTCGAGGTGGCGGTGGCCTTCCATCCCGATCGCCAGCCGGCCGAGGACGATCCCGGCTTGACCGCCGCCCCGCAGGCGCTGGCGAGGGTGATGGCCGCGCTCGCCGCGGCGTTCGGGCAGCGCACAACCGAGCCCGGCGGCGCGGCGCTCAGCAGCCGGTCTGGCCGCTGAACGGCAGCCGCACCAGGCGGCGTGAGGTGTTGTCGTCCTCGTTCGACTCGTACAGCAGGTGCTGGGGGTCGACGATCATTTCGAACGCAAAGCAGCCGCGCAGACCACCGACCTGGATCCACTGCTTGTCGTAGGGGGCCGGGTAGATGTCCGACCAGCCGACCGAGGTGCCGAGGGTTACCCGGCCGCGGTAGGGGTTCTGGTTGCAGCCGGGGTAGTGGCGGCTCAAGGGCGAGCGCTTGCCTGGGCGGGTGAGCTCGAGGTCGCGCAGGCAGTAGTTGAGCTTGGGGCCGACGCGGACGACGCCGCCGAGGCCCCCGTCGGGCTTGACTCGGCGCAGCTCGAAGCGCGCTAGCTCGTGCACCTTCCAGTAGGAGCCACCCCAGTAGGCGCCGACGGTGGTGAATCGCAGGGTGGCGTCGGTGCGGACGTCGATGTGGCCGCCGCCCTTGCGGTAGATCCGCTGGTTGACCTTCATCGTTCGCCAGCCGTTGCGGCGGCCGTGCAGCTCCATCGGCCCGAGGCCGCGACTGCGGACGTCGCTGGTCGCCCGCAGCAGGACGCGGCCGCTGCCGGCGTACTGGGTGTAGAGATCGGTTGGCGGTCCGATCCGCAGGTTCGGGCAGCGGAGTTCGTGGCGCTGCTTGCCGAGACAGGGGTTTTCGGCCGTGCGACCGTGACCGCCTGCCGCGGTGGCCAGGGCGACGGGGGAGGTCGCCAGGAAAGCGATGAGGAGGGCGGCGCCGAGGACGGCGGAGCGGACTCTCACGGACCCCAGACTATCCCGAGCCGTTGCTATGGTCGCCTCACCGTGGCTGACCTGCCCGAGAACTTCCAGACCGCCCCCCTGGCCGAGGTCGATCCCGAGATCGCCGCCGTGCTCGGCGCCGAGCTGCGCCGCCAGCAGCGCACCCTGGAGATGATCGCCTCGGAGAACTTCGTCCCCCAGGCGGTTCTCGACGCGGTCGGCTCGGTGCTGACCAACAAGTACGCCGAGGGCTACCCGGGCCGGCGCTACTACGGTGGTTGCGAGGAGGTCGACGTCGCCGAGGAACTGGCGATCGCCCGCGCCAAGGAGCTGTTCGGGGCCGAGCACGCCAACGTCCAGGCCCACGCCGGCGCCCAGGCCAACAACGCCGCCTACATGGCTCTGATCGAACCGGGCGACACCTTCCTCGGCATGGCGCTCGACCACGGCGGCCACCTCAGCCACGGGATGAAGATCAACGTCTCTGGGACCCTCTACAACCCGGTCCCCTACCACGTGCGCAAAGAGGACCTGCTGGTCGACATGGACGAGGTCGCGCGCCTCGCCGAGGAGCACAAGCCGGCCCTGATCGTCGCCGGCTGGTCGGCCTACCCGCGCCAGCTCGACTTCGCCGCCTTCCGCGAGATCGCCGACTCGGTCGGCGCCAAGCTGATGGTCGACATGGCCCACTTCGCCGGCCTCGTCGCCGCCGGCGAGCATCCCAACCCGGTGCCCCACGCCGACGTCGTCACGACGACGATCCACAAGACCCTCTGCGGCCCGCGCAGCGGCATGATCCTCTGCAAGGAGGAGTACGCGAAAGCGATCGACAAAGCGATCTTCCCCGGCCAGCAGGGCGGCCCCTTGATGCACACCGTCGCCGCCAAGGCGGTCGCGCTCGGCATTGCTGCTTCTGAGCCCTTCAAGGCGCGCCAGCGGCAGACGATCGCCAACGCCAAGGCCTTTGGCGCCGGGCTTGAAAACCACGGCATCCCGGTTCTCACCGGCGGCACCGACGTCCACCTCGTGCTCGTCGACCTGACCCCCACCGGGCTTGACGGCCAGACCGCCGAGGACCGGCTCGAGGAGATCGGGATCACCGTCAACCGCAACGCGATCCCGTTCGATCCCCGCCCGCCGATGAACCCCTCGGGGCTTCGGATCGGCACCCCGGCCCTGACCACCCGCGGCATGGTCGAGGAGGACATGGCGGAGATCGCCGCCGTCACCGCGGCCGCGCTCGGCGCCGACTTCGAGGCCGAAAAGGACGAGCTCTCCGCCCGTACCGGCGCCCTGATGGATCGCTACCCGCTGTACCCGCAGCTGACGCCGGCCTCGGTCTAGGCGCCGCGCCGCTCGGTGCTGCATACCGCGGCGTTCTTGCGAATACTCAAAGGCTCTGAATAGATTTGGCCCTCAGTCGTTTCAGACGGGGGAGGCGTACAGATGTCGTTGGACCTTGGGTCGCCGGTGCTCGATGTGGCATTCGGCCTGTCGTTCGTTTTCTTCCTTCTCAGCGTCGTCTCTTCCGCGCTCGGCGAGGGTGTCGCCTGGGCGACGAAACAACGCTCGAAGATGCTCGAGAAAGGGCTGGTCGGGATGCTGGGCGACGACGAGGTTGCCGAGAAGATCTTCGATCACCCGCTGGTACAGACCGATGTCAAGCCGAAGGCGGCGGCTGGGGATCGCGCCGGCACCGGCAAGACGAAGAAGCGCCGTCGGCCCTCCTACCTCTCGCCCCGCAATTTCGCCCTCGCCCTGACCCAGACGCTGAAGGAGGTCGAGGTCGGCGCCGAAGGGGTCGTCCACTACGGCGCCGGGGCGGTGAAACAGATCGACGACAGCTTCGCCAAGCTCGATCCCAACCTGCGCCACCAGCTCGAACCGCTTTGGCACGAGGCCAACAAGGATCTCGACCAGTTTCGGGCCCGGGCCGAGAAATGGTTCGACGACCAGATGGACCGGGTCTCGGGTTGGTACAAGCGCTGGTCGCAGGTGGTGACGATCGTGGTCGCGCTCGTCGTGGCGGTTGGCCTCAACGCCAGCGCCCTGCGGGTCACCGAGCGCCTCTACAACGATGAAGCCGTGCGCTCCGCCGTCGTCACCGGCGCCGAAGGTGCGGCTCAGCAGGGGGGTGAACCGGAAACGACCGGCAAGGCCGCCGAGACGGCAGTCGGCAATCTTGAAACGCTGAAGCTGCCAATTTTCTGGGCGGACGACAACCTGCCCTGGAACAGCTGGCAGGCGTTTGGTGAATGCCTGCTGGGTTGGCTGATCACGGCGGTGGCGATCTCGCTCGGGGCGCCGTTCTGGTTCGACGCACTCGGCAAGATCTCGAAACTGCGGACCTCGGGGGCGAAACCGCAGCAGTAGGCGCGGCGCCGGCCCCGTCATCTAGGGTCGGCGCCGATGCTCGTCTGGGTCGATTGCACCGCCGCCGCCCACCCGCTCGTGCTGCGGCCGATCATCGAGCGGCTGCAGGCGCAGGGGCACGAGGTCTTCATCACCGCCCGCGAGTACGGCCAGACGCTCGGCGTCCTCGACCGCCTCGGCCTGCCCTATACGACGGTCGGTGAGCACGGGGGCGCTTCGCGGCTGGGCAAGGTCCGGGCGCTCGGTGGCCGCTCGGCTCGCCTCGCCAAGGTCGTCTGGCGGCGGCGGCCGCAGCTCGCGCTCGGCCACGGCTCGGTCGACCTCGCCGTCGTCGCCGGCTCTTTCCTGATGGCGTCGGTGCAGATGCAGGACTACGAGTTCGGTGGACTGCAGCGGCGGATCGCCTTCCGTCAGGCGCGCCGGGTCCTCGTCCCCGACACGATCGCGCCGCAACGGCTGCGCAAGATCGGCGCCCGCGAGTCGAAGCTGGTCCGCTTCCCCGGGCTCAAGGAGGAGTACTACCTGGCCGACTTCGAGCCCGATCCCGCGGTCCTCGACCAGCTCGGCCTCGACCGCGAGAAGGTCCTGGTCGTGCTGCGGCCGCCGCCCGAGACCTCCGAGTACCACGCGCCCAACGACGTCTACGCCCAGACCGTGCAGCGACTGGCGGGTGACGCCGAGGCCCAGGCGGTGCTGATCCCGCGCACGACCCAGCAGGGCGAGGCGGCGCGGACACTTGACGCGCCGAACCTGATCGTCCCCGAGCAGGCGATCGACGCCCAGAGCCTGATCGCCTACGCCGACCTCGTCGTCAGCGCGGGGGGGACGATGAACCGCGAGGCCGTCGCCCTCGGCACCCCCGTCTTCACCACCTTCAGCGGCCGCATGGGCGGCGTCGACGAAGCGCTGATCGCCGCAGGCAGGCTGCGGGTCCTCGACGATCCGGCGGCGCTGGTGCTTGCCAAGCGGACGACGCCGATCGGCGTCCTCCACCGCCGCGACCCGGAGATCCTGGTCGACGGTGTGCTCAGCGCCGTCGCCGGCTCCTAGTCCGGCGGCGGAAATTCCCGGCCGCGTCCCAGTAGCCTGATTCGGCCCTATTTCCCCAGGGCTTCCGCGCATGGGCCCGACGACCACCGATGCCGTCCTCGCCTTCGTCGCCGCCGCGGCGGTGGCCTGGCTGCTGGTGCCCTACGCGGAGAAGCTCGCCTTCAGGGTCGGCGCGATCGACTATCCGAAGGAGCGCGGCCTGCACGACAAGCCGATGCCGCGCCTCTCCGGCCTGGCGATCCTGGTCGCGGTCGAGTTCGCCGGCTGGATCTGGCTGCCGGGCGACGGCGAGAGCCGCTGGATCCTGATCGGGGCCTTGGCGATCGCCGCCGTCGGCGTCATCGACGACGTCCGCGGCCTCTCGGCGCTGCCGAAGCTGATCGGCCAGGTTGCGGCCGCGTCGATCCCGGTCATCGCCGGGGTCCGGGTCGAGAACCCGACGATCCCCTTCATCGGCGGCGTCGACCTTGGCTGGGCCGGCTATCCGCTGACCGTGCTCGGGATCGTCGCCGTCGTCAACGTGATCAACTTCCTCGACGGCGTCGACGGGCTCGCCGCCGGCGTCTGCATGATCGCCGCGGTCACCCTGGCGGCGATCGCCCTCTCGCTCGAACGCTACGCGGCCGGGGTGCTGGCGGCGCTGACCGCGGGCGCCGCGCTCGGCTTCCTCCGCCACGGTTTCCCGCCGGCCTCGAGCTTCATGGGCGACACCGGCTCCAACCTGCTCGGCTACCTGCTGGCGACCGCTTCGGTCCAGGGAGCGCTGAAGACCAACGCCGTGATCGCCCTCGCCTTTCCCCTCGTCGTCCTCGCCGTGCCGATCCTCGACACCGGCTTCGTCGTCGCCAAACGGCTCAAATACCGGCAGCCGATCTACCAGGCCGACAGCTGGCACTTCCACCACCGGATGGCCAACATCGGCTTCTCGCAGCGGCGCACGGTCGCCTACCTCTACGCCTGGACCCTGGTGATGGCCGCCCTCGCCCTCGCGCTCCGCTTCGTCCCCTACAGCGACAACCACGGCCACTTCGACGCGCTCTGGACGGCGGTGATGGTGCTCCTGATCCTGGTCGCGCTGGCTTACAGCGTCTATCTCGTCTACGTGCTGGAGATTCTCAAGCTGCGCCGCGGCCGCCTCAACCCGGAGACCGGAGAATTCGAAGCGATCGATCTCGATAATCCGGACCGGTAGTCGAATTCTCCAAATCAGGGGTAGTGACAACCCTCACGAAGTGGCTTCGCAAAGCCAAAAATCCGCCGGTTCGGATATAGTCGCTTGTCCGCCCGCTCGCCCCCGAGACGGGCACATTTATGTCTCCTCCCAAGTACGTCGACCTACTCCTGCTGGCCGCCGGGCTGGTGGTTTTCCTATTGGCCGGATTCCCGCTTCTCGGCTACGCGGTTGCCGCTGCCTGCTGGATCGTCCAGCGCGGGGTCCAGATCTTCGCCGCGAAGCGGGCGACGGAGGAGCTGCACGCCGGCAACCGGCAGAAGGCGATGGGGATCGTCGCCGCGACCACCCTTGGCCGCGTCTGGCTGATGGCGACCGCGGTGCTGCTGGTCGGTCTCTCCGATCGCGAAGCGGGTCTCTCCGCCGCGATCCTCGTCCTCGTTCTCTTCACCGTCTCCTTTGCGGCGCAGGGCCTGGCTCACCTCTTCGGTGAGCCCGAAGGGCAGGGAGTAGCGTGAGCGCCGACAGCGCAGCGGTCGAGGCGCCGAAAGCCGGCGCCGCGAAGTCCGGAGGGCTGAGCACCAAAGCCAAGGTCTTCATCGGCCTCGGCGTCTACTTCGGCATCGCGATCCTGCTGTTCCTGGCCTTCGGCTCGGACGGGAAAAACGAAGCCTTCAAGCCGCAGAACGAGTTCAAGCTCGAAGAGTGGATCGGGATCCACCTCGGCGGTGTCGACCTCAGCATCAACAAGGCGGTCGTCTACCTGCTCCTCGCCAGCGGCCTGACGATCGCGACGATGCTCTGGATCTCGAAACGGATGCAGCAGAAGCCAAACCGGGTCCAGACGGCGATCGAGGTTGCCTACGACATGACCAAGAACACGATCGCCGGCCCCAATCTCGACTCTCGCATGGCCGCCCGCTGGTTCCCCTTCCTCGCCGCGCTCTTCTTCTGGATCTGGTTCTCCAACATGATCGGCTTCATCCCGCTTCCGACCAACACCGAGCACACGGTCAACATCTTCGGCGCCGAAATCCCGGCCTTCGCGATCTACGCCGCCACCGCCAACCTCTCGATCCCGCTGGTTCTGACGCTTGTCGTCTGGCTCAGCTACCACGTCGAAGGAATCCGCGCCAAGGGCCTCTTCAAGTACCTGGCCAGCTGGCTGCCTCCGGGCCTGGAGGACATGAGTCCGATCGGCAAGGCGTTCATCTTCGTGATCGAGGCGATCTCCCATTTCGCCCGGCTGATCAGCCTCTCCGTCCGACTCTTCGCGAACATGCTCGCCGGCCATCTGCTGCTTCTCTTCATGGGCGGCGGGCTCGCGGTCCTGCTCGGCATCGCCGCACTCGGCGCCCTCACCTTCCCCCTCGCCTTCTTCTTCTTCATCCTCGAGGTCGGTCTGATCGCGACCCTGCAGGCGTTCATCTTCTCGATCCTCACCGCTATCTACCTCGGCGGAGCGACCTCCGCCAGTCACTAGAAAAGGAGCACTCTTCACATGGACCTGTCCCCTGTCGTCGCTGCCGTCTCCGACGAAGGCGTTGAAGCCGCCGGCAAGGCTGTCGCCCTCGGCGTCGGCGCCGGGCTCGGCTCGATCGGCGCCGGTATCGGCATCGGCTTCATCTTCGGTAAGGAGATCGAGTCGGTCGCCCGCCAGCCCGAGATGAAAGACGAGCTCCAGAGCATCCGCTGGCTCGGTTTCGCGCTGACCGAGGCCGTCGCCTTCTACACGTTCATCTTCGGCCTGATCGCCTTCTTCCTCTAGGTCGATGGATCCCGTCGGGCTCATAACCACGCTGGTGCTCGCCACCGAGTCCGGTGGGGAGGAAGAAGGCGGCAGCTTCCTCGTCTCACCCGGCCTCGGGCTGATGATCTGGACCCTCGTCCTCTTCCTCTTCACGATGTGGGTCCTGAGCAAGTTCGCCTTCCCGAAAATCCAGGAGGCACTGGACAAACGGGCGAAGACGATCGCCGAGTCGCTCGACGCCGCGGAGCGCCAGCGCAAGGAATCGGACGAGTTGCTCGAGGAGTACCGCGGCCGCTTGGCCGAGGCCCGCGAGCAGGCCGACGACATCATGGCCCGCGCCCGCAAAGCGGCCGAGACCGCCGAAGCCGAGGCGACGACGGCCGGCAAGGAGAAACGCGAGGAGCTGGTCTCCCAGGCCAAACGCGACATCGAAGCCGAGACGCGACGGTCGCTGGAGCAGATCCGCACCGAGGTCGCCGACCTGACCGTCCTCGCGACCGAGAAAGTCACCCGCAAGACGCTCTCGACCGAGGATCAGAAACGGCTCGTCGAGGAGGCCCTCGCCGAGGTCGACTTCTCGGCCCTCTCGGGGTCGGAGAACTAGTCGATGCCCGAGGCAGCTCACGTCTATGCCCAGGCCCTGTTCGAGGCCGGCAAGGACAAAGGCAAGCTCGACTCGTTGCAGTCCCAGCTCGCCCAGTTCACCGACGCGGTCGACCGCAACCGCGAGCTGCAGGTCTTCCTGTTCAGCCCCTACCTGTCCTCGAACGACAAGAAGGAGGGGCTGCGCCGGGCCCTTTCCGGCGCCGAGCCGGAGCTGATGAACTTCCTCGACCTGCTCGTCGAGAA
The DNA here is from genome assembly GCA_035509895.1 of Solirubrobacterales bacterium. GTDB lineage: Bacteria > Actinomycetota > Thermoleophilia > Solirubrobacterales > 70-9 > VAYN01. The sequence continues at coordinate 36,491 of DATKIA010000019.1, forward strand.
GCACCGGATGCCGGAAATCTTCCGCATTCGCCGCGAGCTCGACGAGCTCTGGAAAAAGGAGAACCGCCGTCTCGACGTCACCGTCGTCAGCGCCGTCGAGCTCGACGAAGCGGTCGTCCAGAAAATCGGCCAGGAGGTCGAACGTCAGACCGGCGAGGCGGTCGAGCTGTCGAGTCGCGTCGACGACGGCATCCTCGGCGGCATCGTCCTGCAGGTCGGAAACATGGTCCTGGACGCGAGTATCCGCAGTCGCCTGGAGAAACTTCGAAAGACCGTCGCCACCGCGGCGTAAGGAGGAACGAGCACCCGATGGAGATCAAGCCCGACGAGATCGCAAGCATTCTGCGAGAGCGGATCGAGGGTCTCGAGACCGACTCCGCCGACCTGACCGAGGTCGGCACCGTCCTCTCCGTGGCCGACGGCATCGCCCGCATCCATGGCCTCGACAACTGCATGGCGCTGGAGATGCTCGAGCTGCCGCACGGCGTCACCGGCCTGGCGCTGAACCTCGAGGCCGACAACGTCGGCGCCGTGCTGTTCGGCGAGTGGGACAAGATCGTCGAGGGTGACACCGTCAAACGCACCGGCCACCTGCTCGAGATTCCGGTCGGCGAGGCGCTGCTCGGCCGCATGGTCGACCCGCTCGGCCGCCCGCTCGACAACCGCGGCGAGGTCGCCACCACCGAGACCCGCCCGGCCGAGTTCAAAGCTCCCGGCGTCGTCGAGCGCCAGCCGGTCGAGGAACCCGTCCAGACCGGGCTGATGTCGATCGACGGGATGATCCCGATCGGCCGCGGCCAGCGCGAGCTGATCATCGGCGACCGGCAGACCGGCAAGACGGCGATCGCGATCGACACGATCATCAACAACAAGGACAAGGACCTGATCTGCATCTACGTCGCGATCGGGCAGCGGATGTCCACCGTCGTCCAGCTCAAAGAGACGCTGGAGGAGAACGGGGCGATGGAGAACACGATCATCGTCGCCGCTCCTGCCGACGAGGCGGCGCCGATCAAGTACATCGCCCCCTACGCCGGCTGCGCGATGGGCGAGCACTTCCTCTACAACGGCAAAGCCGCGCTCTGCGTCTACGACGACCTCACCAAACACGCCTCCGCCTACCGGCAGATGTCGCTGCTGCTGCGGCGCCCGCCCGGCCGCGAGGCGTACCCGGGCGACGTCTTCTACCTGCACTCGCGGCTGCTGGAGCGGGCGGTGAAACTGAACGACGACCTCGGCGGCGGCTCGCTGACGGCGCTGCCGATCATCGAGACCCAGGCCTCCGACGTCTCCGCCTACATCCCGACCAACGTGATCTCGATCACCGACGGTCAGATCTTCCTCGAGTCCGACCTCTTCTTCTCCGGCGTCCGGCCGGCGATCAACGTCGGCATCTCGGTCTCGCGGGTGGGCGGCAACGCGCAGACGAAGGCGATGAAGAAGGTCGCCGGAAAACTGCGCCTCGACCTCTCCCAGTACCGCGACCTCGAGGCCTTCGCCCAGTTCGGCTCCGAGCTCGACGCGGAGACGCAGAAAGCGCTGACCCGTGGCGAACGGCTGGTCGAGCTGCTCAAACAGAAAGAGCGCGAGCCGCTCAGCGTCGGCGACCAGGTCGCCTCGATCTACTCCGGCACCGGTGGCTACCTCGACCGGATCAAGGTCGACCGCGTCGGCGAGTTCCTCGCCGACCTGCGGGTTCGCCTCCACTCCGAGAACGCCGAGCTGCTGAAGCGGATCGAAGACAGCGGCAAGCTCGAGGACGCCGACGAGGAGGCGCTGGGCAAGGCGATCGCCGACTTCGTCGACGACTTCGGCGCCGACTTCGACGAGAACGGCGACCCCCTCGAGGCCGGCGAGTCGGATCGGGTCAAATCAGCTGAGGAGCGACAGGCTCCTTCTCGCGTTGAGTCTGAGGAGGTGTCGGTCTAAACAAGCGGTTCCGTGACGCCCCGGTTGAGGGGCGCCGAGAACGGAGCCAGTTTGCCCCGCCCGCAGGCGCCCCTCAAGCGGGGCTCTCGCAACCCCTAGACCGAAATCACCATGGCCAGCCAAAAGGAAGTCAAGAGCCGGATCTCGTCGATCAAGAACATCAGCAAGATCACGCGCGCGATGGAGATGGTCGCGGCGGCCCGCCTGCGCCGCGCCGAACAGCGGATCGAGGACCTGCGGCCCTACGCGGAGGGGATGCGGAAGCTGACCCGGACCGCAGCCGAGCACGCCGGCGGCATTCCCCGCGTGCCGGTGATGATCGAGCGCGAGAACGTCAAACGGGTCGGGATCGTCCTCGTCACCGCCGACCGTGGCCTGGCCGGCGCCTTCAACACCAACATCATCCGCGAGGGCGTGCGGATGGCTGCCAAAGTCCGTGAGGAAGGTGCCGAGCCGTCTTTCGCCGCGGTCGGCAAAAAGGGCGTTTCGGCCCTGACCTTCCGCAAGCAGGAAGTCAGCGGTGCCTACACCGGCTTCACCGACCGCCCTGCCTTCTCCGACGCCCGCGAGATCGGCGAGGAGATGACCGCTCGCTACGTCGACGAGGATCTCGACCGGGTCGAGCTGATCTACAACCGCTTCGTCTCGCCGCTGACCCAGCACGTCTGGCGCCAGACCCTGCTGCCCCTGCAGCAGGCCGAGGTGACTGGCGAGGGCGCCGACGAGGAGCGTGCCGGCGAAGAAGAGGAAACCGAGGCGGAGAAGGCGCAGAGCAAATCCGAGTGGGGCTACGAGCCCGATCCCGAGGAGCTGCTCGCCCGCCTTATCCCCGAGTACGTGACGATCTCCGTCTACCGGGCGCTGCTCGAGTCCGCCGCCTCGGAGCTCGGGGCCCGGATGACCGCGATGCGGAGCGCGGCCGAAAACGCCGAAGAGCTCATGGACGATTTGACCCTTGAAATGAACCGGGTCCGCCAGGCGGAAATCACGCAGGAGATCTTGGAGGTCGTCGGTGGCGCCGAGGCGCTGGGCTAGCCGACGTACAAACTTAGGAACACCAGGAAAAGGAACCCATGGCTGAGAGCAACGGAAGCACCGGAACCAACGTAGGCCGCGTCGAGCAGGTGACCGGCGTCGTCCTCGACGTCGTCTTCCCCGACAAGCTGCCGGAGATCTACTCGGCGGTGACGATCGAGACCGATGGCGGCGACGGCGAACCGACCCAGCTGGTCTGCGAGGTGCAGCAGCACCTCGGCGACGACCGCGTGCGGGCGGTGGCGATGGACGCCACCGACGGGATCCAGCGCGGCGCCCGCGTCGTCGACACCGGCGGCCCGATCACGGTTCCGGTCGGCGATGTCACCCTGGGCCGGATCTTCAACCTGCTCGGCGAGCCGATCGACAACGGCGCCGAGCTCCCCGAGGGCGGTGAGCGCTGGCCGATCCACCGGCCGGCCCCGAAGGCTTCTGACCTGACCCCGACGCAGGAGATCCTCGAGACCGGGATCAAGGTCATCGACCTCCTCGCCCCTTACGCCAAAGGCGGCAAGGTCGGGCTGTTCGGCGGTGCCGGCGTCGGCAAGACGGTGCTGATCCAGGAGCTGATCCGCAACATCGCCGAGGAGCACGAGGGCCTCTCCGCCTTCGTCGGCGTCGGCGAGCGCTCGCGCGAGGGGAACGACCTCTGGCTCGAGATGAAAGAGTCGGGCGTGATCGACAAGACGATGCTCGTCTTCGGTCAGATGAACGAGCCGCCCGGCGCTCGGCTCCGCGTTGCCCTCTCCGGCCTGACGATGGCCGAGTACTACCGCGAGCAGGGCGGCCAGGACGTGCTCCTGTTCATCGACAACATCTTCCGCTTCGTCCAGGCGGGCTCCGAGGTCTCGGCGCTGCTCGGGCGCATGCCCTCTGCCGTCGGCTACCAGCCGACGCTGGAGACCGAGATGGGTGGCCTGCAAGAGCGGATCACCTCGACCGACCGCGGTTCCGTCACCTCGATCCAGGCCGTCTACGTGCCGGCGGACGACTACACCGACCCGGCCCCGGCCTCGGTGTTCGCCCACCTCAACGCGACCACGGCGCTCTCGCGGTCGATCTCCGAGAAAGGCATCTACCCGGCCGTCGACCCGCTCGATTCGACCTCGACGATCCTCAAGCCGGATGTCGTCGGCGACGAGCACTACCGGACCGCGACCGACGTCCAGGAGGTCCTGCAGCGCTACAAGGAGCTCCAGGACATCATCGCCATCCTTGGCATCGACGAGCTCTCCGACGAGGACAAACAGACGGTCTCCCGCGCCCGCAAGATCGAGCGCTTCCTCTCGCAGCCGTTCTTCGTCGCCGAGCAGTTCACCGGCCGCTCGGGCGAGTACGTGCCGGTGGCGGAGACGGTCCGCGGCTTCCGCGAGATCCTCGACGGCGAGCACGACGACCTCTCCGAGGGCGCCTTCTACATGCAGGGCGGCATCGACCAGGTCACCGAGAACGCCAAAGCCGGCGCCGCCGCGTAGGGAGTCGAGTTGGCCGCGGAGCACATGATCGACGTCGAGGTCCTGACCCCGGAGGGAGAGGTCTTCAACGGCGAAGCGCGCCAGGTCTCGACCCGGACCGAGGCCGGCGAAATCGGCGTCCTCGCCAACCACACGCCGCTGCTGGCGGCGCTGCGGCCGACTGAGCTGCGGCTGAAGCTGTCGGACTCCGAGACCAAGACCTACGCCCAGGCGCACGGCTGGCTCCAGGTTTACGGCAACCGCGCCCGGCTCCTGCTCGAGGAGGCGATTCCGCCGGAGAACCTCGACGCCGGGGCTCTCAAAGAGCAGCTGGCCGACGCCGAGCAGCGGCTGTCCGAGAGCGACGAGGATTCTGCCGAGCACGCCCGGGCGAAAAAAGACAAAGACCGGGCGGAAGCGTTTCTCTCCATTGCGGGCTGAGTGAGGGGTCTCGGTACCCCTCTCCGTGAATTGAGTCGCGCACCCTTCGGGTGCAGCTCCCTGAGATGCTGCCCGCCTATGGCGGGCAGGAATCAGATTGCATATCGCGGCCGTTCGGCCACATTCCCGGAGAGGGGTACCGAGACCCCTCCAACGGAACCGCAGTCAAGAGATGGGCACCCCCGTCCCATGCAAGCTTTCCTCGCCGAGGAAACAGCTTCCCGTCCCACAGAAGCTCCCGAACCGGGATCTGCCGCTCGACCCACGGAAGCTTCCAGCGCGTCGGTCATGACCCGGCTCCTCGAAGCTTCCGGGGTTCGATCGTGGGGGAGGGTCCGGTCGTCCTCTGGGCGAATGTGGCCGAAGGCGCGATATGCAATCTGTCATCCGCCCGCCATAGGCGGGCACCATCATCCGGAGCTGCGCCCTTTAGGGCGCGCGACTCAATTCGACCAGAGGATGACCGGACCCTCCCTCGCAATCACCCCGAAGCACGGCGGTGCCAAGCCATGAGCGACGAGTTGGTGGCTCTCGCCAAGCGCCTGATCTCCTATGAGACCTCCGAGCCCGAAGCTATTTCGGAGGCGGCGGGTTTCGTCAAGGGATGGCTCGAGGCGCGAGGGATAGAGACCGAGCACGACCAGGTGCGGGGACTGCCGGTGATCAGGGCCGAGGTCGGACCGGCGAGCGCACCAACCGTCGTGCTCGAGGGGCATGTCGACGTCGTTCCCGGGCGTCCGGGGCAGTTCGAGCCGCGGGTCGAGGGCGACAAGCTGATCGGCCGTGGTGCCTACGACATGAAGGGGGCGCTGGCGGCGATGATGGTCGTCACCGCGGCGATGCAGGGCCAGGACGGGGTCCGGGTTCGGCTCGGGATCGTCGGCGACGAGGAGTCCGAGGAGGGCGAGGAGCGGGGCTGCGACCATCTCGTCGACAGCGGCTTCACCGGCGACTTCGCGATCACCGGCGAGCCGACCGATCTCCACATCGGGATCGAGGCCAAGGGGGTTTTGGCTCTGCGCCTGGAGGTGGGGGGGACGGCGGCCCACGGGGCGACGCCTTGGCTCGGCGACAACGCCGTCCTCAAGGCGATCGACGTTTTCCGCAGTATCGAGTCGCTACCGTTTGCCAGGCACAGCTCGGAGCTGTTCGATCGCCCCTCGATCAACTTGGGCCGGATCTGGGGCGGAGACGCGCTGAACAAGGTGCCCGACCGATGCGTGATCGACGTCGACATTCGCTACCTGCCCGACCAGGATCCGGGCGAGATCCTGACTGCCGTGCGGAGCCTCGACGGGGTCAGCGCCACTTCGCTGCTGACTCGGCCGCCGGCGATGGTCGCTCGCGACTCGCCGTTCGTCCTCGCCCTGCGCGAGTCGGCGACGGCGCACCACGACGGCGAGCCGATGAGCGTCGGCCGCGACGGCGCCTCCGACGCGGTCTCCTTCCTGCGGGTGGGGGTGCCGGCGGTCGAGTTCGGTCCGATCGGCGCCGGCCATCACGGTCCCGAGGAGTGGGTCTCGGTCTCCTCGCTGGAGACCTACCGGCAGGCGCTCGAATCGTTCCTGCTGGCGATCCCGGGCCGGCTCGGCGATGACTGACGTACCGCTGCCCGGCTGGGCGCCGAAGAAGCCCCCGCCGAGCGGCGACCCCGAGCCGGCGCCGAAGCCGAAGCGGTACTGGTGGCGGTTCCTGCTCGCCGGGGTGATCATCGTCGCCGTCTCCGCCGGGGCGACCGCGACCGGAGTCCTCCTCTACGTCAACAGCATCGCTGACGCGATCGGCGGTCACAACGACAAACTCCACAACAAGCTGAAGAGCGCGCTCGCCCAGAACGACCCCGGCGAAGCCCAGACGATCCTGATCATCGGTTCCGACAAACGCGCCGGCGCCGAATTCGAAGAAGACCCCGGGCGCTCGGACACGACGATTCTCCTTCGCATCGACCCCGACCAGGGCCGGATCGCGGTGATGTCGATCCCGCGCGACCTCGAGGTCGAAATCCCCGAAGTCGGGACCGAAAAGTTCAACGCCGCCTACAGCTACGGCGGCGCCAAAAAGACCCTGCAGGTCGTCAAGGAACTGACCGGGCTGAAAGTCAACCACGTCGTCAACGTCGACTTCCTCGGCTTCGTCCAGGCGGTCTATGCGATCGGCTGCGTCTGGACCGACGTCGACCGTCGCTACTACCACTCCAACGAAGGGCTGTCGGCATCCGAGCAGTACGCCGAAATCAACATCCAGCCCGGCTACCAACTGCTCTGCGGGAAAAAGGCGCTGCAGTACGTGCGCTACCGCCACACCGACACCGACATCGTCCGCTCCGCCCGCCAGCAGTCGTTCATCAGCGACGCCCGTCACCAGGTCTCGCTCGAGGACCTGCTGTTCCCCAGCGGTCAGGAAAACCTGGTCCAGATCTTCACCGAATACACCAGCTCGGACATCAACGCCGGCTCGGAACTGCTCGAACTGATGAAACTCGCGGTTGCCGCCCGCGGTGCCTCGATCGACCAGATCCACTTCCCGGCCGAACTCGGCCCCAGCTACGTCTACGCCAACGAAACGGCGATCCACGAAGCGGTCGAAGAATTCCTCGGCGAAAGTGAAGGCGGCGGCGGCGAGTTCCCGGAAGAAAAGAAGGCGAAGAACTCGAAGAAGAACGAGAAGAAGGGCTCGAAGTCGAAGGACGGCAAGTCGAAGAAGGAAAAGAAGAAGAAGGAAAAGCCGATCGTCGAATCGAGCCCGCCCGGCAGCGACGGCCTGGTCCCGGCCCGCGAAGCTGGCGAAGCGGAGGCGAAGGTCGTCGCCCGCAGGGTTGGCGGCGGCTTCCCGGTCTTCTACCCGACTCGCCTGCCCCCGGGCGCCTCCTACGTCGAAAGCAACCCCTACGAACGCATCCAGGACCCGCGCGTCTACCACCTGCGCGAGGGCAACATCAACAGCCGGGGCGAGCGCCATCCCGCCTACCGGATGGTCGGCGAGTACCAGCCCGAATACGAAGTCAACTACTTCGGGATCCAGGGCATCGGGGGCTGGGAGGATCCGCCGATCCTCGACAACCCGAGCGAAACGCGGACGATCCACGGCCGCGAGTACGAAATCTTCGTCGACGGGGAAAACGTCAAGCTGGTCGCCTGGCACCGGGGCGAAAACACCTACTGGGTGTCTAATAGCCTGCAGCAGTCGTTGACCAACGACCAGATGATGGGGATCGCGCGCTCGGCGCACGTGATCCTGCCCAAGCGCAAGCACAAAGCCAAAAACGGAGGGAAATCAGGATGAGCGGGGAGCGTCAGGCAGTGGGAGTGATCGGGGTCGGCTGGGTCGGCTTGGTCACCGCTACCTGCTTCGCCGAGCTCGGCCACGAGGTGGTCGCCCGCGACATCGTGCCGGAGAAGGTCGAGTCGCTCTCGCGCGGCGAAACCACGATCCACGAGCCCGGGCTCGAAGAGCTGCTGCAGCGCAACCGCGAGCGGATCACCTTCACGACCGACATGTCCGAGCTGCTGGAGCGGGCGCAGCTGCTGTTCGTCTGCGTCGACACGCCGCCCACCTACTCCGGTGACGCCGACCTCTCGCGGGTCCGCGCCGTCGTCGAGGAGCTGCCGGCCGGCGGTGGTCACGCGCTGGTGATGAAGAGCACCGTGCCCGCCGGCACCGGAAACTCGATCCGGCGCGACATGCCCGACCTCGCCTACGTCTCCTGCCCCGAGTTCCTCAAGGAGGGCTCGGCGGTCGAGGACTTCATGCACCCCGACCGCGTCGTCGTCGGCGCCGACCCCGGCGACGACGAGGCGGCGGCCGCGGTCGAAGCGCTCTACCGGCCGCTCGGCGGCGAGATCCTGCGCACCGACGTCGCCAGTGCCGAGATGATCAAGCTTGCCTCCAACGCTTTCCTCGCGACCAAGATCTCCTTCATCAACGAGATCGCCAACGTCTGCGAGGAGGTCGGGGCTGACGTCGGTGAGGTCGCCAACGGGATGGGCCTCGACCAGCGGATCGGCTCCTCGTTCCTGCGGGCCGGGATCGGCTACGGCGGCTCCTGCTTCCCCAAGGACGTCAGCGCCCTGAAGATGCTGGCCGGCAACTCCGGGTACCACTTCCAGCTCCTCAACGCGGTGATCGAGGTCAACGAGCTGCAGAAGCGCCGCGTCGTCAACAAGCTCGAGAAGCATCTGGGTTCGTTGCTCGGCAAGCGCATCGCCCTGCTCGGCCTTGCCTTCAAGCCCCACACCGACGACATGCGCGAGGCCTCGAGCCTGGTCCTCGCCTCGCGTCTGCAGGGCGAGGGCGCGGAAGTCGTCGCCTATGATCCGGTCGCCGCCGATCGCGCCGGCGAGCTGCTGGCTTCGGTCGAGATGGCTGACTCGGCGACGACGGCGCTCGACGGTGCCGACGCCGCGGTGATCGTCACCGAGTGGCCCGAGTTCGCCGAGCTCGACTGGGCGGGCGCGGCGGCGCGGATGGCGCGGCCATTCGTCGTCGACGGCCGCAACTTCCTCGACGGGGCCAGCCTGCGCGAGGCCGGCTTCGAGTACGAGGGCATCGGCAAGCCGAGCGTGGATGATCGGCGCATATCGGCGTCCTCGGTCGGTCACGTGCAAAGCACGTCTCCCTCCCTGCGTCCTTGATCTGCTTGATCATCGGCGCTCGGTCATGCAAGCAATCGTCTTAGTCGGCGGCGAAGGGACCCGGCTGCGGCCGCTCACCGACTCGACCCCGAAGCCGGCGCTGACGCTGGTCGACCGTCCCTTTCTCGCCTACATGGTCGAGTGGCTCGCCGGCCATGGGGTCGACGAGGTCGTGCTCGCCTGCGGCTTCAAGCCGGATGAGCTGCGCGCCGCCCTCGGCGACCACGAGCACGATGGCGTCGCTATCCGCTACGTGACCGAGCCCGACCGGCGCGGGACGGCAGGCGCGATCCGGTTCGCCGCCGAAGCTCTCGGCGACGAGCTCGGCGAGCGCTTCCTCGCGCTCAACGGCGATGTCCTCACCGATCTCGACCTGACGGCGCTGCTCCGCGGCCACGAGGAGCGCGCGGCGCGGGCGACGCTGGCCCTCTACCCGGTCGAGGACTCGGCCGCCTACGGCCTCGTCAGCTGTGGGGACGACGGCGCCGTCTCCGCCTTCACCGAGAAGACGGGCGAGGCGGTCCCGGGCGAGATCAACGCCGGCGCCTACGTCCTGGAGCGCTCGGTTCTCGACTTGATCTCCGCCGGGCGCGAGGTCTCGATCGAGCGCGAGGTCTTCCCCCGCCTGGTCGGGGACGGCCTCTTCGCCCTCCGCCTCGACGGCTACTGGATGGACATCGGCACCCCCGATCGCTACCTGCAGGCGAGCTGGGACATCCTCGAGGGGCGGGTCCGCACCCAGGTGAGCGCCACCGCACCGGGCCTCTTCGTCGGCGCCGGGGCGGAGGTCGCGACGGGGGCGACGATCGGGCCGCGGGCGGTGCTCGCCCCCGGTTGCACCGTCGCCGCCGGCGCCGCCGTCCGCGGCTCGGTTCTGCTCGACGGCTGCACGGTCGCGGCCGGCGCCCGGATCGAGAACTCGATCCTCGCTCCCGGCGTTAACGTTGCCGCCGGGGCAGCCCTAACCGGCGAGGTCGTCGGGCGGGATCAGACTGTGCCCGCCCCAGAGATGACCTGATGATCGACGACGTCCTCGGCATTCCGGATCAGCTTCGCGACGCGCTCTGGCGGGTCGAATCGGCGCGCCTGGAGCCGGCCGACGCGGCTGGGCTCCTGGTCTGCGGGATGGGCGGCTCGGCGATCGGCGGCAACCTCGCCAACGCTGCCCTCGGCGACCGGCGGACGAAGCCGCTGATGGTGATCCGCGGCTACGCGCTGCCGAGCTGGACGACGCCCGAGTGGACGGTGCTCTGCTCGAGCTACTCGGGGAACACCGAGGAGACGCTCGCCTGCTACGCCGCCGCCGAGGCGGTTGGTGCCCGGCGGATCGTCGTCAGCACCGGCGGCGCCCTGGTCGACCAGGCGCGCGAGGCCGGGGTTCCGGTGGTCGGGCTGCCCGGCATCTTTCAGCCGCGGGCGGCGATCGCCTACATGTTCACCGCCGCCGCCGAGGTGGCGGCGCTGTCCGGTGCGGCGCCGCGAATCCACACCGAGATCGACGCCGCGGCCGCCTTCCTCGCCGACCAGAGCGATGCCCTGCGGGCGCTTGCCACCGACGTCGCCGCCCAGCT
>DATKIA010000020.1:0-22603 GCA_035509895.1 Solirubrobacterales bacterium
CGCCGTAGGGGGGACCTCCCCCGAGGAAGCTTTAGCTACCGCAGGGGGAGGTGGGTCCCCTGCGGCGGCAGGACCCGCTGGCGTGGCGGCCGGAGCCCCGCCAAACGGGGCGGCCGGAGGCACTGCCAGGCTGGAACCCTCTGGCAACGGATCCCGCGAAACATGCAGCCGATCGTCCCCCACGGTGACGACCATCTCCTTCCAGTCGCTGGCGTCGAAGGCGTCAAGCAGAGCCTTGATCGTCTCTGGCGTCATCTCCATGCTTTGGATTCTCCTAGCTGGCGGGGGTTCGGGTTGCAGGCAATGATGCGCGCGTGAAGATTGATTTCCAGCGGGCGCTGGCGGCACCCGAGGGAGCCCAAGAGGTGGTCCTCGTCCGCCACGGAGCTTGCGACCCGCCGGCGACGGTGGGCGACCTGATCGGCGGCCGCAGCGATCCCTCGCTGAACGAGCGTGGGCTGAAAGAGGCGGCGGCGGTGACGCTGAAGCTGAGCGGGCTCGAGATCGGCGCGATCTTCGCGACGCCGTTGCGGCGCACGAGCGAGACGGCGGCGGCAACCGCCGCCGCCACCGGGCTGGAGCCGGAGATCCTCGACGACCTGGTCGAGGTCTACCTCGGTGAGTGGGAGGGCCCCGGAATTCACCAGCGCGGTGCCCGCGGCGACGCCGAGTTCGTGCGGGTGATGCGCGAACAGCGTTGGGAGCTGATCCCCGGCGCCGAGCCGGCGGCGGAGTTCGCGACGCGGGTGCGGCGCGGCCTCGAGCGCGTCGCCGACGCGGCGACCGACGGCAAGGTCGCCGTCGCCTTCACCCACTCGGCGGTGATCGGCGAGTGCCTGCGGCAGGTGAGCGGCAGCGAGCCGTTCGCCTTCCTGCTCAACGCCAACGGGTCCTACAGCCGCCTGTACCGGATGCCCGACCACAACTGGATCGTGGCGTCCTTCAACGAGACCGACCACCTGCGCGACTGACCTCCAGCTCCTCATAGGGGGAGTCATACCGCGGAATCCGCGGCGCTCCGTTCACAGCCAGGGCTGAGGGCTGTGGTTACCCCAACGCTGCGGCGAAAAGCGGCGGTCGGGATGCGGTCGCGGCGGGAGTATCGGGGCAGTCGTCATCGCCAACGGAGGAGAGACATGAGTGAGGGAAGCGGTAGCGGCCGCGTCGCCGACAAGGTCGCGGTCATCACGGGCGCCAGCAGCGGCATCGGCCGCGCGTCGTTCGAACTGTTCGGGCGCGAGGGCGCCAAGGTCGTCGCCACCGCGCGGACCGAGTCGAAGCTGCAGGAAGGTCTCGACGCGGTCAAGGCCGCGGGCGGCGAGGCGATCATCGTCCCCGCCGACCTCGAGGACGACTCGACCCCGGAGAAGGTGATCCAGGCGGCGATCGACGAGTACGGCCGCGTCGACATCCTCGTCTGCAACGCCGGCGTCGGCTGGAAGTACGGCGAAGAACACCCCGGCACGATGGCGGGCGTCCACGAGGCGAACGTCGAGAACTGGCGCGACGTGATCGGCGGCGTCGACCTCGAGGGTTACTTCACGATGATCCACGCCGCCCTGCCGCACATGCTCGAGCAGGAAAGCGGCTCGATCGTCAGCGTCGCCAGCATGGCTGGCCTGACCGGGCTCTACGACGCCCACGCCTACACCGCGGCCAAGGGCGCGATCATCAACCTGACTCGCTCGATGGGCATCACCTACGCGAAGCAGGGCGTGCGCGCCAACTGCGTCTGCCCGGGTTTCATCGACACGCCGATGATCGAACCGGCGATCGAGGCCTTCCGCAGCGAGGACACCAAATACGTGATGGTGCCGATGGGGCGTGCCGGCCGGCCGGAGGAGATGGCCTACGCGATCCTCTACCTCGGCTCCGATGAGTCCAGCTACTGCACCGGCACGGCGTTGCTCGCCGACGGCGGCTGCACCTCGCGCTCGTTCCCGGCCTAGGAGACGTACGCTCCACACCAGATGAACTCCATACCGATCGACCAGCTGCAGGTGGGGGACGCGGTCGAATCCCGGAAGACGGTTTCCGAGTCCGACGTCTACCTGTTCGCCGGGGTGACCGGCGACTTCAACCCCCTGCACGTCGACGCCGAGTACGCGAAGACGACGCCGTTCGGCGCCCGGGTCGCCCATGGCCCGCTGACGCTCGCGCTCTGCGCGGGCCTACTCGGCACCGAGCTGCCCGGGCTCGGAACGGTCGCCGTCTCCAACCACATCGAGTACCAGGCGCCGGTCTACCTCGGCGACACGATCAAGGTCCGGGTCGAGGTGGCGGAGCTCGACCCGGAGCGCAACCGAGCGACCATGGCGATCACCTGGACCAACCAGGACGGCACCCAGGTCGCCGAGGGTCAGATGGTCGTCAAGCCCCCACGCCGGGTGGTCACGCTCTGAGGCTCTTGACACTACATTCGTAGTAACCGGATTCCGGGTGGACTATCCTGCTCTGGTGGCCGTAAAGCGGGGGAGGAAGAAACGGGCGGCACCGGAGCCGGCCCGGCGCCGTACCGAGATCGCCGACGCCGCTCTCGCCGTGCTCGCAGCGGAGGGCTCGCGCGGTCTCACCCACCGCGCGGTCGACGAAGCGGCCGGCCTGCCGACCGGCTCGACCTCGAACTACTTCCGCAGCCGCGACGCCCTGCTCGAGGCGGCGGCGCGCCGCCACGCCGAGCTCGACGCCCCGCCCCCGGCCGACATCGACACGGCGACCGCACCGGCCGAGGCCCTGACCCGCGAGCAGACGCGGACCTTGATCCTCGCCGCGATCAACCGGGTCCTCGACCCGGCGGCGTGGCCGATGGTCGTCGCCCGCTACGAGCTGACCCTGGAGGCGACCCGCCGTCCCTCCCTGCACCCGGTGATGGAGGAATCCCGCACCCACTTCGTCGGCCTGGCGACGACCCTGCTGCGCGCCGGCCAGTGCGAGACCCCCGAGGCCCACGCCCGCCAGCTGATCGCCCTCCTCGACGGCATCACCGCCGACCGGCTCCAGGAAACGGACACGACCCTCGACACAAACGGCATCGAAGAGCTGATCGACCGCTTCCTCACCACCTGCTGAGTCCCTCGCACGCCGCTTTCGACTTTGTACCGGCTATAGGGAGCACAAAGTCGAAAGCGAGGTCAGCGCTCGGAGCCGAGGGTGAGGTTGGAGAGGCTCATGCCGCCGTCGACGGGGAGCCAGGCGCCGGTGATGTAGGCGGCGGCGTCGGAGCAGAGGAAGGCGACGGTGGCGGCGACCTCCTCAGGGGTCGCGAAGCGGCCGAGGGGAACACGGCCGGTCGCCCGCTCCTTCACCTCGCTCGGCATCGCTTCCACTTTCTCGGTCGCGACCATCCCCGGCACCACCGCGTTCACCGTTACCCCGGCCGGCGCCATCTCCAGCGCCAGGGTCCGCACGAGCCCGAGGATCCCCGCCTTGCTCGCCGAATAGGCGGCCTGCCCGGCGAGCCCATCGGTGGCCGCGATCGAGGAGATGGCGACGATCCGCCCCCTCCCCCGCTCCCGCATCGACTCCAGCGCCGGCTGCACCGAGAGGAACGCGCCGGTCAGGTTGACGTCGATTTCGTTCCGCCACCCCTCCTCGCTCAACTTCGCCGCCGGCGCGATCCGATCGACGACCGCTGCGTTCGCGACCACCGCCTCCACCGGTCCCAACTCCCTCTCCGCCTCGGCATGCGCCTGCTTCGCGGCCGTCCCGTCTCTCACGTCCCAGGTGAGTCCGATCGCCTCTCCCCCTCTTTCTCGAACAATCTCGGCAGTCTCGAGTGCGCCGGCACCGAGGTCGCAGGCGGCCACGCGCCAGTCCTGCTCGGCAAGCGCCAGACAGATAGCGCGCCCGATCCCGCCGCCGGCCCCCGTGACCAGCCCGGTCAAGTTCCCGCCCGCTCCAGTCCATACCGCCGCCAGTACTCCTCCGGGATGTCCTCCGCTCGCTTGTACCAGTACCAGACGCAGGGATCGTGGTCGAAGTCGTGTGGCGGCCGCGAGGGATAGAGCGGCAATCCGTACCAGCGGATCGGCAGCAGCTCGTTCATGAACGCGCAGTGCGTGCAGTAGAGCGGGAAGCCCTCGCGCCCGTAGGACCAGTCGTGCGCCTTTTCGGTCACCCCGTAGGGGTCCTCGCCCTCGTAGGCGCCGTTGCGCCAGAGCCGCTGCCCGGACCCGCAGGGGTTCATCGCGAAGGTGAACTTCTCCTCGTCCTCGGTCACCGTGAAGGCGCCCGGGTTCTCGCCTTTGCCGCTGGTCGAGTGGGCGCGCCAGGTCGCCGCCAGCGCCTCGACCACCTGGCGCCGGTCGCGCTCGAGGATCTTGCCGGTGTCCCGCTTCCAGCCGCGCTTCAGCGACTCCTCCCAGGCGGCCTTGACGCCGTCGTCCCCCTGCTGGCGCTGGATGTAGGTGACGAGGCCGAGCATCGACTCCGCCATCAGGTCGTGGAGGAAGCGCCACTCGTGCCGCATGCCCTTGCAGAGCTCGAGCGCCAGTTCGGAGTCGCCGGCTTCGATCGCCGCGATCGCCCGGTCCATCGTCGGCTCCGACATCAGCCCCAGCTCCTCGTCGCTGAACCAGCGCTCCTCGGCCATCGCTCCTCCTCCGGACTAGGTCTCCGCGAGGAACCGCTCGCGGAGCTTGAACTTCTGCACCTTGCCGGACGGCGTCAGCGGCAGCTCCTCGACGACCCGCGTGTGGGCGGGGATCTTGTAGCGCGCGACGCGGCCGGTCATCAGCTCGCGCAACTCATCATGGGTCAGCGAGGCGCCCTCCGCAAGCCGCAGGTAGGCGGCGCAGACCTCGCCGTAGCGCTCGTCCGGCACCCCGATCACGGCGACGTCGGCGACCGCGTCGAGCTCGCGGATCGCGTTCTCGATCTCCGCCGGGTAGATGTTCTCGCCGCCGCGGATGATCATCTCCTTGGCCCGCCCGGTGATCGAGACGTAGCCGTCGGCGTCCATCTTCGCCAGGTCGCCGGAGCGCATGAAGCCGTCGGCGCCGATCGCCTCGGCGCTCGCCTCGGGGTTGTCCCAGTAGCCCTTCATCACCATCGCGCTGCGCGAGCGCAGCTCGCCCTCGACCCCGATCGGCAGCGGCTCGGTCCCGCCCGGTTCGACGATGTCGACCTCGACGTGGGGCAGGGCCGGGCCGACCGTCTTCGTCTGCAGCTCGACCGTGTCGCCGGGCAGGGTGGCGCAGATGACCGGTGAGCACTCGGTCATCCCGTAGGTGTTGTTGATCCCGACCCCGTAGCGGTCGATCCAGCGGTTCATCACTTCCGGCGGCACCGGCGAGCCGCCGGTGACGACCACCTCGAGGCTCGAGAGGTCGCGGCCGTCCCTGGCGACCTGCTCTTCGAGCCCGATCATCATCGTCGGCACGAGCGAGACCGAGGTGCAGCGCTCCTCCTCGATCGTCCGCGCGATCCGCGCCGGGTCGAAGCTGACCGCCGGCATCTGGGCCGAGCCGGTGGCGACGCTGCCGAGCGTCGACATCACGCAGCCGCCGCAGTGGAAGTAGGGCATCGGGTTGGAGTGGCGGCCGTGCTGGGGCAGGGTCGCGCGGGCCGCGAAGAGGCGGGCGTCGTTGACGATGCCGCCGTGGGAGAGCTCGGCCCCCTTCGGGAAGCCGGTGGTGCCGGAGGTGAACTGGATCTGGGAGGTGTCCTCGGCGCGGACCGCGGCGCGGCGGCGCTCCAGCAGGTCCTCGTCAACGCCGTCGCCGCCAGCCAGCCACTCCTCCCAGGAAGGCGCACCCGCCTGCGCCGGGCCGAGCGGGACCAGCAGACGAACGTGGTCGAGGTCGGCGCTCGCCTCGCGGGTCATCTCCCAGAGGCTGGCGCCGCGGTTCTCGGGCAGGACGAAGCAGGCCGCCGCGCCCGACTTGCCGAGCACGGACTCGACCTCGCTGGTCCGGTAGAGCGGGTTGAGCGGGACGACGATCGCGCCGACGTAGGCGGCGCCGAACTGCAGCTCCAGCCACTCGGGGATGTTGGTCGCCCAGATCCCGAAGCGCTCGCCGGGCTCGATCCCGGCGGCGATCAGCGCCTTGCCGACCCGCCGCGCCCGTTGCTGCAGCTCGGCGTAGTCCCAGCGGGCGGCGATCCCGACGTCCTCGTAGGCGGAGAAGACGACCGCCTCCTGGTCGGGCCACTGCGCGGCCGCCTCGTCGAGCAGGCCGCCGACGGTGAGGTCGCGCATCGCCGGCTCGGCGCCGGGCTCCGGGACCCAGTGCGAGGTGCCGGCCTCTGCCAGCGGCATCTCAGCCGCCCTCCGGGAGGGGCGCCGCGCTCACGGGTCGAGGCGCAGCTCCTGGAAGGGAGCCTCGCCGGGGTAGCCGACTTCGGTCGCCAGCCGCACGCCGCAGCCGGGGCAGCAGAAGTCGCGGAAGACGACCTCGTCGTCGACGAACCGGGCCGGGTCCGGATAGCTGGGCTTCAGCGACTGGGTCGGCCGCTCGCGCACCGCCATCCGCTCCTTCGCGTTGCCCTCGAGCGGGCCGAGGTCGGTGGCACAGCGGTGGCAGCGGAGGACGCCGGCCTCGCGGTCGATCAGGTAGGCGTCGCCAAACGCCTCCTCGCCCTCAGCCGGTTCGCGCGCCCGCACCAGCTCCTCGCGCTCGGCGTCGCACTCGCGCAGCCGTTCGAGCAGGCGGCGGTCGCGCAGCTTCGCCGTCGCCTCGTGGTCGACCGTGCCGTCGTCGCTCAGCTTGACCGCGTAGAGGTCGTCGGCGGCCTGCGGGCTGACGGCGCCGGCGGCGACGTCCTCGACGACCTGCTCGGGATCGCGGGTCAGCGGGTCGCCGTAGCCCCCCGGGCCAAGCCAGTTCCAGTAGAGGACGTCGTCGTCGGTGACCGGGAAGCCGTCGGGCTTGCCGCCGAGCTCGAGCTCGCTCCCGGCCAACGCGTCCAGGTCCTGGGGCAGCTCGCCGGCGGCGAAGCGGGCGCGCAGGTCGGAGTTCTGGATCACCCGCGTGACCATGATCGAGCCCGGGTCGCCGCCGAACAGGCCCGGCGTCTTCGGGATTCCCTCGTTGGTGGCGAGGCCGAGGAAGGACTCGCCCTTGTGCGGGACGTAGGCGATCTCGCCGCCGTTGCCGGCGCGCGAGCGGCCGGCGCCGCCGGAGTCGGCGTGCTCGCGGCGGAACAAGTAGAGGATCGGCCAGTCGGCCTCGTAGGCCTCGACGTTGGGGCCGCGGCCCTCGGGGATCCAGAAGTGGCCGTTGGCGAATTCGCCGTCGCGCTCGAAGGTCGCGCCGCCACCGCCGAGCATGTTGTCGCCCATCCCGCCGACGTAGTAGTCGCCGCGCTGGTTGTCGCCGGCGACGAAGTGGCAGGGCCACTGGGCGCCGTCGGCGGTGACCGCGTTGGCCCGCATCCGGGGATCGCTGGAGGCGAGCATCATCTTCGAGATCAGCGCGTTGCCGAGCGAGATCGCGGTCTCGGTCGCGTAGACGCCGGCCGGGGAGACGGCCGCGCCCCAGTCGGGCGAGGTGATCTTGCCCGGTTCGGGGTCGAACTTGCAGAGCCTGGCGGCGCCGCCGATGCAGCCCATCTGCCCGGGCAGCATCAGCACGTTGATCGAGCCGAGGATCGCCCCGCGCCAGGCGGCGAAGCCGACGTTGATCGCGCCGACCTGGTCGTGGGTGCCGACGTTGTCCCAGATCAGCTCGCGGCCCTGCTTGCGGACCGTGGTCTGCACCGGGTAGGTGCCGCGGTCGCCGTTGCGGGCGACCTCCTGGATCAGGCGGTCGGAGTAGGTGCCGTCGGGGATCGTCTCGAGGGCCCCTTCGAAGGCGCGCTGGCTGGCGTCGAGGGCGCGGCGCATCGTCCCCTTGACGACGGCCTTGCCGTACTTCTCGACCAAGCCGAGGATCCGTGAGCGGGCGGCGTTGTTGCCGGCGATAGTCGCCCGCAGGTCGAGCGAGAGGTTCTCCGGGGTGCGCGAGCAGCGCCGGTAGAGAGCCTCCATGTCGGGGACGATCTGGTTGTCCTCGACGATCTTGAACGGCGGGAAGCTGGGCGGATCCCAGAAGGCGTCTTCGGCGTTTGGGCAGAAGGAGCCGGGGACGGTGCCGCCGATGTCGTTCTGGTGGGAGATGTTGGCGACCCAGCAGAAGACCTCGCCGGAAACGAAGACGGGACAGATGAGGCCGACGTCGGGCTGGTGGGCGGTGCCGATGATCGGGTCGTTGCAGAGCCACATGTCGCCGTCGAGCACCCGTTCTCCCCGGTGTTCGAGGATGTAGCGGGTCATCATGTCGAGCATCCCCGACATGTACTGCAGGCAGGGGCCGAAGTAGAGGAGCTCGGCGTCCTCGGTGAGGATGCAGGGCTGGAAGTCCCGGATCTCGACCGTGATCTGGGAGACGGCGAGGTTCTCGATCTCCCGCACGTGCTCGGCGTTGGCGTTCCAGAGGCCGTGGCGGACGACCTCGTAGGTGATCGGGTCGATCTCGGTCTCGGCCTCGGTGCTGAGCGTCAGGTTGGGCGGCACCTTGACCGGGCCGGTCGGGTTGAAGGCGTGGTCGACGCCGTCCCAGAACTCGGGCGGGCGGACCGGGCGCTCCTGATCGGCGATTTGGGACGTGGCGGTGGCGGGGTTCATCGGCGGTCCTCCCTTACGCGGCGGAGCCGGGGTTGAGGGTCATGACGAAGTCGCCGGTCTGGCGGCGCTCGCAGCTGGTGCCGGGCGGGACGACGATGCCGGTGATCGCGAGGTCGATCACCGCCGGGCCCTCGACCACCTCGCCGAGCGGCATCGCGTCGCCGTTGTAGACGGCGGCGTCGACCGGGCCGGCGCCGCGCTCGAAGTAGACCTCGCGGCTGCCCTTGGCGAACTCCTCGCCCTCGGCGACGTCGAGTCGGTCGAGATTTTCACTGCCCATGGTGATCGCTGGCTCGAGCCGGACCGAGACGATCTCGACCGTGGCGCCCGGGAGCAGCGCCACCTCGCCGTAGCGCTGGGTGTAGATCGCGACGAACTGGCGTTTGACTTCCTCGAGGGTGGCGGCGTCGATCTCGCCGTCGGGGAAGCGCATCTCGAGCTCGTGTCGCTGCCACTGGAACCGCATCCGCGCGAAGCGGCGGAGCTCGAAGTCGGCGGCGTCCTCGCGCTGGTTCAGCGCCGCGCCGGCCTGGCCTTCGAGCTCGTCGAAGGCGCCCTTGACCGCGGCCGGGTCGAAGGGCTCGATCAGGACGACCGAGCTTTCGTACTGGTAGCGGATGTCCGCCTGGCTGATCCCGAACGCCGACCAGACCGAGGCGGCCTCGCCGGGGACGACGATCGTCTCGACGCCGAGCGAGGCGGCGTAGCCGGCGGCGTGGAAGGGGCCGGCGCCGCCGTAGGACATGAGGACGAAGTCGCGCGGGTCGAAGCCGCGGCCGATGATCTCGTTCTCCAGCGCCGCCGCCATCTTCGCGTTGGCGACCTCGACGATGCCGAGCGCGGCGTCGGTCAGGGAGAGGCCGAGCGGGTCGGCGACCTTCTCCTTGATCGCCTTTTCGGCGAGGTCGCGGCGCGGCTTGAAGCCGCCGCGCTCGCCCTTGGAGCCGAAGGTCGCCTCGGGGGCGATGTAGCCGAGGATCAGGTCGGCGTCGGTCACGGTCGGCTCCTCGCCGCCGCGGCCATAGCAGCAGGGGCCGGGCAGCGAGCTGGCGCTCTGGGGGCCGACCCGGAGGCCGCCGCCGAGCTCGTCGATCCAGGCGATCGAGCCGCCGCCGGCGCCAATCGAGATCACCTCGACGGCGGGGACGCGGTAGCGCCACTTGCCGAGCAGGGTGTCATCGGCGGCGAGCGGCTCGCCGTCTTTGATGATCCCGACGTCGAACGAGGTGCCGCCCATGTCGGAGGCGATGATGTCGTCGCGGCCGAGGTCGTCGGCGACGCGGGCGCAGCCGATCAGGCCGCCGACCGGGCCGGAGCCGATCGTGAAGATCGGGCGATCGGCGCCGAGGCCGAGCGGGACCATGCCGCCGTGGCACTGCATGATGTGGAGCTCGCCGGCGAAGCCGACGTCGGCGAGGCGGCCCTGGACCCCGTGCAGGTAGGTGCTGGTCACGGGGCCGACGTAGGAGTTGATCAGGGTGGCGACGAAGCGCTCGTACTCGCCGACCGCCTTCGAGATCTCGCTCGAGATCGTGACGAAGACACCGGGGGCGCGCTGGTTGACGATCTCGCGGGCGCGGCGCTCGTGGGCGTCGTTGCGGACCGACCAGAGGAAGGCGATCGCGATCGTGTCGACCCCGGCCTCGAGCAGGGCGTCGGCCGCGGCGGCGACCTCCTCCTCGTCGAGGGCGACGACGACGTCGCCGTCGGAGTCGACCCGCTCGGCGACGCCGTGGGTGCGCTCGATCGGGACCAGCGGCTCCGGCTTGCGGGTTTCGGCGAAGCGCAGCAGGTTCTCGGGCGGCTCCCCGGTCGGGCGGCCGAGGCCGCGCATCGTCCGCACCGTGTCCTCGAAGCCGCGGGTCGTGATCAGGCCGATCGCGGCCCCTTTGCGCTCGACGACGATGTTGGTGGCGACGGTCGAGCCGTGCGAGATCAGCCGGTCCATCCGCGTGTAGAGGTCCTCGGCGGAGAGCCCGAGCTGGCCGCCGGCCGACTCGATCGAGCCGAAGAAGCCCGACTGGAAGGAGTCGGCGGGCGAGGAGAGCGCCTTGCCGTAGGCGACGCGGCCGTCCTCACCGATCAGAACGCAGTCGGTGAAGGTCCCGCCGATGTCGACACCGCAAACGAGTCCGGCCACTGATCACTCCTCCTCGGTTCCAGATTCCGGCGCCGATCCATCCCTCGGCGCCGGTGAAGCCACACTAGCCCTGGCCTCCAGGGGGCGAGACTGCGCCCGGAAAGGCCTTTATGGGACCTCCAATTCGGGGGGTTCTATCAAATTGACCGCACGGTCGGTCAGGTGCTAGATTTCGCTCCGGTGGAGGCTGTCCGCTGGCATGCCGCTGGTGACTTGCGGCTCGACGAGGTCGAGCTGGCGCTGCCGCTTGGCCCGGGAATGGTCGAGGCCGAGGTCGCCTACACCGGCATTTGCGGCTCCGACGTCGCCGAGTTCCGCAAGCCCTTCGCGATCCGCCCCGGCAAGGTCCACCCGCTGACCGGCCAGGAACCGCCGGTCACCCTCGGGCACGAGTTCTCGGCGGTGATCACCGCGGTCGGCGAGGGTGTCGAGGACCTGAAGCCGGGCGACCGCGTCTCCGCCGACGCCTGCTGGCGCTGCAACCACTGCGAGGCCTGTGTGCGCGGGGAGTACAACCTCTGCCGCTTCAGCGGCTCGATCGGCCTCTCCTCCGACGGCGCCTTCGCCACCCTGGTCCGCTTCCCCGCCTACTGCGCTGTGCCGCTGCCCGACGCGGTCAGCGACGAAGTGGGCGCCCTGCTC
This sequence comes from Solirubrobacterales bacterium, assembly GCA_035509895.1. Taxonomy (GTDB): domain Bacteria; phylum Actinomycetota; class Thermoleophilia; order Solirubrobacterales; family 70-9; genus VAYN01. The sequence continues at coordinate 11,388 of DATKIA010000020.1, forward strand.
GAGCCGCTCGCCGTCGGTCTCCACGCCCTCGACCGCGGCGGCGCCGTAGCCGGCGAGCGCCTGGTCGTGATCGGCTACGGCCCGATCGGCGCCTGCACGGCGCTGGTCGCTCGCGCGATCGGCCTCGAGCCGCTGGTCGTCGAGCTCCACCCCGGCCGCCGCGCCCGCGCCGAGGCCGAGGGCTTCGCGACGCTGGCGCCGGAGGGCGAGCCGCGCGAGGTGGCGAAGACGGTCCGCGGCCTTACCGGCGGCCTCGGGGCGGAGATCGTCGTCGACTGCAGCGGCGCCGTGCCGGCGGTCGAAGCGGCGCTGGAGATGACGGTCCGCGGCGGCCGCCTCGTCCTCGCCGGGATCCCGAAGCAGCCGGTGCCGGTGGACGCCGGCCGCATGGTCCTCTACGAGCGCTCGATCCACGCCACGCTCGGGTACCACAACGACCTGCCGCGGGTGGCGGCGATGATCGCCTCCGGCCTGCTGGAGCCGTCGAGCATGATCACCCGCCGCGCGCCGCTGGCCGAGACGCCGGCCGAGATCGAACGCCTGGCGAGCGACCCCGGCGACGACGTCAAGGTCCTGATCGACGTCAAGGGATGAGCGAAGCCGCGACCACCGTCGTCGTGCCGATGCCCCACATGGGCGTCTCCGTCGAGGAGGGCACGGTGATCGAGTGGCTCGTCGCGGTTGGGGACACGGTTAGCGCGGGGCAGCCGATCTGCGCGGTGGCCACCGACAAGGTGGACACCGAGATCGAGGCGCCGGCGGCGGGTGTGCTGGCGAAGATCCTCGTTGACGTCGACCAGAACGTTGCCGTCGGCGCGCCGCTGGCCGAGATGGCGGTTGGGGCCGACGCCGACACAGTCCTAGAAGGTGCGGGGGGCGCCGGGGGTGGCTCTGCGGACGCGGCTCCGCCCAAATCGGATGAGGTCTCCGAGGAGGTGGCGGGGGCGGATCGCAAAGTGTCCTCAGAGCCACCCCCGACGCCCCTTCCAGGTTCGAATGGCCGCAGCGCCGACGTCGGCCTTACTGCAAGAGCTGCTGCGGGACGGGACGCGTTCGGGAGGTTCGATCCGAAGGCCGCGGCCGCGGCGGTGCTGAGCTTCCTGGGTTCGGGGCCGCAGGCGGCGGCGCCGGCGTCACCCGTGGCGCGGCGGATGGCCGCGAGCCACGGGATCGATTTGGGAGCTGTCCAGGGTTCGGGGCGTGGCGGGCGGATTCGGAAGGTTGATGTGGAGCGGGCGATCGCGGGCGGTGTCGACTTCCTCTCGCTATCCGAGAGCAAGTCGACACCCCGCACTCGTCCCTCCCCCACCCAGCCCCTTTCGGCTGCGGGCGGCGCCCCCAGCACCGGCGCCGAGCTGCCGGCCGGGTATGAGGGGGTGCCGCACGAGGTCGTGAAGACCTCACGGGTGCGGCAGTTGATCGCGGAGCACATGGTGCGCTCGCGACAGACGGCGGCGCACATGACGACGGAGGTCGACGTCGATCTCTCGGCGGTGGTGCACGCCCGCACCGAGCTCAACGCCGCTCGCGTCCCCCAGGGCGAAGCGAAGCTCTCCTACCTGCCGTTCATCGCCCGCGCGGCGTGCGTCGCCCTCGGCGAACACCCGCGGCTGAACGCGACCTTCCTCGGCGAGAGGACGATTCACTGGCAGGCGGTCAACCTCGGCGTCGCCGTCGACACGCCGGAGGGGCTGCTGGTGCCGGTGATCAAAGACTGCGAGCGGATGACGGCGCCGACGATCGCCGCGGCAATCACCGACCTCGCCGAGCGCGCCCGCGCCCGCAAGCTGACCCCCGACGACCTCGCCGGCGGCACCTTCACCCTTTCCAACCCCGGCTCGGTCGGCGCCGTCTCGGCGCCGGCGATCATCAACCAACCCCAGGTCGCGATCCTCGGCGTCCCCACGATCCAGCGCCGACCCTGGGTGGTCGCCGACGAGCAGGGCAGCGAGGCGATAGCGATCCGCCCGATCCTCCGCCTCGCCGTCACCTTCGACCACCGCGCCGTCGACGGCGCCGACGCCACCCGCTTCGCGGTCAGCGTCAAAGACCACCTCGAAGCCTGGAGCCCCGAGGCCTACGCGTAAACCGGGCGCTACGAGGCGCTAGCGGGACTGGATATTCGAACGCATCGCCACCAGTCCGAAGAACCGTTTGGCCGCATCGGTCTGGGTGCCCTCGACCCTCGCGACAACCGACTTCGCCAGTGCGATGTGACTGAGCGTGTCCGGGCGAGTGAACACAGCATCGTGGTCATAGTCGGCCTGCTCCCGCTTCTCGTTCAGCTCGAGGAATCCGTCCGCGATGACCAGCGTGTCGGAGTCGATATGGGCTTCTCCTGAACCCGGCCGAAGGAGTGCGTCGATGTGCCGGGGAGGGGAGCCAGCCGTAATACCTTCCAGTTGACTGACCCAAACCGCCACCATCCGGACGTCGCCGTGCTTCACCCACCGCTGGACCTTGCGCAGGAAAGCCGTGTCCGCCTCGGTGAAGGCAGCCTTCGCAACCCGGTCGGTGATCGCATGGAACACCGCGTAGTAGGCAGTCGAGACCGCGCGTCTGTGAGCGGTGTACGAAGGCCGCCCACGACCGGGGTGGAGGGGTGCCAGCCGATCAGCGGTTTCGAGCAGCTTCCCGGGCTCAATCGGATAGGTCGGCATTGACGACGACTATCGGACGAAGGTTTCGACCGAGTCCGCCTCGCTCTCGGGAACCAACGAGACGCTGACGGAAGGCAAGCCGATTTCGATTGCTTTGCGGCCCAAGAGGCGGCGGAGCTCGATGACCGTATCGAGCTCCCAAGTCTCCTCGCGCGGATCGTCGACCAGCAGAAGGACGCGCGTCACCGGCTCGCCGTCCTGGCGCTCATCGAGAAATGAGGAGACCTTGTGGACCTTGAGTCCACCGACCTCGATTCCGACAGCGAAATCCGCGAATTCCTTGAGCGCGACTCCTGGATCCATTGACTCAAAGGATAGATCGACCTCCTCCCCAAGTGAGAATGGCCGGGTGAGCCGCAACCAAAGACCTCGGTGGGTTCGAGTGGCGCCACTCGCGGTCTGCTTCCTGCTCGTCTTCGTTTCCAGCGCGGCGGCTTCCGGGCGGACTGTCATCGGCCACTCAGTCGACAGGCGTCCGATCATCGCCGTCCACGAGGGCAGCCCCGACCCCGCGCTCAAGGTCGTCGTCTTCGGCTGCATCCACGGCGACGAGACGGCGGGGATGCGAGTCGCACGGCGGCTGATCGCGGCCGGGGCGCCGCACGGGGTCGAGCTCTGGGTGGTGCCGACGCTGAACCCGGACGGCGTCGCCGCCGACACCCGCGGCAACGCCCACGGGGTCGACCTCAACCGCAATTTCTCCTTCGACTGGACCCACCTCTCGGGCGGCGAATACTCCGGCACCGGCCCGCTCTCCGAGCCCGAGTCCCGCGCCGCGCGCCGCTTCATCTCCCGAGAGCAGCCCGACCTGACGATCTGGTTCCACCAGCCGTTCGGGATCGTCGACGAGTCCGGCGGCAACCTCTTCGTCGAGCGCCGCTTCGCCGACCTGATCGGCCTTCCTTTGGTTCGCCTCCCCGGTCGCTACCCCGGCAGCGCCACCCGCTGGCAGAACCACACATACCCGCACTCCACCGCCTTCGTCACCGAGCTGCCCTTGGTCGTCAGCGGCGCCCTCGTCGGCCGCGCCACCACCGCCGTCCGCACCCTCGCACGCGAGCTCGCCGGAGAGGCCGTCGACGACGCTGAAGCCCGCTCCCGCCGACGACTCAACTGACCTTCTCGTCCTCCTGGGCTACGTCCATCGTCAGGGAATCGATCACTTTGTAGGGAATCCGTACCGGATCCTCTTCGGGATCGGTGAGGATCAGGGTCCCGTGCTGCCAGGTGTGATTGAAGCTCAGGGTGACGCGGCGGATCGTTCCGGCCGGTACCTCGAAGTCCAGCGAGTCGGTGTACGTATACGTCTGCTCTTCCGAAAGCGAATGCTTCGACCTGATCGCCTGCTCAGCCATCGTCCCGAGGCTGACTCCCTCAATTGCCAGTCCAAGCGTCACCTGTTCAGTGCGCGTCTGCTCGCTCTCCAGGGAGATCGTCTTCTTCCATTCCCTGCTGATCGAGTGAGTTCGCTTCAGCGGCGTTGCCGCCTTCGAGTTATCGAGGACAAGGCGCTCTGCAAATGCGGGCTCGACCGTGCGATCCCCCGTTACAACCTCGATCGTCGCCGGCCTTTCGAAGAAGAACCAGCTGTCGTGACAGCGCGGGCATTCAGCGACCGTCGCCGGGTCCTTAGGAGTTGCAATCGACCTCCGTTTCTGTCCGTACTCGTACGTGTGAACGAACACGGTCAGCTTGTTGCACCGAGGACACCGGCTTTTTCGCGCGAAGGACTTCTGCAACTTCGACGTGTTAGGCATGGAGAGTTCGGCCGTTCGATTCACACATACCGTTCCAAGGCTATGCGCGAACCGCGCTCGAAGCAAACCGTGGAACGCCGCTTGCTGCTAGATCGCGACGAGCTCGCGGGCGGCGGCGGCGATCTCGTCGGTGCCCGGAATCACCAGCTGCTCGAGATCGGGGCTTTGGGGGATCTGGGTGTCGAGGGCGCCGAGGCGCCAGACGGGGGCGTCGAGGGCGAAGAAGGCGGCTTCCTGGATGCGGGCGGCGATCTCGGCGCCGGCGCCGGCGGTGCGGACGGCCTCGTGGACGACGAGGGCGCGGCCGGTCTTCTCGACCGAGGCGACGATCGTTTCCATGTCGAGCGGGACCAGGGTGCGGGGGTCGATCACCTCGAGCTCGATGCCCTCGGCGCCGAGCGCCTCGGCGGCTTCGAGCGCCCGCGGCACCATCAGGCCGGTGGCGACGACGGTGGCGCTGGTGCCGGCCCGGCGGACGACGGCCTCGCCGAACGGGACCAGGAACTCGGGGTCCTCGGGCACCGGGCCCTTCACCCGGTACATCCCCTTGTGCTCGAAGAAGAGGACCGGGTTGGGATCGCGGATCGCCGTCTTCAGCAGGCCCTTGGCGTCAGCGGGGGTCGCCGGCAGGGCGACTTTGAGGCCGGGGAAGTGCATCCCCAGCGCCTCCAGCGACTGCGAGTGTTCGGCGCCGACGCCGCCGAGGACGCCGGTCGGCAGCCGCAGCACCATTGGCACCGAAAGCTTGCCGCCGTGCATGTAGCGCCACTTCGCCATCTTGTGGAAGACCTCGTCGCCGGCGATCATCATGAAGTCCGCGAACTGCAGCTCGGCGACGGGGATCGTGCCGGTCATCGCCGCCCCGACCGCGGCGCCGACGATGAAGGTCTCGTTCAGCGAGGTGTCGCGGACCCGGCCGGCGCCGAACTCCTCGTAGATGCCGCGGGTGACGCCGAAGACGCCGCCCATCCGGCCGACGTCCTGCCCCATCATCCAGACCCGCTCGTCGCGGCGCATCTCCTCCGCCAGCGCCTGGTTGATCGCCCGCGCGTAGCCGAGCATCGGCGCCTCGGTCGCGGTCGCGTCGCTCACACCCACACCCCCTCGGTGACAACGTCGGGATCGGGCTCGGGCATCGCCAGCACCTCGGCCAGCGCCGCCTCGGCCTCGGCCCGCGCTTCCTCGTCGATCCGGTCGGCCTCCGCGGCCGGGATCGCCGCCCGCTCGCGCAGGATCGCCAGCGGGTCGCGCGGCACCTCGAGCCCCTCGCCGAGGTCCTCGCGGTAGCTCTGTTTGTCGCCCTCGTAGTGGCCGCGGATGCGCGTCGTCTTCGCCTCGATCAGCGTCGGTCCCTCGCCGGCGCGGGCGCGGTCGACCGCTTCTAGCGTCGCCTCGCGGACCGCGAGCGCGTCCTGGCCGTCGACGATCACGCCGGGGACGCCGTAGGCGGCGGCGCGGTCGGCGATGTTCGCGGTCGGGCTCTGGGCCTCGATCGGGACCGAGATCGCCCAGCCGTTGTTCTCGCAGATCCAGACCAGCGGCAATTTCCAGACGGAGGCGGTCAGCGCCGCCTCGTGGAAGGTGCCGCGGGCGGCGGCGCCGTCGCCGAAGAAGATCGCGACGACCTTGTCGGTGCCGAGCATCTGGGCCGAGATCCCGGCGCCGGCGCCGAGCACGAAGTTGGAGCCGACCGTGCCGCCCTGACCGAGCACCCCGAGCTCGGGGTCGACGAAGTGGACGGTGCCGCCGCCCTTGCCCCCGACCGAGCCACCGGTGCGGCCGAAGAGGTCGGCGAGCAGCGTCACCGGCGACATCCCCTTGGCCAGCGCGTAGCCGAGGCCGCGGTGGGCGTAGAAGAGGTAGTCGTCCTCGCGCAGGGCGGCGACGGCGCCGGCCTGGATCCCCTCCTGGCCGAGGCCGGGATGCCAGAAACCACCGAACCCGTGCTCCTCGATGTAGCGATGGAGGAGCAGCTCCAGCGCCCGGATCCGGGAGACGTTGCGGTAGAGATCGAGCTCGTTCATTCCTTGTCCTGATGGGGGCGGGATGCGACTGACCGTCCGGACGGTTAGTCTATCGTCATGGCCGCTGCGGAGGGCGAGAGGAGGGTTGCGCTCATCACCGGCGCCTCATCCGGGATCGGCTTCGCGATCGCCGCGATGCTGGCCGAGGAGGGCCACGACCTGACCGTCGTCTCCCGCACCCCGGAGAAGCTCGAGACCGCGGCCGCCGAGCTCTCCGCCCACGGCACCGATGTCCACCCCGTCGCCGCCAACCTCACCGACGCCGAGCAGATCGCCGCCGTCGCCGCCGCCCACCGCGAACGCTTCGGCCGCCTCGACGTCCTCGTCAACAACGCCGGGATGGGGGTCCACGCCGAGCTCGACGACTACGAGCTGAAGCGAGTCGACATGCAGCTGGCGCTCAACCTGCGCTCGGTGATCGTCCTCTACAGCGAGGCGCTCGACCTGCTCCGGGTCGCCGCCGCCGAGCACCGCAACGCGCTCGTGATCAACATGTCCTCGGTCGTCGGCAAACGCGGCGCCGCCGGCCTCGGCGTCTACTCGGCCGCCAAGCACGGCGTCGTCGGCTTCACCGAGGCGATGAACGCCGAGCTCTCCGGCGAGGGGGTCAAGTCCTGCGTCCTCTGCCCCGGCTTCGTCGACACCGACCTCGCCGACTACAGCCAGAACCCGGTCCCGGCCGCGGAGATGATCCGGCCGCTCGACGTCGCCGAGTCGGCGCGGGCGCTTCTGCGCCTCTCCCCCACCTGCGTCGTCCCCGAGATCGTGATGACCCGCCCCGGCCGCGAGGCGGTCGTCAGCGGCTGAGATGGCCGGCGAGCCGCAGACCTCCGGCAGCGCCGAGCCGGCCAGCGGCCAGCTGGTCGAGCTGACCGTCGCCGACCACGTCGCGGTCCTCACCCTCGCCAACCCCGAGCGCCGCAACGTGCTCGACATCGCGATGGCGGCGGCGCTCCGCACGAGCGTCGAATCGATCGCAGTTGATGATCAAGTGCGCTGCGCGATCGTCACCGGCACGGACGGCGTCTTCGCCGCCGGCGCCGACATCAACGAGATCCAGAACGCCAGCAGCGAGGAAAACCTCGCCTACAACCGCCAGCTGCGCGCCGCCGTCAACGCCGTCGCGACGCTGCCCGTGGCGACGATCGCCGCCGTCAACGGCCACGCGATCGGCGGCGGCCTCGAGCTGGCGCTGGCCTGCACGCTGCGGGTCGCGAGCGAGAAAGCGAAGCTGGGGATGCCGGAGGCGCGGCTCGGGATCATCCCCGCCACCGGCGGCCTCGCCCGGCTGCCACGGCTGATCCCGCGTTCGGCCGCCGCCCGCCTGCTGCTGACCGGCGACCTGGTCGAGGGCCCGGAGGCGGCGGCGCTGGGGATGGTCGACCTCGCCGTCGCCCCCGGCGCGGTCGAGGCCGAGGCGCTGGCGCTGGCGCAGCGGATCGCGACCGCGGCGCCGCTCTCGACCCGCGAGATCGTCGACGCCCTGCGCCGCGACACCCTGCTCTCGATCGCCGACGCCAACGTCCGCACCGAAGACCGGCTGGCGCGCCTGCTCGCCTCCGAGGACCGCCGCGAGGGCGCCCGCGCCTTCCTCGAGCGCCGCGATCCGAAGTTCCGCGGGGTCTGAGGAGCACCACGAGCGATGCCCCTCCCCCGCTCCGCCGACCTCGGTCTCAGCGACGAGCAGAAGCTGCTGCGCCGCACCCTCCGCCAGTTCGCCCAGGAGAAGGTGGGGCCGCGCGCGCACGACATCGACGCCTCCCAGAGCTTCCCGGCCGAGAGCTGGGCCGAAGCGGCCGAGCTCGGGCTGCTCGGGGCGAGCGTGCCGAGCGAGCTCGGCGGCGCCGGCCTCGGCCTGACCGAGCTCTGCCTGATCGGCGAAGAGCTGGCCGCGGTCTGCGTCTCGACCGCGGCTACCGTTCTCCACCAGGCCGACATGGTCGTCGGCCGCATCGCCCGCCACGGCGACGACGCCCAACAGGAGCGCTGGCTGCCGGGGCTGATCGGCGGCTCGCTGGTCGGCTGTCTGGCGATGACCGAGCCCGAGGCCGGCTCCGACGTGATGAGCATGCGGACCCGGGCCGAGCGGGTCGAGGGCGGCTGGCGCCTGAACGGGACCAAGACCTTCATCACCAACGGCCCGGTCGCCGACCTCGCCCTGATCTACGCCCGCACCCCGGCCAACGAGCGCAGCCTCGGGATGTTCGCGATCCCGACCGATACGCCCGGCTTCTCGCGCGGCAGGAAGTTCTCGAAGATGGGCTGGCGCGGCTCGCCGACCGGGGAGCTCTTGCTCGACGACTGCGAGGTCGGCGAGGAGGCGCTGATCGGGACCGAAGACGGCGGCCGCGCGATCCTGCTCGAGGGGCTCGACTCCGAGCGGGTGCTGCTGGCGGCCGAGTCGGTTGGGATCGCCCAGGGAGCGCTGGAGACGGCGCTGACCTACGCCGGCGAGCGCCGCCAGTTCGGCAAGCCGATCGGCGAGTTCCAGCTGATCGGCGCCAAGCTCGCCGACATGTTCGCCGAGACCGAGGCCTGCCGGGCGCTGACCCGCCAGATCGCCGCCCGGATCGACGCCGGCGAAGCCGACCAGCGGGCGCTCGCCTCGGCGGCGAAGCTGCTCGCCGGCGACGTCGCGATGCGGGTCACGACCGAGGCGGTCCAGGTCCTCGGCGGCTACGGCTACATCGACGAGTTCCCGGTCGAGCGCTTCATGCGCGACGCGAAGCTGATGCAGATCGGCGGCGGCACCGCCGAGATCCAGCGCTTCATCATCGCCAGGGAGCTGCTGGCATGATGGCGCCCGTGCAGCAGCGCAAAAGCCGGCGGGGCGAGATCCTCCAATGCTTCACCGAGATGGTCGCCGAGCGCGGCTACGACGAGGTCAGCATCCGCGACGTCGCCGAAGCGCTGGGGATCAGCAAAGGCACGATCCTCCACCACTTCCGCAGCAAGGAAGCGCTGCTCGAGCAGGTCCATAACGAGTACATGCGCCGCCGCCTGGCCGAGGCGAACGAGTTCCTCGCCGAGTTCGAGGACCCGGTCGATCAGCTGCAGCTGATCGTCTACCAGCTGATGCTCTCCCAGCAGGACGACCGCGCCGCCACGGTCGCCTTCTCGCGCGAGATCGTCCGCTCGGCCGAAGAAGAGGTGATGGCCGAGGTGCGGGCGATGCGCGACCAGTACTCGGCGAAGGTGATCGAGATCATCAGCCGCGGCGTCGAGAGCGGTGCCTTCAAGGCGGTCGACCCGCGGCTGACCGCGCTGCAGGTGTTCGGGATGTGCAACTGGTCCTGGACCTGGTTCAAGCCCGAGGGGCGCTGGCAGGCGAGCAAGATCGCCGACGAGTTCTGCCGGACGCTGATCGGCGGCCTCAGCGGCGACGGCGCCCCGCCACAGCTGAAGGGCGAAGAGCTGGCGCAGGCGGTCGAAGCGGCGATGGCCGCGCAGCGGGCGCCGCGCTAGAGCGAGATCCCGCCGTCGACCTGGAGCACGGCGCCGGTGATCGAGTTAGTTCATGGCCTGGGGTTCATGGCCTGGTGGTTCATGGCCTGGTCGCTTCGGTGTCGTGGGCGCTCCAGTCGTCGTTGCGCCCGTGGTGGTAGGGAGCGAAGACCGCCGCCGGGGTCCGCGCCACCGCCTCGCAGGAGGCGACGAGGTCGGCCTCGAGGTAGGTGGCGCGGGTCAGCGAATCGATTGGGATCTGGTCGAGCGGGTCGTGCACGGACCCGCGCAGATTCATCTCCGCGCTGCCGGTGAGCGAGACGCTCGCCCGCACCTCGGTCCGCATCCGGGTCAGGATCGCGTCCTCCTGCAGGCCGCGTCCGTCGGCGGCCGGGCGCGACTTGAAGTTGAAGCTGTAGCCGGCGCCGGTGAAGGGGCCGCGGTCGCGGTCGATCTCGCCCTCGAGCTCGACCAGGCGCAAGCCGTCGCGCTCGATCCAGGCGCGGAAGTGCCCGCCGCGGCGGCGCAGCCCGCTGGCGCCGAACTTCTTCGGCTCGCCGAAGAGATCGCGGCCGAAGATCGTCGGCACGTCGCGGTCGATGAACTGGGACAGCTGGTACTCGCCCTCGATTCCCTGGTGGCGGGCGGCGACGTAGATCGTGCCGCCGTGGAAGTCGCCGACGCAGTTCGACTCCCAGCGCCCGGCCATCGCCCGCATCCGCGGCTGCTCGACCGCTTCCAGCGGCGGCGGCAGCACCGCGGCGACGAAGGCGGGGTCGGAGAGGAACTCGACCGAGAGCAGCTGGGCGCCGGCGAAGCGCGGGGCGGCGAGCGTCGCCTCGATCCGCGCGACCTCCTCCGGCGTCTTGACGAAGCCCATAAAGGCCACCCTAGATCCGGGCCTGGGAGTGGTCGATCGGGTGTTAGCGTCGCCTCTGTATGGAGCTCCAGGGATGCCACGCGATCGTCACCGGCGGCACCAGCGGGATCGGCGCCGGCCTGGTACGGCGGCTCGCGCAGGCGGGCGCGGCGCGGATCGTCGTCGCCGACATCGACGCTGACGCGGCGGCACAGGTCGCGGCCGAGGTCGCCGCCGCCGTGCCCGGGATCGAGGCGAGCGGCGCCGCCGTCGACGTCGGCCGCGAGGAGGAGATCGGGCGGCTCGTCGACGGCGCCGAGGAGCGCAACGGCCCGGTCGACCTCTTCTGCTCGAACGCCGGCATCGCCGGGCCCTACGGCGGGCCCGAGGTCGGCGACGAGGACTGGCAGCGGACCTGGAACATCAACGTGATGGCCCACATCTGGGCGGCGCGGCGGCTGCTGCCGGGGAT
>DATKIA010000021.1:0-8611 GCA_035509895.1 Solirubrobacterales bacterium
ACGGACACTCCACTACCCGTCCGACGAGGGGTCCCCGCGGACCCCTCCGCAACCCGCACAACTGTGTGACGAATCCCGACTACCTGCTCGGGTTTTTGGTCTATAGGATCCGCCCCCGTGCCCACCCATGACGTTCTCGTAATCGGGGCCGGACTCGCCGGCCAGCGGGCCGCACTCGCCGCAGCAGAGGAAGGCGTGTCGGTCGGGATCATCAGCAAGGTCCACCCGGTCCGCTCCCATTCAAATGCCGCCCAGGGCGGCGTCAACGCGGCGCTGAGCCCGGATGACACCTGGGAGTCGCATGCCTTCGACACGGTCAAGGGCTCCGACTACCTCGGCGACCAGGACGCGATCGAAGTGATGGCGAGGGAGGCGCCGGAGGAAATCCTCCACATGGAGCACCTCGGTGTCACCTTCCACCGCAACGAGGAAGGCAAGCTCGGGACCCGCGCCTTCGGCGGCGCCTCCGCCGCCCGCACCTACTACGTCGCCGACATCACCGGCCAGGCAATCATGCACGTCCTCTACGAGCAGCTGATGAAGTACTCGGAGGAGGTCGCGCGCTACGAGGAGTGGTTCTGCACGGCGCTGGCGATGGACGAGAACGGCGAGTGCTGCGGCGTCGTCACCCGCAACGTCGCCGACGGCTCGATGCAGCTTTTCAAATCGAAATCCGTGATCCTCGCCTGCGGCGGCAACGGCCAGGTCTGGAAACCGACCACCAACGCCTTGATCTGCACCGGCGACGGGATCGCGATGGCCTACCGCGTCGGCGCCAAGCTGATGGACATGGAGATGATCCAGTATCACCCGACGACGCTGGCTGGCAAGGGCTTCCTGATCACCGAGGGCGCCCGCGGCGAGGGCGCACACCTGCTCAACAAGAACGGCGAACGCTTCATGGAGAAGTACGCGCCGAACAAGATGGAGCTCGCCTCGCGCGACGTCGTCTCCCGCGCCGAGCAGACCGAGATCAACGAGGGCCGCGGCTTCCCCGACGGGACCGTCGCCCTCGACATCACGGTCGTCCCGAAAAAGCGCGTCCACGAGGCGCTGCGGGAGATCGTCCTCGTCGGCCGCGACTTCGCCGGCGTCGACATCACCCGCGAACCGATCCACATCAAGCCGGGCAACCACTACACGATGGGCGGGGTCAAGACCGACATCGACGGCCGCACCGACATCCCCGGCCTCTACTCGGCCGGCGAGACCGCCTGCGTCTCCGTCCACGGCGGCAACCGGCTGGGCGCCAACTCGCTGCTCGACACCCTGATCTTCGGCAAGCGCTCCGGCCGCGACGCGGCTGCCCGGGCGAAGCGGATCGAGGGCTCCAGGCCCTCCAACAAGGTGCTCGAGGACGAGGAGGCGATGATCGCCGACATCAACTCGCGCGAGAAGGGCTCCGGCCGCCGCGTCTCCGAGATCAAGCTCGAGCTGGGCCAGACGATGGACGGCAAAGTCGCCGTCTTCCGCGACGAGGCCGGGATCCAGGAAGCACTGGAAATCGTCAAGCGCCTCAAGCAGGAGGCGAAGACCGCCTACATCGACGACCACGGCAGCGTCTTCAACCAGGACCTGCTTGGCGCGATCGAGCTCGGGTACATGCTCGACAACGCCGAGTGCACCTGCGTCGCCGCGCTCGAGCGCAAGGAGAGCCGCGGCGCCCAGTACCGCACCGACTACCCGGAGCGCAATGATGAGGAGTGGCTCAAACACATCGACCTCGAGCTGACTGACGACGGGCCCGAGATCTCCTACTCCGAGGTCACCATCACCCAGTGGCAACCGGAAGCGAGGACCTACTGATGGCCGATTACACGATCAAAGTCCGCAGGTTCCAGCCGGAGACCGGCGAGGGGCCGTACTGGGAGCAGTTCGACGTCGACCTCGAGCCCTCGCTCTCGGTCCTCGACGCGCTGCTGCAGGCCAAGGACCGCGAGGACGGCTCGTTAGCGGTGCGCTGCTCCTGCCGGGCCGCGATCTGCGGCTCCTGCGGGATGAAGATCAACGGCCAGTCCGGGCTCGGCTGCAAGACCCAGATCGGCGAGGCCCAGGAGCTGGCCGACAAGAAAGCTGCGGCGGTCGGTGGTGAGAGCGCCGGCAACGTCGTCGTGATCGAGCCGATGGGCAACATGCCGGTGATCAAGGACCTGGTCACCGACATGGAGTCGACCCACTGGACCAAGATCCGCCGCGTCACCCCCTGGCTCCTCCCCCACGGCGAGGCGCCCGAGCGCGAGTACATCGTCGAGCCGGAATCGATGCTCGACATCACCCAGCCGATGGCCTGCATCCAGTGCGGCGCCTGCGTCTCCTCCTGCCTCTCGATGGAAGCCGACCCCGACTTCATCGGCCCGGCGGCGCTGGCCAAGGCATACCGCTTCGTCGGCGACCCGCGCGACGCCGAGACCGCCGAGCGCCTGCACGACCTCGCCGAGGACCCGCACGGGATCTACGACTGCACCCACTGCTTCAGCTGCGTCGACGCCTGCCCGAAGGACGTGGCGCCGATGGACCAGATCATGCGTCTGCGCCGCAAGGCTGGCGAAGAAGGGATCGAGGATCCCAACAGCGGTCACTCCCACGAGATGGCCTTCGTCAAGATCATCGAGAAGAAGGGCACCCTCGACGAGAGCCTGCTGCTGCAGGAGTCCTTCGCCCCCGGCCTGAAAGGCAAGCTCAAACCGTCGAAAAGAGCGATCAAGGAAATGCTCGGCTCGCTGCCGACCGCGATCCGCGGGATCAAAACGGGCAAGATGCGCTCGCTGCCGAAGCTGATTCCCGGCGTCCACCACAAACTTCCCGACGGTGCCCAGGACGAGGTCAAGGCGATCTACAAGCACGCCGAGGAGCACAACGAGGAATTCAACCTGTACATCAAGGGCGAGGAGGACGTCGAACCCGAGCCCGACGAGCCGACGGACGCCACCCTGGCGGCCGAGGCGGCCGCCAGCGCCACCGCGAGCGAGGAGGCCACGAACAATGGCTGATCAGATCAAAGTCGCCTACTGGCCGGGCTGCGTCTCGCGCGGCTTCACCCCTGAGCTGCACGGCTCGATGGCCCTGGTCGCCGACAAGCTCGGAATCGAGCTGGTCACCCTCGACCGGGCCAACTGCTGCGGCGCCGGCGTCATCGCCGAGCACAACCAGGAGCTGGCCGACACGCTCAACGCCCGCACCTTCGCGCTCGCCCAGCAGACCGGCCTCTCGATGATGAACATCTGCTCGACCTGCCAGGGCGCCCAGTCGGAGTGCCAGCAGCGGCTCGACGCCGACTCGGCCTACCGCGCCCACGTCAACGAGGCGCTCTCCGGCCAGGGCCTCGCCTACGAGAAGTCCGAGGATGGCGCCTGGAACAACAAAAACTTCCTCTGGCTGCTGGTCGAGGACTACGGCCTCGATCGCCTCGCCGCCCAGGTCAAGCGGCCGCTGACCGGTCTCCGCGTCGGCCCCTTCTACGGCTGCTACATCGTGCGCCCGAAGGAGCGCCTCGGTTACAGCGCCCACCCGGACCGCGACGTCTACCTCGAGCAGGTGATCACGGCCCTCGGCGGCCAGGTCGTCGAGTACGACGGCGCCCGCAAGTGCTGTGGCTTCCCGGTAATCACGATGAACCGCGAGACCTCGCTGAAACAGGCCGGGACCCACGTCGGCGACGCGATCGACGCCGGCGCCGACTGCCTCGTCACCCCCTGCCCGCTCTGCCACCTCAACCTCGACATGCAGCAGCCGGAGGCGGCCAAGGTCGTCAACCGCGACCTCGGGCTCGCCGTCCTCCACCTGCCGCAGTTGGTCGGCCTCGCGCTCGGCGCCGAGCCGAAGCAGCTGGGCATGGGCAAGCACATCGCCTCGACCGGCTGGGTCGAAGAGCGCCTCACTGGCGTCCTCGCCTAGCGTAGGCTGGCGCAGTGAGCGCGCCCGCAGCCCCTTCGACCGGCGACGTCGGGCTGCGCGAGAAGACGCGCGAGTGGTTCGGCTTCCTGCAGCGCCACCGCCAGCGCCGCGAGGAGAGTGAGATCCCGGGCTTCCTCGCCGACGTCGAGGAATACGGGGCGCTGCTGAAGCAGTTCGGCGGCGCCGAGCTGCGCGGGGCGAAGGTGCTGGAGATCGGCTTCGGCACCCAGGCCGAGCGGATGGCGATCCTCACCGCCGCCGGCGCCGAGGCGACCGGGGTCGACATCGAGGTGCCGATGTTCGACTTCCGGCCGGCGACGATGCGGCGGATCCTGCGCGCCAACGGGCCCGAGCGCCTGGCCAAGTCCGCCGGCCGCCACCTGCTCTTCGACCGCGCCGCCGAGCGCCGGCTCAAGCAGGCGATCGCCGCCGCCTACCCCGGCACCGGGTTCAGCCGCGGCAAGCTCGTGATCGGCGACGCCGCCGACCTCGACCTGGCCGACGCCTCACTCGACCTGATCACCTCCGAGGACGTCTTCGAGCACATGACCCCGGACAGCATCGCCCGCACCCTGGCCGGCATCCACCGCTGGCTGAAACCGGGCGCGGTGGCGCTGATCCGGCCCAACGCCTTCCCCGGGATCAGCGGCGGCCACCTGCGCGAGTGGAACGTCCCCTCGGTCCGCGACCGTCCCGAGGAGCCGCGCCAGAGCGCCCCCTGGGAGCACCTGCGCGCCAACCGCTACCAGCCCAACACCTTCCTCAATCAGCTCACCCGCGCCGACTACCGCACGGCGTTCACCGAGGCCGGCTTCGAGATCCTCGAGGAGCGCGCCCGCTACCCCGAGCTCGGTGCCTCGCTGATGAGCGCCGAGATCCGGGCCGAGCTCTCCGCCTGGCCCGACGAGGAGCTGTTCAGCAACCAGACGCTGTTCGTGCTGCGGCCTGCCTAGGCGCTGCGGCCGGGGTCGCCGGCGGCACTTGTGAACAAGCTGAGAACGGCTCTGGAAAGCGGCTTTTTCGCACTTAGACTGGCCGCGCAGTGGCCACCACCCCGATTCTTCTGCTGTCGTTGCCGCGCAGCGGTTCGACCCTCGTCCAGCGCGTCCTCGCCTCCCACGAGGAGGTCGCGACGGCGTCGGAGCCGTGGCTGCTGCTGCCCCTGCTGTTGCCGCTGCGCGACGACGTCCCGGCCGCCGGCAACTGGCAGCCGCGGATCCACACCGCACTCGGCGACTTCGCCCGGGTCCTGCCCGACGGGTCGGCGACGTACGAGCGCTCGGTCGGCGGTGCCGCCCGCTCCCTTTACGAGGAAGCGGCGGCTGGAGCCTCGTTCTACCTCGACAAGACCCCGCCCTACTTCCTGATCGTCGACGAGATCGTCCGCGCCCTGCCCGAGGCCCGGATCGTCGTCCTCTGGCGCAACCCGCTCGCGGTCCTCGCCTCGGTGGTGGAGACCTTCTGCGACGGCCGCTGGCGGCCGCAGGACTACCCGACCAGCCTCTTCGGCGGCCTCTCCCGCCTGGTCGAAGGGGTGCGTCGCCACGGCGACCGGATCCACACGGTCCGCTACGAGGACCTGGTCGGCGGCGGCGCCGACGATGGCACGGCGCTCGCCGAGTGGCGGGCGCTGGCCGAGTTCATCGGCTTCGAGCTCGACCCCGGCGCCCTGCACCGCTTCCCGGCGACGAAGCTGAACGGGGCGATGGGCGACGCGGTCGGGACCCGCGACTACTCGCGCCTGGAGGCGGCGCCGGCGCAGAAGTGGCGGGCGACGATCGACAACCCGGTGCGGCAGCTGTGGGCGCAGCGCTACCTGGAGTGGATCGGCGCCGAGCGGCTGGCCCTGATGGGCTACGACCAGCGGGCGCTGCTGGCCGAGCTGGCAGCGAACGAGGCGACGCTCGCCGGCAGCGGCCGCGACGGCGCCGAAGCGCTCGTCTCGATGGCCCGCGACGCGGTCAAGGCGCGGGTCGCCGGCGGCGGCGCGACGCCGAGCGCCTGGCGCTCGCTGCTGCAGGCCCCGACCGGTGCGGGAGGCGGCGCCGGTGGCTGAGCGGGTGCGGATCGAGGACCGGTGGCCGCTGCTGCTGCTCCCCTTCCTGCCGATCGCGGTCGCCGGCCTCGCGGCCGACGGCGCCCCCGGCCACCTGCTCGGCGCCGTCGCCCTCGCCGGCGCCCTCGTCATCGGCGCCCTCTACCTGACCGCCTTCATCGACGTCGCCTGGATCTTCAGCGCCGCGATCGCGCTGACGATCTTCTCCGGCAGCTGGCGCGAGCTCGGCTTCCCCAGCCTCGTCTCCCCCGACCGGCTGCTCCTGATCGTCGCCTTCGTCGTCTTCCTGCTGCGCGACCCGGCGCTCGGCCGCCGCCCCTACGTCCGCCTCACCCCCACCCACGCGGTGCTGATCTTCGGCGCCGCCTTCGCCCTCTGCTCGACGATCGCCGCCGGCACGATCTCGCAGAGCTCGGCGCTGGCACCGCTCGTCGACCGCTTCGGCCTGATCCCGCTGATGCTGTTCGTCGCCGGTCCGGTCGTCTTCGCCGGCGAGCACCAGCGCCGGATCCTGCTCGGGACGCTGATGGCGGTCGGCGCCTACCTCGGGCTGACGGCGCTGTTCGAGGGGGTCGGCCTGCACCAGCTCGTCTTCCCCCGCTACATCGTCGACCTCAATCCCGAAGTCCAGGTCGGCCGCGCCCGCGGGCCGTTCGAAGCGGCGGCCGTCAACGGCGTCGCCCTCTACTGCTGCGCGGTCGCCTCCGTCATCGCCTACGTGACGATCCCTCGCCGCGGGGTTCGGGCCCTGGCGCTGGCGATCGCTGCCCTCTGCCTCTTTGACCTGATCTTCACCCAGGAGCGCTCGGTCTGGGTCGGCGCCGTGGCGGCGACGCTGGCCGCCTGCCTGGCGGCGCCGCAGCTGCGCCGCCGCCTCCCCGTAATCGTGCTCGCCGTCGCCTTCGGCGTGCTCGGCGCCTTCGCCTTCGTCCCCGGGCTGCAGCAGCAGACGGTCGAACGGATCGGCGACCACGAAACCGAATGGGACCGGCTCAACCTCAACAAGGCGGCCGAGAACATGATCCGCGACCGGCCCCTGTTCGGGTTCGGCCTCGGCACCTTCCAGCAGCGCAGCGCCCCCTACTTCGAGCTCAACCCGGAATTCCCGCTGACCGCGACCAGGGGCGAACTGCACAACATCGTCCTCTCCTACGCGGTCGAGCTCGGCCTGGTCGGGGTCTTCATCTGGCTGCTGGGGCTGGCGCTGGCGGTCGGCGGCGCGATCGTCACCCGCGGCCCGCCGGAGCTCTATCCGTGGCGGATCGGCCTGATCGCGGTCACGGTGATCTGGCTGATCGTCGCCAACCTGGTGCCGATGGTGCAGCCGTTCCCGAACTACCTGCTCTGGCTCTGGGCCGGGGTGGTCTGGCCCTGGCGCTACGCCTGCGTCGAGCCGGAAACCGAGCCCGAGCCGGCGCGCGAGCCGCTGCCCGGGCCGCGCAAGCCGAGCCTCGCCGGCGCGATCAACGGCTAGGCGAGCGCTTCGTCGGCGGCCAGCAGGTGGACGAGGCCGAGGTACATGCAGGTCTCGGCCCAGCGCACGTGCGGGATCTTGTTGATCCAGCGGCGCCGGCGCTGGAAGTAGAAGAGGCCGTCGCCGCGGCGCATGTTGGCGTCCATCCACTCGAACACGCGCCAGGCCTGCTCCAGGCAGGAGGGGTCGTGGGCGGCGGCGATCGAGAGCGTCTGGATCGCCTGGGCGCCCGACTGGGCGTCGATCGGGAAGGTCTGGTCGCGGAAGTACTTCGGCGTCCCGTCGACGCCGATCAGGTTGGCGCGCCAGAACTCGAGGCCACGGCGCCAGGCGAACTCGGCGCGCTCGTCGACGCCGGCGTCGACGCAGGTGCGGAGCGCGTCGAGGACGTAGCCGCTGTGGAAGTTGTCGACCCATTCGAGGTCGGCGCGCTCGCCGTAGGGCCAGGAGCCGTCGGGCCGCTGGCGCTCGAGGGTCCAGGTGAGGCCGTCGCGGATCGGCTGCCGGTAGTGCTGCTCGCCGTGGACGACGAGCCGCGCCAGCAGCGCGCAGACGTGGGTGTTGGAGTTGTGGATCGGGCTGCTGTCGCCGATCAGGTAGCCGAAGCGGGCGCCGGGCGGGTCCGCGGTCTGCGGCACGTTGGCGATGAAGAAGCGGCCGACGCCGCGCGCCAGATCCAACAGCCGCGGCTCCCCGGTCACCTCGTAGGCGTCGAGCAGGGCCATCCCGGCGAACGCGGTCGCGATCGTGTTGGGGGCAGTGCTTGGGTAGTCGAGGACGCGGGTCTGGATCGGGAACGGGTAGCTCCAGCAGGGCTCCTCCTGGTCGGGCAGCCGCATCGCGATCAGCGTCCGCGTCGTCTCCTCGAGCCGGTCGCGCTGCAGCTCGGCCGGCAGGAAGGAGCCGCGGGCGTAGGCCGAAACCGCCCAGGCGACGGTCGCCGCGTTGCGGCTGGGCGGGATCCCGAGCAGCGGCCGCAGGTCGAGTGGCGAGCGCTTGACCGCCTGGGTGATGACGCGGCGACCGAGGACGCTGCGGCGGGCGAGGCCGGTGAAGCGGGTCGCGTTGAGGCCGTCGTAGGGGTCGGTCCCAGCCCAGCCGCTGCGGTGCCCGTAGCCCTCGAGTAGCCGGATCGTCTCCTGCAGCCGCCCGCGCCGGTCGGCCCCGTCCCCCGACCGTGGTTGAGC
>DATKIA010000022.1:0-20334 GCA_035509895.1 Solirubrobacterales bacterium
AAACCAAAGCTAGGGAGACGCCAGATGAACCAGCACGGATTCAGACACCGACGAGGGTTCAGCCCGATCGTGGCCTTCGCGTTCTCAATCGTCGCCATGCTCGCCTTCGCGGGTCCAGCGAGTGCGCATCACCACGGAGACTTCGGCGACGACGACCCGGCGGGGACGATCTCGTCCTTCGACCCCGACAGCGGCGTGCTCACGATCGACCTCGCCGACGGCGGCCAGGTCAGCGGCCTCGTCACCGACGAGACCCGGATCGAGACCGGCGGCGGCTGCCGCCATGGCGATCACGGCGACGACGAGCGCCGCGGCCGTAAGGCCAGCACGCTCCGCCACCACCAGGGCGACCACGGCCGCGGCTGGCACCACGGTTGGGGCGACGACGAGGGCAACACTGACGATCTCGTCGCCGGCACGGTCGTCGACGACGCGATCCTGATCCTCGCCGACGGCAAGGCGACCTTCGTCAAGGTCGAGCTCGCCGGCAGCGACGGCGATTCGACCACGTCGAAGGCAAAGCCCTCGAAGGCGAGGCGTTAAGTACCTCCCCGGGGGTTCCCCCGCCCCCACCCACGAGGTCTACTTGGCGTCGAGCCAGTCTTTGCCGACGCCGATGTCGACCTCGAGCGGCGGGTCGAGCTGGTAGGCGGCGCACATCTCACGCTCCACCAGCTCGGCCGCCGCCTCCATCTCCGCCGGCGGCCCCTCGAACAGCAGCTCGTCGTGGATCTGGAGGACGAGCCGGGTCTCGCCCCCGGCCTCGCGCAGCGCCCGCTGGCAGCGCACCATCGCCACCTTGATGATGTCGGCGGCGGTGCCCTGGATCACGGTGTTGACCGCGAGGCGCTCGCCCAGCCGCCGCGTGTTGGGATTGCCCGAGCGCAGCTCCGGAATCGCCCGCCGCCGCCCCATCAGCGTCGTCACGAACCCCTCCTCCTGCGCTTTCTCGACGATCTCCTCGCGGAAGCGCCGCACCGCCGGGAAGCGCTCGAGGTAGCGAGCGACGAATTCCTCCCCCTCCTTGCGCGGGATGTTCAGCCGGTCCGCCAGCCCGAATCCGGTCAACCCGTAGACGATCCCGAAGTTGACCATCTTCGCCTTCGAGCGCTGGCCGACGTCGACTTCGTCGCGGCCGATCTCGAAGACCTCGGCCGCGGTCGCGGCGTGGACGTCTTCCTTGGCGTGGAAAACGTCTTTGAGGACCTGCTCGTCGGCGACGTGGGCGAGGACGCGGAGCTCGACCTGGCTGTAGTCGGCGGAGAGGAGTTCATGGCCCTCCCCGGCGACGAAGCAGGCCCGCACCGGGCGCCCGATCTCGGTCCGGATCGGGATGTTCTGCAGGTTCGGGTTGGTGCTGGAGAGGCGGCCAGTGGTCGTCGCCGCCTGGTTGAAGGTGGTGTGGACGCGGCCGGTCTCGGGGTCGATCAGGTCCGGCAGCGAGTCGAGGTAGGTGTTCTTCAGCTTCGTCAGCTCGCGCCAGGACTCGATTTTCTCGACGATCGGGTGCTCGTCACGGATCTGGGCAAGGACGCGAGCGTCGGTCGAGAACCCCGTTTTGCCGCGCCGTTTCCTCGTCAGCTCGAGCTTCTCGAAGAGGATCCGGCCGACCTGCTGCGGCGAGCCGATCGTGAACTCCTCCTCGGCCAGCTCGAAGATCTCCTTTTCGAGGGTGTCGATGCGCTCGCCGAAGCCGGCACCGACCGCGGCCAGGCGCTCGGCGTCGAGCTTCAGCCCCTCGCGCTCCATCGCCGCCAGGACGTCGATCAGCGGCAGCTCGACCTCGTGCAGCAGCACCTGCAGCCCGAGCTGCTCGATGCGACCGCGCTGGACCTCGGCGAGAGCGGCGACCAGGCGCGCTTCCTCGGCCGGATCGAGCCCCGCCTCGACCTCCTCGCCGAGCGAGAGCTGGCCGTCGTCCTCATCGGCTTTGACCGCGGCGGCGCCCTCGGCGAGCCCGATCCCGGCGTCGGCGGCGAGCTCGACCAGGTCGTAGGTGCGGCGCTGGGGCTCGAGCAGGTAGGCGGCGATCATCGTGTCGTGGTCGAGGCTGAGCTCGACTCCCTCGCGGGCGGCAGCGGCGAGCAGCCCGTGACGGCCGCCGCCGAGCGACTTCAGGTCGTGGCCGGCGATCGGGCGCGCACCGAGGGCGACGGCGAGCTCGTCGCGGGTCGAGCTGCCGGTCACGGTGCGCGCCGCGTCGGCGGCCGCCCAGTCGTCACCGGACAGCGCCAGCGCCAGCGCACCCTCTCCCTCGCGAAGGTCGTCGAGGCTGCCCGCCACCGCCTCGATCTCGAGCTCGGTCTCGACTTTGCGCCCCGGCACCGCGTCCCCCTCGGGCAGCGCTTCTTCAAGCCGCTCCAGCACCGCCCGCAGCTCGAACTCGCGCATGAAGTCCCGCAGGGCGCCGCGGTCGGGCTCGCTCGACATCGCCTCGCCAAGGTCGACGCCGGTCTCGATCTCGTACTGCAGCGTCGCCAGCTGCTTCGACATCCGGGCGTCGTCGGCGTGCTCGGTCAGGTTCTGCTTGCGTTTGGCGCCGGAGATCTCGTCGACGCTTTCCAGCACGCCCTCCAGCGAACCGAACTGCTGCAGCAACTGCGTCGCCGTTTTCTCGCCGATCCCGGGGACGCCGGGGATGTTGTCCGAGGTGTCGCCGCGCAGGCCCATCATGTCGGTGATCAGCTCCGGCGGCACCCCGTAGCGCTCTTGCACCGCGGCGACGTCGTAGATCTTGGTCTCCGTGATCCCGCGCGAGGTGCTCATCACCCGCACCCCCTCGCCGACCAGCTGGTAGGCGTCGCGGTCGCCGGTCACGACCATCACCTCGATCCCCTCTTCGCGCGCCTGTTTGACGATCGAGGCGATCACGTCGTCGGCCTCGAAACCTTCGACCTTGACGTTGGTGTAGCCGAAGGCCTCGACCAACGGCATCAGGTGCGGCCACTGCTCCCGCAGCAGGTCGGGGCGTGGTTTGCGCTGTGCCTTGTAGAGGTCATAGGTGACCTCGCGGCCGGACATGCCCGCGTCCCAAGCGACGACGACTCCCTGCGGGTGGTGCTCGTCGATGATCTTGACCAGCATCGAGGCGAGCCCGTAGATCGCGTTGGTCGGGCGGCCGTCACTGGTCCCGATCGACTCCGGCAACGCGAAGAAGGCGCGGTAGGCGAGCGAGTTGCCGTCGATCAGGAAGAGCTGCGGGGCGGCGTCGGGCATTGGCGCCCACTCTATGAGGCGAGAACTACCGAGCGCCGCCCAGGGCTTCGCCCAAATCCGCAACGACCAGGGCTGGGTGGTTGCGAATTTGGGCTCCGGTGTAGCGGCGGACGCGGTAACCGAGGCGACGAAGGTCGAGATCGCGTTGGTGGTCGTCCTCGAAGGCGACGGAACCGCGGTGGGTGTTGTAGAAGTCGGTCTCGACCGCGAGGCGCTGGCGGGGCCAGAGAAAGTCGACTTCCCAACGGCCGAGTTTGACGTTGGTCTTGGGGAGCGGGAGATGGTGGTGTTCGCAGAACTCGAGGAAGTCGAGCTCGAGGTCGGAGCGGGTGCCGCGGGTACTGGTCGCGGCGCGGACGTCGACTTTGATGCCGGCGAGCTGCGCCTGGCGGGTGGCGCGGCGGACGAGATACGGCGGCGCCGTCGCTTCGAGGTCACGGATGGTGCGGGCGACCGTGGTGACCGGAATGCGGCTGCGGACGGTGGTGAGCGGGATCTCGTTTCCGCTCTCGGTCAGGGACGGCGGGGCGGCAAGTGAGGGGCAGCGGTGAATACGGATGCCGCTACGGCGACGCCGACCGGATTGGCTGGGTAAGGAAACGTCAATAGGGCCGTCCTCAGGGCGCAGGAGGTTCCAGAGTGCCGCCGCACTCATGTGGGAGAGCACGGCGCCACGACCACAAGCGAGCACCGCCGCCATCCACCGCCTCTCGTGACTGAGGCCCGCGTATCCAACCGCGTAAACGCCTCGATGCATGCGGTGCAAGCCCCCACGAGCCGCTCGTTTCGAAATCGCGTTCCGCGTCCAGCCGATCGCTTCGAGCTGCGCCACGGTCACGACTCCGTGCTGCCGCGCAGCGATTTCAGCGAGGTCCGCCTGGCGCGTGGCGGCTTTGTCACCCATATGGCTACAAAGGCGCCTTCCCTGCCATCGTCTCCCCTGCGGCAGCAAATTTCGGCTGCGGCGCGAGGTTCGGTTCGTCTATTTCTTCGCTTTGGGAGGAAGCGAGGCCGCAAGGTCGGCGCCGGCTTCGACCCAACCCGCAAGGGACTCGTCGTCGGCGGTGCCTTCGGGGTCGACGTAGATCGCGGTCTTCGCCGGTTTGCCGGTGAAGTCCATCGGCCGCACATGGGCTTCGGTGAGGGCGCGCTCGGCGTCCTCGGCGCCGAGCCGGACCATCAGGTCCTCGCCGATCACCCCACAGCAGATGTTGCCGGCGATCATGAAGGCGATCCCGCCGAACATCCGCCGCTCGCTGACCTCGGCCCGCGGCGCGAGCACCTCGCGAATGCGGTCGGCTAGGGCTTCGTCGAAAGCCACGCGCCGAGTCTAGGGACGCGCAACGCATCGGCGACAGGCAGCGAGAAAGGGTGGCTCGGGTTGTCGACATAGCGGACCATCCCCGCGCTGGTACCGAGACCGAGGAGGTGGACACCCGCGTGGCCCGGGAAATCAACGTTGAGGTCGCCATGGACGCGTTGGAACCGTCCGCGCTGCCCTTCGTAGGCCGCCGCCCCGTGAAACGGCGCGCCTGGCCCGAGGAGCGCAGTGTGCTCCGAGAAGTCGAACTCGAATGCCGAAGGAGCAGCCGTCGAGCGGACTTCACGCGAGATGCCGATTCTCCCGCGCTTTTCCTCCCTCAAGGCCTCGAGATACACGGGCCGCGTCGGAGAGTTGGTTCGAGCGACGAATTGGGTGCTCGTCCCGGCGGAACGTCGATGGATCGTCAGTTGCGCACCGGGTGCGTTACCGCCGACTCCTTCCACGGACGTGTCGCCAGGGCACACCAGCCCCAGCAGCACCTTGGCAGTGGCGGAGGCACGCATCGAGTGCGCCCGTGCAAACCCTTCCTCACCGCGAAAATCGAAGGAGCCTTGGTAGGCGCCTCGTTCGACCTTGACCCGCTTCGGCTCTCCGCAGGGCGTCCGTTCCGACTTCGGCCTGCCCGCGGGAGCGAAATGCAGGTCCAGCGACCCGAGCGCACCGAGATCCGCCGAAACCGAGGTTTCGTCGGCCACAGCCGGGCCGAAATAGGTGACTGTGGAGTCCTTGCGAGCAACGATGAGGATCACCTCGTCGCGCTCTTCGTGCGGGGTTCCGTCGAAAAAGAGGCCGAAGATCCGGTAGCCGTGGCTCGCCGGCAGCTGAAAGCCCGGCGGGATCAGCGGCGAGGCCTGGGCGGAGGCCGCCCCGAGAGCCGCCACCGTTACCAGCGACAGCCCCAACCGCAGGCCCCATCTCATCCCCCGCCCCATCGCACTCAACATTACTTGGGCCATACGCGCTAAGGCCCGGTGGCGTTCACCCTCGAATCCAGGGCGAGGGCACGGGACGCTTGCATACAAGGCCCACGCAGCGAATCTGATTCGATAGCCGCCTGATGGCAGTCAGCGCCCAATACAGCGTCACGATTCGGGTCGAGCTCGACGCGCGCCAGGAGCCGCTCGGGAAACTGACGGCGGCGATCGCCGAGGCCGGCGGCCAGTTGCAGGGCGTTGACCTGGTGCCGGGCGCCGGGCCGGAGGGCAAGCGGGTCCGCGAGTTCACGATCGACGCCACCGACCGCGACCACTGGGAGCGGATCCTGCGCGCGATCGGGTCGACCCGCGGCGCCCGCGTCCTCGACTACGTCGACCGCACGATGCAGATGCACCGCGGCGGCAAGATCGACATGCACAACAAGTACCCGGTGAAAACGCGCGACGACCTCTCGATGGCCTACACGCCCGGGGTCGCCCGCGTCTGCATGGACATCCACCACGACCGCGCCAAGGCCTTCGAGTACACGATCAAGAAGAACACGGTTGCGGTCGTCTCCGACGGCACCGCGGTCCTCGGGCTCGGCGACATCGGCCCGGAGGCGGCGATGCCGGTGATGGAGGGCAAGTGCATGCTGTTCAAAGAGTTCGCCGGGGTCGACGCCTTCCCGATCTGCCTCGACACCAAAGACGCCGACGAAATCGTCAAGGCGGTCGAACTGATGGCGCCCACCTTCGGCGGCGTCAACCTCGAGGACATCTCCGCCCCGCGCTGCTTCGAGATCGAGGACCGGCTCAAGGAGAGTCTCGACATCCCCGTCTTCCACGACGACCAGCACGGCACCGCGGTGGTGACGATGGCCGCCCTCTTCAACGCCCTGAAAATCGTCGACAAGCCGATCGAGGAGCTGCGGGTACTGATGGTTGGCCTCGGCGCCGCCGGGGTAGCGGTGACGAAGATGATGCTCGCCTCCGGCGTCACCCACATCATCGGCTGCGACCGCCGCGGCGCCCTCTCGACCGAGCGCGAGGACTACGCGTCCGGCGCGATGGACGCCAACAAGCGCTGGTACGCCGAGATTTCCAACCCGGAAAAGATCCAAGGGCAGCCCGCCGACGTAATCGAGGGCATGGACCTCTTCGTCGGCCTCTCCGGGCCCGGGATCATCGAGGGACCGGATCTGGCGAAGATGAACGACGACGCGATCGTCTTCGCGATGGCCAACCCGACGCCCGAGGTGATGCCCGAGGACGCCGCCCCCTACGTACGGATCATGGCCACCGGCCGCTCCGACTACCCGAACCAGATCAACAACGTGCTCGCCTTCCCCGGCATCTTTCGCGGCGCGCTCGACGCCGGTGCTCCCAGCATCACCGAGGAGATGAAGCTGGCCGCCGCCCACGGCATCGCCGCCGCGGTCGCCGACGACGACCTCGCCGAGGACTACATCATCCCCAGCGTCTTCAACCGCGACGTCGCCCCCTCGGTGGCGCGCGCCGTGGTCGAGGAGGCGAAGCGAGCGGGGATTGCCCGCTTCAGCGACGAGACCGGCACCTTCGCAACCGTGGAGACCGCCTGACGGCCCGCCGGGGCCGTCCGAGCCAATGCGCGTTCTCGTCACCGGAGCCAGCGGCCTGATCGGCTCGGCGCTGTGTGACTCGCTGCTGGCGCGGGGGGACGAGGTGGTCGGGCTCAGCCGCGACCCGGTCCAGGCCGCCGGAAAGGAACCGCGGATCACCTGGCACCCCTGGCAACCGAACCTGGAACGGCCGCCGGCGGAGGCGTTCGCGGGCGTCGAGGGCGTCGTCCACCTGCTCGGCGAGAAGATCAACCAGCGCTGGACCGACGAGGCGAAGCAGAAGATCATGGCGACGCGCCAGATCGGGACCCACAACCTGCTGGGGACGATCGCCGGCCTCGCCCAGAAGCCGCAGGTCCTCGTCAGCCAATCGGCGGTCGGCTACTACGGCGATCGCGGCGACTCCGTCCTCGACGAGTCGGCCGGCCCCGGCGGCGAGAGCTTCGACTCCGAGGTCGTCGTCGCCTGGGAGCAGGCGGCGCGCGAGGCCGAGGCCGAGGGCCTGCGGCTGGTGATCGTGCGGACGGGGCAGGTCCTCGACGCCGACGGCGGCCTACTCGGCGAGCTGCTGCTGCCGTTCAGGCTCGGCCTCGGCGGCCCGATCGCCGGCGGCGACCAGTACCTCTCCTGGATCCACCGCGAGGACGAGGTCGGGATCCTGCAATGGGCGCTCGACACCCCGGAGGTCAGCGGCGTCGTCAACGCCACCTCACCCAACCCCGCCACCAGCAAGGACTTCTCGAAGGCGCTGGGCCGGGCGCTGGGACGCCCCGCCGTCCTTCCCCTCCCCGGCTTCGCCCTCGACCTCAAATTCGGCTCCGAGTTCGGGCGGGTCTTGCGCGGTGGACAGCGGGTGATTCCAAAAAGAACCGAAGAACTGGGCTACCGGTTCCGGCACCCGGATCTGGACGAGGCGCTCAGAGACTTGGTCGGTTGAGAGTGTTTTTGGAGGGTCCTCGGTCCTCTTATTCGGCTTCCAAGGTGCTGCGGACCTCGTCGCGGAGGGAGCCCGAGCCCGCTTCTTCGATAGCGGCCAAGACCCGCTGCACCGCGTCGTCGCCCGAGCTTGCAGTGACGTAGGCGATGCCGGCTTCTTCGACGATCGTTTGGGCGAAGCGGTTGGCGGGGCCTCTGGCTTCGACGTAGGCGACCGCCGCCGAGTCCTCGGTCGCGCGGCGGGCGTTGGCGCCGACGGTCGCCAGGTCCAGCCGCCCACCTGGCGACGGATCCCGCAGGCAGATCACGCGCAGCTCGAGATCGCCGGCCTTACCGGCAACCCCATGCGCTTCCGCACAGAGCGAGGCGCCGACGTAAGCGTTGACGACCGCACCTGCCGCCACCCCTTCGTCCTCACCGCAGCCCGCCGCGACCAGGACGATCAGCGAGGCCGCCGCAAGCGCGACCGCCCTAGCCAAAGAAGACCTCGGCCTCTTCGTAGAGCGAGGGCGGAACCGTCTTCAGCTCGGCCGTCGCTTCGGTCAGCTCGACCAGGTCGATCTCGGTTCCGCGCAGCGCCGTCATCGTCCCCCAGCGGCCGGCGTCGGCGGCATCGATCGCGTGCAGGCCGAAGCGCGTCGCCAGGACCCGGTCAAAGGCAGTGGGGGTTCCGCCGCGCTGGACGTGGCCGAGCACCGTCGCCCGCGTCTCTTTGCCGGTGATGCGCTCGATCTCGCCCTCGAGCCAGTGCCCGATGCCGCCGAGGCGGACGTGGCCGAAGGCGTCGAGTTCCTTCTCGTCCGCCTGCGGCACGCCGCCGACCGGCTGCGCCCCCTCGGCGACGACGATGATCGGCGCGAAGTGACTGGCGAAGCGGCGCCCGACCAGGTCGCAGACCTGGTCGACGTCGAACTCGCGCTCGGGGATCAGGATCACGTTGGCGCCGCCGGCGAGGCCGGCATGGAAGGCGATCCAGCCGGCGTGGCGCCCCATCACCTCGACGATCAGGACCCGGTGGTGGCTGTCGGCGGTGGTGTGGAGGCGGTCGATCGCCTCCATCGCGATGTTGATCGCGGTGTCGAAGCCGAAGGTGTAGTCGGTGGCGGAGAGGTCGTTGTCGATCGTCTTCGGGACGCCGATCACGTTCAGCCCGTGCTCGGAGTGCAGTCTCGACGCCGCTCCCAGCGTGTCCTCGCCGCCGATCGCGATCAGCCCGTCGACCCCGGCCGCCACCATGTTCTCGGCGATCCGGTCGGGGCCGTTGTCCGCGGCGAAGGGGTTGGTCCGCGAAGAGCCGAGGATGGTGCCGCCGCGGGGCAGGATCCCGCGCACCTCCGGCACGCCGAGCGGGCGGCTGTCAGCCTCCAGCGGCCCGCGCCAGCCGTCGCGGTAACCGACGAACTCGTGGCCGTAGTTGCCGACCCCCTTGCGGACGACGGCACGAATCACCGCGTTCAGTCCCGGGCAATCGCCGCCGCCGGTGAGCACGCCAATCCGCATCGATTCAGATTAGACAGGTTCGGGTCTCAGTCGCACATGGGTGAAAACAACACACACCAGCGGCGCCGACGAGATAGGTTCGGACCGAGCCACAGAGAGAGGAGCGAAGATGAACGACTCACCGGACCTGCAGGCGATTACCCAGATACAGCAAGCGATCTGGTCGGAGGGCGACTTCGCGATGGTCGCGAACCTCGTCTACTTCCCCAGCGAGGCGCTGGCCGAGGCGCTCGAGATCGTCCCCGACGAGCGCGTCCTCGACGTCGCCTCCGGCAGCGGCAACGCCGCGATCGCGGCCGCCCGCCGCGCCTGGGGCAACACGGTCAGCTCCGACTTCGTGCCCGCCCTGCTGGAGCGCGGACGCGAGCGCGCCGCGGCCGAGCGGCTCGACATCGAGTTCGTCGAGGCCGACGCCCAGAACCTGCCGTTCGACGACGCCAGCTTCGACGTGACGATCTCCGTCTACGGCGCGATGTTCGCACCCGACCAGCCGAAGGCCGCAGCGGAGCTGTTGCGGGTGACCAAACCCGGCGGCCGGATCGGGATGGCGAACTGGACCCCCGAGGGAGCAGTCGGCGGAATGTTCAAAACGATCTCCAAACACGCGCCACCACCGCCCGGGATCGACCCGCCGGTGCTCTGGGGCACCGAGGACCGGGTCCGCGACCTGTTCGGCGACGGCGTCTCGGACCTGCGGTTCGAGCGCCGGCTCTCGCGTCAGCCGTTCCGCTCCGCCGACCACTACATCGAGTTCTTCCGCACCTGGTTCGGGCCCGCGAAAATGGCCTTCGAGCGGGTCGGGCCGGACGGCGAGCAGGCGCTCGAAGAGGACCTGCGCGCCTACCTCGGTCAGGTCAACACGGCCGGCGAGCGAGCGCTCGTGCTCGAGGGCGAGTACCTGCAGGTGGTCGCTACGCGCGCTTAGGACCGAAGGCGGAGAGGATGCCGCCGATCAGCAGAATGCCGAAGAAAATCAGGCCGGCGACGGGACCGCCCTGGCCGAGCCAGGCGTAGGCGATCACCATCACGGCGATCGCCAGGAAGAGGGTCACGGTCATCTTCATACGCGGCCTGGAGCCTATCGGGCGAGGGCGACGCGCGTCTCACCGAGGAAGCCGGCAACCGCGTCAGCAGCCCCCTCGGCGCTCCCCGCCTCGGCCGCGGCGCGGACCAGTCGACTGCCGATGATCACGCCGTCGGCGATCCGCCCCACCTCCGCCGCCTGCGCCGGGGTGCCGATCCCGAATCCGACCGCGACCGGCGTGCCCAAGCTGGCCGCCTTGGTCGCGGCAACCAGCTCGGCCAGCGCCGGCGGCACCTCAGCCCGCTCGCCGGTGGTGCCGACCGTGGAGACGACGTAGACGAATCCCTTGGCGACGGCGCCGATCCGCGCCAGCCGCTCCGGGGCGGTGGTCGGCGCGACCAGCGGCACCAGCGCCAGCCCCTCGGCGTTGAAGGCGTCGCGGATGTCCTCGGCCTCACCGAGCGGCAGGTCGGGGACGATCGCGCCGCTGGCGCCGGCAGCGAGCGCCAGGCGGGCGAACTCGGTCGCGCCGCCGTGGGCGATGACCATGTTGACGTAGACCATCAGCACCACCGGCACCCGCTCGGAGACGGAGCGGCAGACCTCGAGCGCGGTCGCCAGCGTCGCCCCGTTGGCGAGCGCGGCGGTCGCCGCAGCGTGGATCGTCGGCCCGTCGGCGAGCGGGTCGGAGAACGGCACGCCGAGCTCGATCACGTCGGCACCGGCGTCGGCGTAAGCCGCCGCCACCGCCAGTGAGGTCTCGCGGTCGGGGAAGCCGGCCATCAGGTACGGCATCAGGGCGGCGCGGCCTTCATTGCGAGCCGCCTCGAAGGCGGCCCTGATCCGCTCATCCCCGAGCGGGTGGGAGGCAGGAGGGTGAACCTCCGTCACGGGCTGGAGGTTCTTCCGGGTCACCCTCCTGCCTCCTTCGCGAGCAGGGCGGTGACCTCGGCCATGTCCTTGTCGCCTCTTCCCGAAAGGCACAACACGTCGAAGCTGTCGCCACCGGGGTTGGCCAGCAGCCACGCCACTGCGTGGGCTGACTCCAGCGCCGGGATGATTCCCTCGAGCTGCGTCAGCTCGACGAGAGCCGCCAGTGCTTCTTGGTCGGTGACGCTTTCGTAGCGGGCCCGCCCCGTGTCGCGCAGGTGGGCGTGCTCGGGGCCGGAACCCGGGTAGTCGAGGCCGGCGGAGACCGAGTGCGCCTCGAGGATCTGGCCCTCCTCGTCGGCGATCACCGAGGAGAGCGAGCCGTGCAGGACCCCGGTCGCGCCGGCGCCGAGCGAAGCGCCGTGGCGGCCCGTGTCGAGCCCTTCCCCCGCCGCCTCGACCCCGATCAGCGCCACCTCCGCGTCAGCGACGAACGGGGTGAAGATGCCGATCGCGTTGGAGCCGCCGCCGACGCAGGCGATCACCCGCCCGGGCAGCTCCCCTTCGGCGGCCAGCGCCTGCTCGCGCGCCTCGTCGCCGATCACCCGCTGCAGGTCGCGGACCAGCGCCGGGTAGGGAGCCGGCCCGACCGCAGAGCCGATCACGTAGTGGGTCGTCTCGACGTTCGCGACCCAGTCGCGGATCGCGGCGGAGACCGCCTCCTTCAGCGTCCGCGCCCCCGCCTCGACCGGGGCGACTTCGGCCCCGAGCAGCTTCATCCGCTCGACGTTGGGCGCCTGGCGGCGGATGTCCTCGGTTCCCATGTAGACGATGCACTCGAGGCCGAGCAGGGCGCAGGCGGTGGCGGTGGCGACGCCGTGCTGGCCGGCCCCGGTCTCGGCGATGATCCGCGGCTTGCCCATCCGCGCCGCCAGCAGCGTCTGGCCGAGCGCGTTGTTGATCTTGTGCGAGCCGGTGTGCGAGAGGTCCTCGCGCTTGAGGTAGACCCGCGAGCCGACCCGCTCAGAGAGGCGCTCAGCGAGGTAGAGCGGCGTCGGCCGGCCGATGAAGTCGCGCCGCAACTGCTCGAGCCGGGCGACGAAATCCGCGTCCTCGCGGGCCTCGACCCAGGCTGCGGTCAGCTCGTCGAGCGCCGCGATCAAAGTCTCCGGCACGTAGCGCCCCCCGTAGGGGCCGAAGCGCTCCTCGACCGTGCTCATGCGCTGGGAACGCCGGCTGGGTTGGCGGCCTCGAAGAAGGCCGCCAGCGCCGCGTGGTCCTTGCGACCGGGCTCGGCCTCGACGCCGCTGGCGACGTCGACCGCAAAGGGATGGACGACGTCGATCGCGGCGGCGACGTTCTCCGGCCGCAGGCCGCCGGCGAGGATCGCCGGCACCTCGGAGCGGTGGCCGCGCAGGAGCTCCCAGTCGAAGCTCTCGCCGGTCCCGCCCCAAAGCCCCTTGCCGCGGCGGTCGAAGAGGTGGAAGTCGGTGCGGTAGGACTCGGCGGCGTGGACGTCGGCGGCGCTGGCGACGTGGATCGCCTTGATCACCTTGACGCCCGCCCGCCGCGCCACCTCGGCGCAGAAGGACTCGCCCTCGGAGCCGTTGAGCTGGACCATCGTCAGGCCCTCGTCCTCGACCGCCTTGCCGACCTCCTCCAGGGTCGGGTTGACGAAGACGCCGACCACCTCGCACTTGCGGCGGAAGGCGGCGGCGATCTGGGCGGCGGCGGCGGGGTCGACGCAGCGCGGGCTGCGGTCGTAGTGGATCAGCCCCAGCGCCCAGGCGCCGAGGCGCACGGCCTCGGCGGCGTCATCGAGGTTGGTGAGCCCGCAGATCTTGACTCGCATCCCTCCAGACTAGATGAGGCCACGCGGGCGCTCACCCACGCAGCCGAGGACGGCAGCCCCATCGCCAGGCGGGGGACCAGATCCCGCCGACGATGGGGCCAGCCGATTTATTCGGCGGGTGGCGCGGAGGAAGGTTCTTCGACCGACGCCGGGCGCTTGCCGAGGGTGATTTCGACGCTCTTCTGCTTGCCGTCGCGGAGGATCTCGACCTTGACCGATTCGCCGGGCTTGGCGCCGTTGACGAATTCGATCACTTCATCCATCCCGGCGACCTTCTTGCCGTCGATTTCGATGATGATGTCGCCGCCGAGGGTGACTTCGGCACCGTCGATCGTCGCCGAGGTGTCGCCGCCTTCGATCCCGGCCTTGTCGGCGGGGCCGTTGGGGACGACGGACTGGACGACCACGCCTTCGTCCACCGGCAGGTTGAGGGCTTTGGCGAGCTGCGGGGTGATCGAGCCGCCTTCGATCCCGAGGTAGGCGTGTTCGACTTCGCCGTTGGCCTCGAGTTCGGCGATCTCGGCCTTGGCGGTGTTGATCGGGATCGCGAAACCGATCCCGACATTGCCCTCGGAGCCGGAGCCACCGGTCTCGATCTGCGAGTTGATCCCGATCACTTCACCGGCCGCGTTGATCAGCGGGCCGCCGGAGTTGCCGGGGTTGATCGCCGCGTCGGTCTGGATCACGTTGTCGATCGAGAACCCGTTCGGGGCCTGGATCTGACGCTGCAGGGCCGAGACGATGCCGCTGGTAACGGTCCGGTCGAGCCCGAACGGGTTGCCGATCGCGACCACCGGGTCGCCGACTTCGGCCTCCGAGGAATCACCCAGGGTGAGCGGATGCAGTTCCTTCGAAGGCGCATCGACCTTGAGCAGAGCGAGGTCGGAGGCGGGGTCGGTGCCAACGACTTCGGCTTTGTATTCGGTGTCGGATTCGCCGAGTTTGACCTCGATGTTGTCGGCGTTTTCGATCACGTGGTTGTTGGTGAGAATGTGGCCTTCGCCGTCGATGACGAAGCCCGAACCGGTGGCGGTGCCGCCGCCGGACTGTTCTTCGGGGGCGCCAAAGGGGTTGATCGCCGGCCCTTCTTCGGCCGGGATCTGGGATTCGATGAAGGCGACGCCGTCGCCGTCGGCCTTGTAGATCTGGTTGACGAGGTTGGTGCTGCCCTCGTCGCCGTTCTTGGCGGCGACGGGCGCCGCCAGCGGCTGGGTGATGGTCGTGGTGGAGCCGCCGTCCGACTTCACGAGCCCAGTCGCGATCGCGATCAAGCCCACGACGGCGACGACGGCCCCGCCCAGCAGGGCGGAGCCGAACGGGCTGCGGAAGAAGCTTTTTCTCTCGGACATGACAGCCAGGATGGCCCCCGGCACTGTCCGCTCTCTAAATGCTCGCGAAAAGTTTTCTAAAGAGGCGAGCGTACTTGGCTCTAGAAGCGGTGTTCGCGGGTGCCTTCGTCGCCGCCGATCAGCTCCAGCACCTTCGCCTCGGGATCGGGGGCGGTCATCAGGGCGCCGCCGATCAGGACCGCGTCGACGCCCACCCGCTCCAGCTCTTCGAGCTCGGCGCGGCCGGAGATGCCGCTCTCGGCGACGACGGTAATCCCAGCCGGGACGTCGGGCATCAGCTCGAAGGTGGTGGCGATGTCGACCTTCTGCTCGTCGAGGTCGCGGTTGTTGATCCCGATCGCCTCGGGGTCGATCTCCAGCGCCCGCTCCAGCTCCTCGGCGTCGTGGACCTCGACCAGGCAGTCGAGGTCGATCGCGCGAGCCTCCTCGTAAAGCGAGGCGAGCTGGTCGCCGTCGAGGGCGCGGACGATCAGCAGCACCGCGTCGGCGCCGTTGACCGCCGCCTCGTAGAGCTGGTAGGGATCGACGACGAAGTCCTTGCGCAGGATCGGCATCCCGCAGGCGGCCCGCGCCGCCCGCAGGTCCTCGAGCGTGCCGCCGAAGTGGGGCTCGTCGGTCAGAACCGAGATCGCCGCGGCACCGCCGCGCTCATAGGCGCCAACCTGCTCGGCGACGTCGGCGGCACGGGCGATCTCGCCCATGCTCGGCGAGCGCCGCTTGAACTCGGCGATCAGGGAGAGGCCGGGACGCGAAAGCGCCTCGCTGAAGGGGCGATCCTCGCCGCGAGCGGACAGGCGCGACTCGAGGTCCGCCTGCGAAAGCTGGCTGCGGCGAGCCTCCACTCCTTGCCGGGCTCCGGCGATCAGCTGGTCGATGATTCCCACTGGACCGACAAAGCCTAGATGGTTGGACGGTTGCCGCGATCCATTCCGCTTACGCAGGCGCCGAACTACCGAAGGCGATCAGCCGCTCGAGAATCTGAGTGGCCGCCCCCGAGTCAACTGCGGCGGCCGCCTTCGCGACCCCCTCCTCGAGGTCGGCGGCGAGGCCGCCGACGTAGATTGCGGCCGCCGCGTTGACCAGCGCCAGGTCGCGCCGCGGGCCGGGCTCGCCGCCGAGCACGGCGCGCACCGCCGCCGCGTTCTCCTCCGGGGTCCCCCCCGCCACGTCCTCGAGCGTCGCCGGCGCCAGCCCGAACTGGCCCGGCTCGACGAACCACTCGGCGGTGCCGCCGTCGGCGACCTCGATCACCCGCGTCCGCTCGCTAATCGAGATCTCGTCGAGGCCGTCCTCGGCAGCGACGACCAGCGCCCGCCGGCAGCCGAGCCCGACCAGCGCCTCGGCGATCGTCTCCTGGTAGTGGCGGTCGGCGACGCCGACCAGCTGCCGGTCGGCGCCGGCGGGGTTGGTCAGCGGCCCGAGGAAGTTGAAGATCGTCCGCACCCCAAGCGCTTTGCGGGCGGGGATGACATGCGCCATCGCCGGGTGGTGGCGGGGCGCGAACATGAAGCCGAAGCCAACCTCGTCGATGCAGCGGCCGACCTGCTCGGGTTCGAGCTCGATGTTGACGCCGAGCGCTTCCAGCACGTCGGCGGCGCCGCATTTGGTGGTCGATGAGCGGTTGCCGTGCTTGGCGACGGCACAGCCGGCGCCGGCGGCGATCAGCGCCGCCACGGTCGAGACGTTGAAGGTCGTCGGGCCGCCACCGGTGCCGGCGGTGTCGACCAGGCTCTCGCTCGCGGTCGAGACCGGCGCCGCCAAGCCGCGCATCGTCCGCGCCAGGCCGACCAGCTCCGGCACCGTCTCCCCCTTCGCCCGCAGCGCGATCAGGAAGGCGCCGGTCTGAACCGGGTCGGTCCGCCCCTCCATGATCTCGGTCAGGACCGCACCGGCATGGTCGGCGGTGAGGTGATCCCCCGCGCAGACCGCGTCGATCGCCCTGCTGACGACGTCGTTAGGCATCAGCCCACCACCGTGGTTGAGGTTTGTGGTCGTATCGGCACCAAAGCTCAACCACGCTAGTCGAGGAAGTTGGCGAGGAGGGATTTGCCCTGGGGGGTGAGGACGCTCTCGGGGTGGAACTGGACACCCTCGGCGGGCAGCTCGCGGTGGCGGGCGCCCATCACGACGTCGCCGAGCGAGGCGCTCAGCTCGAGCTCGTCGGGCAGGTCGGGATCGGCGACGAGCGAGTGGTAGCGGCCGGCGACGAGCGGACTCGGGAGGCCGGCAAAGATCGTCTTGCCGTCGTGCTCGACCTCGGCGTCCTTGCCGTGGATCGGCTCGCCCTGGACGACCTTGCCGCCGAAGGCCTCGACCATCGCCTGGTGACCGAGGCAGACGCCGAGCACCGGCGTCCCCGCCTCGGCGAAGGCCCGGATCGCCTCGCCCGAGATCCCGGCCTCGGCGGGCGTGCAGGGGCCGGGCGAGACGACAAGGCGCTCGGCGCCGCGCTCGAGCAGCTCGCCGACCTCCGCTTTGTCGTTGCGCACGACTTCGATCTCCGCCCCGAGCTCGCCCAGGTACTGGACGAGGTTGTAGGTGAAGGAGTCGTAGTTGTCGATTACAAGAACTCTCATGGTCTACCCGCCAATCGCGGACGCCGGAGGGTGGGGCCATCCATATCTGATTCTTTGGCCCCGTCCGGGAGCAGAGCAGATTGGCGGAATTGTCATTTCCAGTCGGGCTGTTCGCAGGCGACCTCGACGGCGCGGACGACCGCCTTCGCCTTGTTGACCGACTCGGTGTACTCGTAGTTGGGCTTGGCGTCGGCGACGGTGCCGCCGCCGGCCTGGACGTGCAGCTGTCCGTCCTTGGCGACGACGGTGCGGATGTGGATCGCGGTGTCGAGGTCGCCGTTCCAGCTGAGGTAGCCGATCGCGCCGCCATAGGAGCAGCGCTTGACCGGCTCGAGCTCGTCGATGATCTGCATCGCGCGCACCTTGGGCGCCCCCGAGAGCGTCCCCGCCGGCAGCGCCGAGCGCAGGACGTCGAGGGCGCTGACGCCCTCGCGCAGGGTGCCGGAGACCTGGCTGACGATGTGGAGCACGTGCGAGTAGGTCTCGATTTCCATCAGCTCGTCGACCTTGACCGTCCCGTACTCGCAGACGCGACCGAGGTCGTTGCGGCCGAGGTCGACCAGCATCACGTGCTCGGCCCGCTCCTTCGGGTCGTTCTTCAGCCGCTCGGCCAGGCGCCGGTCCTCGTCCTCGCTGCGCCCGCGCGGGTAAGTGCCGGCAATCGGGCGCGTCTCGACCCGGTTGCCGATCACCCTGACCAGCGGCTCCGGCGAGGCGCCGGCGATCTGGAAGTCGCCGAACTCGAGGAAGTACATGTAGGGCGAGGGGTTGACCGCGCGCAGCCCCCGGTAGACGGAGAAGGCCTCGACCGGGGCCGGCGCCGAGAAACGCTGCGAGGGCACGACCTGGAAGGCATCGCCGGCGTGGACGTACTCGACGATCCGCGCCACCGCGGCTTCGAACTCCTCGCGCTCGAAGTTGGAGGTGAACTCGGGCGGCTCCGGGGTCGACGGCGTCGCCGGCAGCGGCACGGCGCCGCGCAGGCGCTCGCGCATCTCGGCGATTGTCTCGGCGGCGCGCTCGTAGGCGGCGTCGATCGAGCCGTCGGCATCGGCGAAGGCGCAGGCGAGGATCGTCAGCTCGTGCCGCAGGTGGTCGAAGACCACCATCGCGTTGGTCACCATCAGCGCCAGGTCGGGCAGTCCGAGCGGATCGGGATTCGGCTCGCCCAGCGGCTCGACCGTCCGCACCAGGTCGTAACCGAAGAAGCCGACAGCGCCGCCGACGAACGGCGGCAGCCCCTCGACCGGCGCCGGCCGGTAGGTGGCGAGGCGCTCGGCGACGGCGGCATAGGGATCGGGCGCCTGGTCGCGGCGCAGCGGCTCGTCGCCGACCGCGGGCGCCTCACCGCTCCATTCCGACAGCGTTCCCTCGCTCCAGCGCAGCAGCGCCCGCGGCCGCAGGCCGACGAACGAGTAGCGGCCGACCTGGCCCTGCTCGGCCGACTCGAGCAGGAAGCACGGCGCGCCCTCGGGCTCGCCGGCGCGCAGCTTGAGGAATGCCGAAACGGGGGTCTCACAGTCGTCGACGAGGCGGGCCCGGACCGGCACCACGTTGCCCTCGCGGGCCAGCTCGCGCGCCTGCTCGAGGCTCGGCTCGAGCCGCAGCTCGAAATCAGCGGCTACGGTCATTCAGCACCTCCAGCACGTCGGCCAGGGCGATCCCGCGCGAGACCAGCAGGACCATCAGGTGGTAAAGAACGTCGGCCGCCTCTTCGGCGACTCGCTGGTCGGTCTCTTCGCGGCCGGCGCGGACGACCTCCTCGGCCTCCTCCTCGATCTTCTCGCCGATCAGGCCCGGGTCCTCGAGCAGTTGCGCGGTGTAGCTGCCCTCGGGGCGTTCGACGGCGCGGCTGCGCAGCGTCCGTTCCAGCGCCGCCAGCGCTTCGTGGGTGACCGGGAACGGCTCGCCGGGGGCCGGCGGCGCGTCCTTGCGGATCGAGGCCGAGCCCAGCACCTCGCGGTAGAAGCAGCTGCGCTGGCCGGTGTGGCAGGCGGGCCCGACCGGGTCGACCAGTGCCACCAGAGCGTCGCCGTCGCAGTCGTAGCGGAGCTGGCGCAGGTGCATGAAGGCGCCCGAGGTTTCGCCTTTTTTCCAGAGTTCGTCGCGGGAGCGGCTGTAGAGGTGCAGATCCCCCGTCTCGAGCGTCATTTCCAGCGATTCCGGGCTGACGTAGGCGAACATCAGCACCTCGCCGCTGGCGAAGTCCTGGACTATGCAGGGGGCCAGTCCCCGCTGGTCGAATTCGATTTCACCGAACACCCGGCCCATCGTAGTGACCACGCCGCCCCCGGACGCGAAGCGGAAGAGGTGGCAACCGGCTTTGTTATTCGATACCGAGGCGGTCGAGCAGGTCCTCGTCGCGGCGCCAGTGGCGACGGACGCGGACCTTGAGGTCGAGGTGCACCTGGACGCCCAGCTCCTGCTCCAGCGAGCGCCGGGCGGCGGTCCCGATCTCGCCGATCTTCACCCCGCCCTTGCCGATCAGGATCCCCTTCTGGGACTCGGTCTCGGCCCAGATTTCGGCCCTGACCATGACCAGGCCGTCCTCGCGCGGACTGACCTCGGAGACCTTCACCTCGACCGAGTGCGGGATCTCCTGCCGGGTCCGGTTCAGCACCTGCTCGCGGATCAGCTCGGCGAGGAGCAGCTCGCTCGACTGGTCGGAGTGGTCCTCCGGCGGATACATGTACGGCCCCTCGGGGACGAGCTCGCCGAGCCGCTCCAACAGTGGCTCGAGACCGTCGCCGGTACGGGCGCTGATCGGGAAGACCTCGGCAACGCCCTGCAGGTTGGCGGCATCGGCGAGCGCCGGGACCATCTCGTTCGGGCCGAGGCGATCGGCCTTGTTGACCGCGCAGATGATCGGGATCTCGGGCCCGGCGGAAAGCAGCGTGCGGGCGATGAAGCGATCGCCGGCGCCGACTCCCTCCTCACCGTTGATCACCAGCAGCGCGACGTCGGATTCGGCCAGCTCGCGCTCGACCCGGTGCTGCATCCGCTCGGTCAGGGCGTCCCGCGGGCGCTGGACGCCGGGCAGGTCGACGAGCACGAGCTGCCAATCCGGTCCGCTGGCCACGGCCCGGATCGCCCGGCGGGTCGTCTGGGGCTTATCGGAGACGATCGCCACCTTGGCCCCGACGATCGCGTTGGCCAGGGTCGACTTGCCGAC